>CAVYCR010000012.1:0-113903 GCA_963767115.1 Candidatus Kaiserbacteria bacterium | reverse complement strand
GGTCGCCGCTACTCCGCAGTCGACGGCAACGCCAAATCCGGTTGCTTCAGCGACACCGAAACCTACGGCGACGCAGGAAACTGTTGTCGATCAGCCCAAGTGTCAGGACGTCATTCTGACGCGTCCGGACGTCGGAAAGCACAATACCTTCTCCGTTACGTTCGCCCCGGCTGACGTCGATGCGCTCAAGGCGTGCAATCCCAACGCCGATATTGATCGGACACCCAACGGTGTAAGAATGAGTATCGAGTATCCGAAAGGCGGAATCAAAATCTCTCTGCCAACGACTATGGTCAAGGCCAGTGCGCATAACGCTCGCTGTGTTCATGACATGGGTGGCGATGTCACCGGCGTCGTCCTCTATCGCAGTAAATGGCGCGAGGGAGTTCCTGCCAGGATCGATCTCAAAGAGCTCGATTCGGCCCTTTACGACAGTGACGGGTTAATGGACGAATGCAAGCGCCAGGCCATGCGGGGAGAAACCCAGGCGAAAGGCTGGTAAAGCACACAGTTTGGACCCATGTCATAATACTTGACATGGGTCTATTTTTATGATATCATATACACGTTAAGAGCAGTAGGTCGCATTAACGCAGTTAATCAATAATTATTTAAGATATGAGTTCAATTAATAAAAACTTCATTGCAGTAACGATCATGGTCATCATTGCGATGGCTCCTATGGCCCGTGCGTTTGCACAGGATGATGGTGACTATGACGTCGGCTCCGACAATGGCAGCGGATACGATGTCGGTTCCGACACTGGAGGTGGCTACGACGTAGGATCAGACACAGGTGGCGGTTACGATGTCGGTTCTGACACCAGGGGTAGCTATGATATAGGTTCCGACACTGGTGGCAATTATGACGTAGGATCAGACACAGGTGGTGGTTATGATGTCGGCTCCGATAATGGCAATGGTGTCTACGGCACCGGTTCAACTGACGGTACCTACGGTTCCGGCAGCCTTGATAATGGTTCCGGTTCATTGGATGGCACCTATGGTTCTGGAAGTTTAGACGGTACGTATGGATCTGGTTCGCTTGATGGTACTTATGGCTCCGGTGCACTTGATAATACGTATGGTTCGGGCAGTCTGGATAACACCTATGGTTCCGGTAGTCTCGACAATACATATGGTTCGGGCAGTCTTGATAACAACTCGACCCCGATCTACTCCTCGTCTCCTGTAGTCGGTTCGACCGGCTACTCTTCCGCTCCCTCCTATGTGACCGGTTCTTCGAACGGCAGCGCAGGGTACGCAAGTACTGGCGGTGGGTATTACACCTCTGGTGGTTATGCCTCGACCCCTTCTAGTTATTACACAGTCCTAGTATCATCAGTGGCGGTTACTACAGCTCCACAGCTTCTTGCCCTTCGGGCACGACGGGCAGCTATCCTCACTGTGTTATCCCGACGGCTCAGACGACTACTCCGGTCGTGACGACTCCTACGGTCACTACCAACGTCAACAAGCCGACGCAGACAAATAATCAGACCAACACGCAGACTCAGAACAATCCGCAAACCCAGACGCAGTCGTTGACCAACAACTCTCCGAGCACCAACACAAACACCAATACCAACGACAACCCGGTGACTGTCACGACGACCAACTCAAATCCGATCAGCATCACGACGCCAGTCAACGTCAACAACACGGTCAATATCCCGGCTCCTGCCGCGACACAACAGACCGTCGAGTACGTCACCAATTATCCGCAGAGCTACAACGTCCCGACTCCGGTCTACCAGAACGTCTCCTGCTCTATCACCGCAAGCCCCAACTCGATCGTCGCAGGCGGCACGAGCTACCTCGGTTGGTCTTCGACCAACGCCTCGAGCGCTTCTATCTCCGGAATCGGACCTGTGTCTATCTCCGGCTCGCTCGCGATCCATCCGTACACTTCGCAGACCTACACTATGACGGTCTACGGCACGACGGGCGGCAGTGCTACCTGTACTGCAAGCGTCTCGGTCGTCGGCTACGTAGCTCCGGCTACGGTCGGCACGGAGGTATCGCTCACGCAGATCCCTTACACTGGCTTCGACTTCGGAACCTTTGGCGATAGCATCTACTGGCTCGCGCTCCTCGGCTTTGCCGGTGCTGCAAGCTACCTGATGATCTACTACAAGGGTGGTGCGGCAGTCTTCGCGGGCTCAATGTTTGGTGGCAACAGTAATGCCAACACCCGCACTGTCCGTGCTGCCATGTCGACTCCGGTCGCACCGGTAGTTCCGGCCCTCGCGCAGGTTGCAACTCCAGTTGCTCGCACACTCATCACTGCCGATGAAATGAACGTCGTTCATAGCTCAGGCAATGAGGCTCCGCGCATCGTGATCTCTCGCGCCTAACGCAAGAGTAACGAGTGCCGCCGCCATCGTGCGCCTAGCTCGGCCAGACTTCACCAAGTTGCGTCGTGCTAAAATAGGCAAAAGCTCCAAAAAGAAAGTACGCCAAAATCCCCGAAAGGGGATTTTGGCGTTTGTGGCATTATGAAGAAGTTCATTGACACCTCATGGTGCTTAACGTAAGGTGCGGCGAGAAACAACTAGGGAGATAAGTAGATGCGAATTCTAGCCTTGGCGCTGTTTTTCTGCATGGGCCTCTGGGCTACATCCGGATCGGCGTGCGAAATTACAGCGCCGGACCCGTGCTCGTTTCATGAACAGGGGCCTGCGATTTTTCACCGTTCAAGACAGTACCACCGTCAAGTTCACGTCGAGTCTCGAAGCTCCGAACAAGTTGTCTGCTCGGTGACAGTCAGTATCGATGAGGACGGCGGATTATTTAAGGTTGTCGGATGGCGGGTCGCCGGCGGAGCCCCGTTTGTCGTTGTCGGGCAGAGGACTGTTCGTCGTGGCATGAACACCATTCGCGTCCCGTGTTCCGCCGCTGATCTCGCGCAGGTCAACTTTTGCTACCATGGTAGCAGGGGAGATGAGCACGAGACTCTCAACGCCGGCCGCGGGCTTGCAATCGTCCAGCGAAACATCAGGGATGGCAACGGATCCTTCAATCCGTACGGTGGAATCCGTTTTCCTCGTCCGAGCGGGCCCAACGGAGAGGTGGGTTAATTGATCTCTAAGTCTGAAACATCGGCGGGAGCTTCTGCTCCTGTCACTTTTGGAGTATCTATACGAGGGTTGGATGTTCCAAAAGGGTGTTATAAACCCGGTGAATTGTATTATTAATAGAAATAAACCCTATGCAAAACTCTGTTTTCGGTCGAACACTGTACGGCATTGCAGTTTTGTTTGGCATAGTAACCGTAGTCGTATCGGCAGCCTTCTTGTCACCAGTAGCGCAAATAGCTTCCGGTAACCACTCAAATGTCTCGCTGATCGGCGTCCATGTAGCCCATGCGCAGGCTTCTGGTGACGGTAATGGTGGAGATGGAGGTGGTGGAGACGGTAATGGCGGGGATTCCGGTGGCTCAGGTTGCTGCGGCACTGGAGGTTCGAGCGGCGGGGGTGTGGGCAACCATGGTGGCGGAACCACTTATTACACTCCTCCCGCTGTCGTGAACTACAGCTGCCCGAGCGGCACGACCGGCACTTATCCTGACTGCGTCGTACCGACCCCGCAATGCCCAAGCGGCACAAGCGGCACGTATCCCAACTGCCAGATACCCACGCCGCAATGTCCAAGCGGCACCACGGGGAACTACCCCAACTGTCAGATACCGACTCCTGCTTGCCCCAGCGGCACGACCGGTACTTATCCGAACTGCATTATTCCTATGAACAACACCAATACTTACACGCCGACCAACACGTATACCCCGTCCAACGTTTACACCCCGACCAACACCAATACGCAAAACCAAAACGACACACAGAACCAGACCAACAACCAAAATCAGAATCAGTCGCTCACCAACAACATTCCGATCAACAACACCAACAACAACACGAATGCCAACGCAAACACCAACGACATTTCCAACAACAACCCGGTGAGTGTCAGCACCAACAATCCCTACAGCGCTTCCAACGACAACAATTCGCCGGTCAACCAGACGGCGACCCTCTCCAATTCGCCGACGGATTACATCAACAACTCGACGTCGGTCAATGTGAACGGCGGCGTGCCGGTGTATGAGAGCGGCTTGAATTACCCGTACTACCAGCAGTATTATAGTCAGGGACAGTATTATCAGCAGCAGTATCAGTACCCGCAGTATCAGTACCAAGGGCAGTATTATCAGCCGCAAACCTATTCCTATTATCCTATGTATCCTACCTACACTACAGCTACTAGCTATCCGAGTGTCGCCTTGACGCAGATCCCGTACACGGGCTTTGACTTCGGCTCAGTCGGCGACGGCATCTACTGGGCAGCGCTCGTACTCTTCGCGGTTTCAGCTGCCTACCTCGTCGTTTACTACAACGGCGGTGCGACGAACGTCTTCGGAAGCTTCATCAGGAAGACTGCGCTCAAGATCGACGAGATCCGCGGTGCGAACTTCGCGTAATTTCTAAGAACGCAAAAACAAAAACGCCGCTCCGTACGCGGCGTTTTTTGTTTTTATATTTGCACAAGAGAGTTTGGGCCCGCACCGGGATCTTATTTTTCGGGCCGAGGACCGAACCCGCAGACCGCGAAGCAGGGCGTGAGGGCGCTTGCGTCCCGCAGGGCCGAAAAATAAGATCCCGGTGCGGGCCCTTACAGTGCTTTTACCTTCTCAGCCACGAAGCTTGATTCGCCGTTGCGCTCCGAGATGCGGCCGCGCAGCATGATGCAGGAGCCGGCGGAAGCGAGCGAGCCGAATTCTTTGAAGGTACGCGGGAAGAGTACGACTTCGATCGAGCCGGAGAAATCCGCGATCTGCAGAAAAGACATGCGTTCGCCGCTTTTGGTGACGACGCTGCGCTCGGTCTCGACGAAACCGGCGACGACCGTATCAACGCCGCGCAGCATTTCCTTGGCGTATTTGATGGTTTTCTTAGTGTCAGAGAGTTTTTCCTTGTGCTTGTCGAGCGGATGGCCCGAGACGTAGAGACCGAGCAATTCCTTTTCCCATGCGAGGCGCGTATCCATTGAGGCCGCTTGTGCGGGCGGCAATTTCAATTTGGCTGGAGCACTCGAGAATGTTCCAAAAAGCGACCCCTGATCTGTCGGCGCATTCATATGTTCGCGATGGTATCCGAGAAGCGTCTCGATATGCGCGAGTAATTGACCGCGCTCCCCGAGCTCATCCATGGCGCCGCACATAATGAGGGACTCGAGCGATTTCTTGTTGAGGTTCTTGTCGGGAATGCGACTCAAGAAATCACCGATATCGGTGAACGGCCCGCCGTCTTCCTGTGCTTTCATAATCGAGTCGCCCACGCCGGTGCCGAAGTTCTTGATGCTATACATCCCGAAGCGGATCGCTTCTTGGAAAGCCCCGGCCTTTCCGGACTCGGAAAGGCCGGGGCTTTCCAAGGGAACGACGGTGAAGTTGCCACGGCTTCCGTTGACAGAAGGCGGCAGGATCTGGATCTTCATGCGCTTGCATTCGGCGACGATTTCCGCGATCTTCTCGAGTGTCGCCGCTTTCCGCCGTATGAGGAGCGCGGCCATGTAATCGACGGGGAAATTCGCCTTCATGTACGCGGTCTTGTACGCGAGGTTGCCGTAGCTTGCGGCGTGCGCTTTGTTGAAGCCGTATGCGGCGAATGTCTCGATCTGCTCCCAGAGCTGATCTGCAACGGCTTGCTTCATTCCTCCCTCGACACAACCTTTCTTGAACGTCTCTTTTTGTGCGGCCATTTCTTCGGGGATCTTCTTGCCCATCGCTTTGCGGAATTTGTCGGCGCTCGAGCCAGGTATAGCCGGCGAGGTCGATCGCGATCAAACAATACGTCGTCCTGATACGTGATGACGCCGTATGAATTCTTCAGAATCGGCTCCATGACGCGGATCGAGATATTTCACGAGCTTCGGATTTTGCTTGCGCGCGATGTATTCGGGGATGAATTCCATCGGGCCCGGGCGATAGAGCGCGACCATCGCGTTGATGTCGTGGATGACGGTCGGCTTGAGGTCGACGAGGTAGGCCGTCATGCCGCCGCCGGAGAGCTGGAAGACGCCGAGCGTCTCGCCGCGCGCGAGCATCTCGTACGTTTTCTTGTCGTCGAGCGGGAAGCTGTCGATGTCGATCTCAACACCGAGGCGCTCCTTTACGCGCTCGACCGCGTCCGCCAGGACGGAGAGGTTGGTGAGGCCGAGGAAGTCGAATTTCAGAAGGCCTGCTTCTTCGACGGCATGCATGTCGTACTGCGTGATCATCTTGCCGCCTTTGGGGTCGAGCTGGATCGGCACGAATTCGGTCGACGGGCTGTCGGCGCGATGACGACGCCGGCCGCGTGCACGCCGACGTGGCGCGCATTGCCCTTCGATCTTCTGCGCGAGGTCGAGGATCTCGCGCGCGTCGGCGTCGCCCTTGTAGACTTCCTTGAGCTCGGGCACGGTTTCGATCGACGCCCCGATGAAGACAGGGAAGCCCTGCTTGGGGAAGGGAATCATCTTCGCGATCGTGTCGCCGATGCCATACGAGAAGCCGAGCGCGCGCGCGACGTCGCGCACGGCAGCGCGCGCGAGCATCGTGCCGAAGGTGCCGATCTGCGCGACATGGTCTTCGCCGTATCTTGCGCACGCACGTACTCGATCATTTTGTCGCGCCGGTTGTCGGCGAAGTCCATGTCGATATCCGGCGGCGACGGGCGCTCAGGATTGAGGAAGCGCTCGAAGGGGAGGTTGTATTCGAGCGGATTGACGGTCGTGATGCCGGAGAGATAGGAGACGAGCGAACCGGCGGCGCGAACCGCGGGTGTTGGTGAGAATGCCCGCGCCTTTGGCGTAGCGCAGCAAGTCGGAGACGACGAGGAAATACGGGGAGTAGCCTTTTTTGGAGATGACGGCGAGCTCGTATTCGACGCGCTCCATGACCTCCGGCGACTTCTGCATGCCGCGAGTCTCGAAGCCCGCAAAGGTGAGCGCACGCAATTCTGAGTCGGCAGTGGAGCCAGTGGGGACGGGAAATCGTGGGGAAGACCCATTTGCCGAGGTCGAGCGTCACGTCGCAGAGCTCTGCGATCCGTGCGGCATTGTCCAATGCCTCAGGAAGATCCTCGAAGCGCTCTTTCATTGTCTTGGCAGGCACAAAAGAAAAGTCGCGCATGCGGTATTCGCCGTTGTCGCGGTTCAAGACGCCGCCAGTGCGGATCTTGTTGACGAGGTCGCAGGCGAGGCCGTCGTCTGGGTCGAGATAGTAGATGTCGTGTGCCGCGACCACTGCGACTCCGTGCTGCCCTGCAAATTCCACAAGTGTCGCGGTCTCTTTGTCGTGTCCCGGGATCTCGGGGTGCGCGGTGATTTCCTGGTAGAGGCGATCGCCGTAGACTTTCTTAAACCATGCGAAGGACTGCGACGCGCGGTCGCGCTGCGCGTGACGCAAGGCATATGCAAGCTCGCCGGCGTGCGCGGGCAGGATCGCGATGAGTCCATCGTTCAGCTGCCCAAGTAACTCACGATCGATGCGCGGACGCGTATAGAAGCCCTCGAGATACGATATCGAAACGAGTTTGAGAAGATTCTTGTAGCCCGCATCGTTCTTGGCAAGCAGCACGAGGCGGCCGAGCTGGTCGTCGACGTTGTGCTCTTTGTCGTGCCTCGTGCGCGGCGCCACGAAAAACTCTACGCCGAGGATCGGCTTGATGTCCTTCTTCTTGCACTCCTTGTAGAACTCGATCGCGGCATACATGTTGCCGTTGTCGGTGAGCGCGAGTGCGCTCTGCCCGTCGGCCTTCGCCGCAGCGACGAGCTCGTCAATCTTGGGCAGCGCTTCAAGAAGGGAATAATGGGAGTGGGTATGCAGGTGGACGAAAGATTTGGTCGGGTCGGACGCCATAGAAAGCAGTATACCAAACGCGATATACTGCGTTTGTGGATACTCTTTCGCATTTGATAGGCATCGATGAGGCGGGCCGCGGGCCGCTTGCGGGTCCTGTCGCGGTCGGTGCCGTACTGGTGTCGCACGACTTTGATTTCTCGTTGCTACAAGGTGCCAAGGATTCAAAGCAGATGACGCCGAAAAGCAGGGAAATTCTCTATGAGAAAATGCTTGCTTTACGCTCCGATAAGACGATTGATTTCGCGGTCGCGTTTTCTTCCTCACGATACATCGACACCTACGGCATCGTCCCGGCCATCCGCTCCGCGCTCGCCCGTGCGCTTGATCAGTTGGTCGAGGTTAAACCTCAACAGGCCGAAAGAGCGCTTAACTCTGTCGAGGTTAAACCTCGTGAGGTAGAAATATTGCTCGACGGCGGCTTGCATGCGCCAGAGGCATTCGTGCATCAGCGCACGATCATTCGCGGCGATCAGATCGAGCCGGTCATTTCGCTCGCCTCGATCGCAGCCAAGGTCGAGCGCGACCGCATGATGGTGAAGCTCGCGGCGCGCTACCCCGCATACGGCTTCGAGATCCACAAAGGCTACGGCACGGCGGCGCATCGCCGTGCGATCCTCGCGAGCGGTTTCTCGGAAATCCATCGCCGGTCTTTTTGCACCCGTCTCAGCACGGAGGTCTGATATTCACAATATTCCACAAAACATTGCCTTTTCGGGCTATTTCTGTATAATCCTCGCCATATGGTAGTCCGCATGCGACGCAACCGCTCCCAGACGGCCAAACGCCGTTCTCATCACGCTATCGCTGGCGTGCGCCTCTCGCGCTGCGAATGCGGCGAGCTCCGCGTCTCCCACCGCGCGTGCCCCAACTGCGGCAAGTACAACGGCAAGGTCGTGATCGACGTCGTCGCACGTGCCAAGCGCGAAAGTGCTCGCGCCAAGCGCAAGGAGACAGCGCTGCGCGAAAGCGGCCGGCTCCGGGAAAACAAAGAAGAAGCCGCCAAAAGTTAAACCATTTCAAAAATTGCTCTTTATTGATCTTTAATCTCCAGAAATGGCAAACAGACATCTAGCCCGGTCAGTCGTCCTCCAAGTCCTCTTCGAAAGAGATGCTGCAAGTGGTGAAATGAGTCTCGATCAGTGCATCGGACGCCTTGCCGACTATGGCAAGGAATTTGGCGCGCGAGAGAGCGACCTGCCTTTTATGAAAAACCTCCTGCAGACGGCGATCGCCAAGCAGAAGGAGATCGACGAAGTCATTGTGCGTGCAGCGCCCGAGTGGCCCTTGGAGAAGATCTCCGCCATCGACCGCAACATTCTCAGAGTTGGACTTACAGAATTGCTCTTCGCCGATCGCACCCAGGTGCCCGCGAAAGTCGCGATCAACGAGGCTATCGAGCTCGCCAAGAGCTTCGGCAGCGCAAGCTCCGGACGCTTTGTGAACGGCGTACTTGGTGCCGTCTACGTCGAGCTCGGCGAGCCGGGCAAGGACGAAGGCGCGAGCCGCAAGCAAGAGGCGCTCAAACCCGCCAAAATGCCCGTCGAGAAGCTTGTCGGCGCCATCGTCTATGCGCGTGACGGCGGAGAGGTGTATCTTGCGCTCGTGCATGACATCTTCGGCCATTGGACGCTCTCCAAGAGCAAGCTTCGCGTTGAAGAATCAGAAGACGATGCGATCCGCCGCACACTCAAAGACGAAGTGAGTCTCGAGAGTGTCAGTATCAAAGAGCCGCTCGGCGAAAACGAATACATAGCCAACGATGCGAATGTCCCAGGCGGCAAGAAGAAGCGTCAAGCGACCTACTTCCTCGTCGAAGCGCCTTTCGAAGATCTCAAGCTCAAGAAAGAAGGCGGCCTCGACGACGCGCAGTGGTTCCCGCTTGCCGCGGTGGGCGACCTCAACTTCTACGACGATATTCTGCCGGTCGTCACCCGCGCGATCAACATTCTCGCGCAAAAACGCGAATGAGCTTCTAGTGCCTGGCTGCTAACTTCTAGCGAAAATGCAAAAACAATGTATTTTCTGGAAGCTAGTCCCTAGCAGCTAGAAGCTACTCATATGCCCGATTTCAAGAAATTTCAGAAAACGATCGGTTACGAATTCAGGGATGCCCACCTGCTCCAGATGGCCTTCACGCATCGCTCGTATATCAACGAGAACCGCACTTCTCTCACTGGCGGCAAAAGCAGCCACAACGAACGCCTCGAGTTCTTGGGTGACGCCGTACTCGAGCTCGTCGTCACCGAATTTCTCTTCGCCAAATATCCCGACAAGCCCGAGGGCGACCTCACGGCATATCGCGCCGCGCTCGTCAACACCGTCTCGATCTCGGACGCGGCTACTAAGCTCGGTATGAACGAGTATCTACTCTTGAGCCGCGGCGAATCCCGCGACACGGGGCGCGCTCGCGCGATCATCCTCGCGAACGCCTTCGAAGCCTTGATCGGCGCACTCTATCTCGACGCCGGCTACCTCACTGCCAAGGATTTCATCGCGAAGAATATTTTCTATAAGACCGAAGAGGTGGTGGAGAAGCGCCTCTGGCAAGACGCTAAGAGTCGCCTGCAGGAAATCGCTCAGGAAAAGAGCGGCCACACGCCTTCGTACGAACTCGTCAACCAAACCGGTCCCGACCACGACAAGCGCTTCGTCATCGCAGTCGCCGTCGGCCATGAGCGCCTCGCCCTCGGCGAAGGCCGCAGTAAGCAAGAGGCCGAACAAGACGCGGCGCAGAAGGCGCTTGTGGCGAAAGGGTGGTAATTAGAGGTGATAATTTTTGATACAATAGTCAGTAATGTTCCTCAGCCTCAAATCCATCGAGCTCTCGGGCTTCAAATCCTTTGGCAAGAAATCCGAGCTGGTATTCACTTCGGCGATCGCTTCTATCGTCGGGCCCAATGGCAGCGGCAAGACCAATGTCGCGGAGGCTTTCAGATTCGTGCTCGGCGAACAGTCGATGAAAAGTATGCGCTCGAAGAAGGGCGAGGACCTTATCTGGGGCGGCAGTCCCGCGATGCCTCGCGGCAATAGGGCGAGCGTGAAAGTTACGTTTGATAACTCGAAACGATTGCTCGATCTCGATTTCAACGAGGTGGTGGTCGAGCGCGTCGTGTATCGCGACGGGCAAAACGAATATCTCTTGAACGGCTCGCAGGTACGCCTCAAGGATGTGATCAGATTGCTTGCCGGCGCGAACATCGGCGGCTCGGGGTATCAGATCATTTCGCAGGGCGAGGCTGACCGCATCTTGAACGCAAGTCCGCGCGAGCGTCGTGAGATGGTTGAGGACGCGCTTGGTCTGAAGCTGTATCAACATAAGAAGGCCGAAAGCGAGCGCAAGCTTGAGGAAACGGGGGCCAATATCGACAAGACCAAATCACTGCGTCGCGAGATCGCGCCGCATCTCAACTTCTTGCGCAGCCAAGTGGAGAAGATCGAGAAGGCGCGCGAGCTCAAGAGCGAGCTGAGCGCCAAGGTCAACGAATATCTCGCGCGCGAAAACGCGTACATCACGCAAGAAGACGCACGATTGCTCCAGGAAGCACACGAATATGAATCGCAGGCAAAATCGCTCGCGCAACGCGCTGATGAAATGCGTGCAGCACATGGTGGGAATAACCACGGAGTAAGCGAGACAGAGATCAACGGTCTCGAACACAAGCTCTCCGAAGCTCGGCACGAAGCGGCACGGCTCGAGCGCGAACTGGGGCGCGCCGAAGGCGTACTCGAGGTCAACACGGTGACGGTCGAGCAGATCGTACCGGTGCCGCACGTAAGGCAATTCGTACGCGAGATCGAAGCGGAGCTTGCGCAAGCGGAGCACAACGACGACTTACATGCAGTGCGCTCGGTGCTCGGGGAGCTTCGCGGCCGCATCAAATCATTTATCGAAGGACTTACGGGGTCTGCGCCAGAGACGAGCGAGGAAGCGCGCCGGCACGTGGAATCGCTCGGCAAACAACTGAAATCGGCGCAGGAAATAGAACACAAAATAGCTCACAGAGGTAGAAGTGGCACGCGCCAAAATCGCAACAGCGCGCGATGCGTCATTTGCCGCGGAGCGCGAAGTGGTCGAGCTCGAAGGACGATTGCGCGAGGCACGTGCACGCTTGAGTGGCGTACAGAATGCGCGCGAGCAGGTCGCGGGGCTTGCGCGAGCGTTTCGAAGAAGAGGTCCGCGAAGGGATCGTGCTCCTCGGCGCCGCGATCCACGATTGGACAACGCGCGGAGATCCCGCAAGGCGCGCTCTCGGAAGACCGCAGCGCGCAAGAAAAGCGCCGCCGCGAGATCGAGCGCCTGAAGATCAAGATCGAAGAGTCCGGCATCGGCAATGGCGATGCGGTCGTCAGTGAATTCAACCAGACCAAGGAGCGCGACGAATTCCTCGCGAGGGAGCTCGTCGACCTCGAGAAGTCGGCTGAGTCATTGCGAAGACATTATCGCCGAGCTCGAGAAGACGATCGATGAGAAGTTCACCGAAGGCCTGAAGCATATCAACGCCGCGCTCCACGACTTTTTCACCAAGCTCTTCGGCGGCGGGGAAGCGAAGCTTACTATCGAAAAGCCCAACGCGCTCGAAGGCGGATCATCCGAGAAGAAGATGCAGAAGATATCGACTTCGCAAGCCCGTAGAAGAAGGGAGTTGTACGCGGGACTTTCTATATCGGTATCGCTTGCCGCGCAAGAAGGTGCGCGGGCTCGAAGTGCTCTCAGGCGGCGAGCGCGCGCTCACTTCTATCGCGCTGATCTTCTCGATGAGCCAGGTCAATCCCCCGCCGTTTCTCATCCTCGACGAGACCGACGCAGCGCTCGATGAGGCCAACTCCAAGCGCTATGCCGACATGATCCGCGAGCTCGGGGCAAAGAGCCAGCTCATCGTCATCACCCACAATCGCGCTACGATGGCCGCCGCGGGCGAGCTCTACGGCGTCACGATGGGCTCGGATGGCGTCTCGAAGCTCTTATCGGTCAAATTTGAAGAGGCGACAAAGGTTGCGAAATAGTACAAAAGCAAACAGGCCGGCGAATACAATGGTTCGTCGGCCTGTCATTTTCGTTTAAGCGGCTGCGGATCGATGGTAGCAGGCTCGCCCGTAATGGTGTCGGTTGTGGTTGGCATCTTCAAACTCCGCATGTGCGACTTGAACGAGGGCGTTCAACCTGTCCGCGACTAGCGCGCGGTCAGCCTTCATGTTCTTGAGACCAAAACGGACGAATCCGTCTCGTTCTCCCCAGTATCCTCCGTGGACACTGACCACCTCGGCATACTTGCCGAGTATATCGAGCAATCGTTGAAGCACCCCGTTCATAGAACAGTCGGATTCGAACCCGACGTAGAGTTCTACGAGATTTCCTAACAACGTAATCACCTCCTTTCCTGCGGCTATTTAATCATGAAAATCCTGCCCTGTACAAGCAGGTAGGGTGGATTAGGCTCCACGCGCTTTATTGACCATTTTGGCAGATTCTGCTACAGTTCCCGAGCTATGTTAAAGATCCGATTACAGCGCGTGGGCCGCATCAACATGCCGGCATATCGCGTGATCGTTGCCGAGCACACCCGCGGCCCCAAGACGGGCAATTTCGTGGAGGTCGTCGGCACCTACAACCCCAAGAGCAAGGAGCGCGCCCTCAAGGAAGACCGTATCAAGTACTGGATCTCCGTCGGCGCAAAGCCCTCAGCGACCATGCACAACATGCTCATCTCCGCAGGAGTCATCTCAGGCAAGAAGATCAACGTTTTGCCTGCATTTAAAGCCCCCGCTGCCGCAGAAGGCTCCAGCGAGGCAAAGCCGGAAAAGCCTGCAGAAGAAACGACTTCCGACACAGCTCCTGAGACTGCTGTCGATGAAACCCCCAGTGAATCGCTTGCAGAGACTCCTGCAGCTGAATAATCTGATATACTTGATTGATATGGAACAAGACCAGCAGTTCCTCGAATACGTCGTCAAATCGCTCGCCGACTCTCCGGAGGACGTGAAGATCAAGCGTACCGTCGATGAGATGGGCGTCTTGCTCACGCTTAGTGTCAACAAAGACGACATGGGTAAGGTGATCGGCCGCTCGGGCGCCACTGCCAAGGCGATCCGCACGATTCTTCGTGTGGTCGGAATGAAAAACGATGCACGCGTCAACCTCAAGATAGAAGAGCCGGAAGGCTCCGAGCGCCCGGCAATGCCGGAAGTCGCCGCGGTCAATGCAGACGACTCGATCGACGACGTCATCGCTGATCTCAAGGGTTGATAAGTGGGTGCGCGTCGTGCGGGCAAATCGCGCCGACAGACTTCCGCAACTCGCTTCGCTCAGACATTGCTCTGTCTGTCTCTGCGATTTGCTCGCACAACGCGCCACAACTGTATGCTCCATTTCCATATCATCACGCTTTTCCCCGAGTCAATCGGGCCGTACCTCCAGAGCTCGATCATCGGACGCGCTGCAGTGACCAGTAGGAAGTCCTCGGGAGGGGGGAAGGAAAAAGCGAAGATCAAGATTTCATATTACGATCCGAAGGATTTTATCCGCCTTCGCCCAGACTCCGGCGTGACAAAGCGCGTACAAGACGAGCGCGTCGATCGCAGGCCGTATGGCGGCGGGCCGGGGATGGTCTTGCGCCCGGAGCCAATGCTGCTTGCAGTAGAGAAGGCGATCGGGAAGAAGAAAGGGGTCGAAGTAATTTTCTTCTCGCCAAGCGGCGAGCAGTTTGACGAGCCGATGGCACAAAAGCTTTCTAGTAAAAAGGATATCGTATTTATCTGCGGACACTACGAAGGAATCGACGCGCGTGTCGCGCAGATTCTGAAAGCGAAGCATATCTCCGTTGGACCCTACGTACTTACCGGCGGTGAACTGCCAGCAGCGACGATGATCGACGCGATCGCGCGCTTCGTGCCGGGAGTGCTCGGCAAAGCCGAATCCCTCGAAGGCTCACGCGTATCGAGCTCAGAGGTGTACACGCGCCCCGACGTCTTGGTGTGGAAAAAGAAGAAATACGCGGTGCCGGAAGTGCTCAAAAGCGGTCATCACGCCAAGATCGATGAGTGGAAAAACGGCACAAAATCACGCTCGCAAGGCTCCAGCGAGTAGACCCCGCCACGTATCCACTGTGGCCGTCAACTCATCACAATTGATCTGATATACACTGTCGGATAGTGAAGAGTGCAACAAACGCGAAAGGTACTGGTCATGAGCCACGACATGGAATTTCTGGCTCTTGATCGAACGATCGGGATGCTTGAAGAAATAGGGGATGAACCTGAAGATTCGTTAGAACAGCCTGCGCTCTCGGATTTCAGAAGGGAGATACGTGACTGGAGCGATTTGATATCCAAGTCGCAGAATCTTGGAAACGGTGTCCACATTCCTGATGAATATCCATATGCAATCGTAGTCTTATCGCAAAGTTCCACACGACGGGACAAGTACGTTGCAATTATCGATAAAAGCAAAGCCCGTCTAGTTTCGAGGTATAGGTGGCGTGTGAATGTTCAATGGAGTACTTCGGGCGAGATAAAGCATGTATATGCACTCGGGTCCATACCCAAAGCAAACCGAAGAGGCAAAAAACGACTATCTGTATACCTTCATCGTCTCGTAGTCCGAGCGGGTGCCAAGGTTGTAGTGAATCACTTCAACCGACTCACTTTGGACTGCAGGCTCGTGAATTTGATTGCTGGAGATTTCGGTCAAAACAATCGTCACATTGATTGTGGTGGAAGGCGCACCCGCAATCCTGGGCTTGATAGAGGAGTTGAACGGTGGGGCGATAACTATGGCGGTATCATTGAGGTGAGAGGCCAGAAGGTTCGATCAAATCGAAAATGGGAAGATCCCAAAAGAGCAGCGACTTGGTATCGCAGAGTACATTGCCTCATACATCACCACGAATGTGCAACTGAGGCGATCAAACGCGCTGACTGGCCTGAGCTTCCTGAGCTCTTGCGAACTCACAAAATACCGAGCGCACCAATTCGCAGACGACGGAAGGGTGCTGTTCCGTTCACAAGAGAAACGGCGGGCGATGATTGCCCATTCTAACCCTGAGACGCCGCGTATAGCGGCGTCTTTCTTTATATAAAAGTTTGAGTCCGACACCGTTTTCAGGTATCGGACTCGATAGTGTCTCCAAACAAAACGAGCTGTATCTCGTCTGGAGGGGTTTGCACAATTCCCGCACGATCTATTCTTGGTGCGACATGGTCAGGGAGAGCAATTTGAGCAGTTTCAAACAATGTTTGTCGAACCGGCAGTTCGATTCTAGGGTGAGAGCGAAACGCTCCCATTTCGTAGTATGGGCCGGAGGGGGAGTTGAGGGTGCAGGTATGTCTCGCCGGACAATGATGACACGTACGCTCGTATGCAACGACATGCTTATAGTTATGCGGATCAAGAACCACCGCACGAGGCGGTGCTTTTCTCACGCCTTTCTGAGGTCGTCCTTTACTTCGCCCCAGGGACCAATTCCCAGGAGCGCTAGCGCAGAGCTCGGTTGATAGTATCCAGAGCGCATCGCCAAGCGTAACTGCATCGACGCCTGTCTCGCGCATATACCGCATGACCGCCTCGACACCATGCTTATAGAGTTGGTCATAACGCACTCCTGCCGCGAGCAATTCGATCGGTACGACCAAGATTTGGTTCCCGACCATGACGCGTAGTAGATGGAAGTCGACTGCAGGCGGGACGCCCTCGATTTTCTTAATGATACGTGCATCCATCAGGAAGTACGTGAGCATGCTTGTCATCTTCCCTTGGAAGCCCAAGAAGCCGCGCTCGATCATGAAGAGTTCGCGCGTGGTCTTCGAGGACAAGGGTCTTTTGTATACGACTCGCCTGAGAACTTCCTTGTACGTTTTCACTCCTTTGTATATCGCGCGGGGGTCGCCGCGGTACCGATTGAGGAGACGATGCGCGTTTTCGAGCCAGAAGGCCGCGATCTCACTCAGGTGATAGTTGACCACGCTCGCGAGGAATCGTCCGATTTCCTCCTGAGAATGCCTCACTACTTCTTCTGGCTGGAACATCCACGGATATCGATACCATAGAGCTATGAGTTGCCGCGTGACGATCGCACTGTCGAGTGTGCCACGCATGAAGTGGCACAAGAAGAATATGAACTGTGCATGCCGTAGTGGATCTCTCCGCAGCAACTTGGGGATCGAGTCCTGCGGGAGCCGAGCGATGTTGTACGGGTATTGATGCTTGCGGTGTGTTTGCACCAAGACGTCGAAGACACGACGCGCTTGGTCGTGATCGACGTGGATTTGCATGACATTCTCCTCTTGTGAGTGCGAGACACTTTCTTTTCAACGAACCAATGGCCGTCGCCAGCATAGGGGAGTCTTGGGGTGAATGCAAATTAAATGTATACAGTTCCGATGGAACCAAGTCAGGCAGTCCACAGTTACGAAAACTTGCCAAGTATATTCACATGATTTATAATACATAATAGCCGGGCGTAGATGCGGCAAAACTAAACTTCTAGGTGCAAATGTGCGATCAGACGATGCTCAACAATATCACTCAGGATTCGCCCACGAATGGTTTGGCTGTGGCGGATATGATCTGACATGGCCTATCGGGTTTCCCACAACGGGAGTTCAAGGAGCTGACATGAACAGGCATACCAGTAGTAGTCCGCCCGCCCTGCCGGCTGGCGAACCCCGGAAAATCGTTCAGTTCACCCCGGCGGTCCCGGTGGATAACGTGATGGCGCTTAGGCGCGAGCAGGAGATGCGGGAGTACTACAAGAAGGCAGCTCCCCATTTCTATGGAGCGCTCTTGCACCAAGCTGCGGTAAATCAGGCGAACACACCGCCTCGCGCTCGTTCGTCCTAGCGTGAGCAGTTCTTAAACTGAGGCCCCGGGCAAATAACCCCGGGGCTTTCATATATTCTGCACGATAAGCTGATTTGACAGCTACTTAAAAATGCGTAATATGAAGCTATATTTGCTCGCAAGCCGATTGAGTTACGGATGCGCTTTTCCCGCCTTCACGGCGGGCCCGCCGGAGAGGCGGGGAGTAAAGAAAAGGTTTACAGGTGCAGGGGATTTTTTATAAAACATTTTATAAAGGGGGTCTAAACAAACGGAGAACGCGAAGCTTCCGTCGTTGAGAAACGGACTCGAGGTTTTGCGCTCCGCACATAATCGTCATGGCAAAAACCACGCATAAGGCACGCCCGCAGAAGTATTTCGGCCGCTTCAACGAACCGCTCGTGAAGCTGCCCAGTCCTCGTCGAATGCCAGATCAAATCCTTCACGGAATTCGTGGAAGGCGGCGCGGAGCGCGTCTTCAAGGAATTCTCGCCGATCAGCGATCACTCCGGCAAGAAGTTCGAGCTCAAGCTCGTGAAATTCTACCTTCGGCGATCTGCGCTGGGACGAGCAGTACGCGAAGCGCGCAATGAAGACCTACGAAGCGCCGCTCTCGATGGTGGTGCAGCTTGAAGAACAAAACGACCGGCGACGAAAAAGAGCAGGAAATCTTCCTGGCTGATTTTCCGTGGATGACGGCGCACGGCACGTTCATCATCAACGGCGTCGAGCGCATCGTCGTGCCGCAGCTCGCCCGCAGCTACGGCGTCTTTTTCGAAGGCGATTCCGTACAAGGGCAAGAACTATTTCGCCGCGAAGATCATCCCGGCTCGCGGCGTCTGGATCGAGATCGAATCCGATCCGGACGGCGCTATCTATGTGAAGATCGACCGCAAGCGCCGCTTCCCGGTCACCTCGCTCTTGCGCGTCCTCGGTCTCGAGCACCGACGCACAGATCATCAAGCGAAGTTCGGCAAGACCGCCGCACGCGAGGCGATCACGACGACGCTCGACGCACGACCACGCGAAGTCCGTCGAAGAAGCATTCGTCGAGATCTACCGCCGCCTGCGCGACGGCGACATCGCGACCGCCGAATCGGCCCGCGACCACGTCGATGCCATCCTTTCGCGCGGAGCGCTACGACTTCTCCAAGGTCGGCCGCTTCCATTTCAACCGCCGCTTCGGCCTTCCGACCGACGAGAAGCACCTCGCACAACGCCACCCTCGACCTCGAAGACGTCGTCCGCATCATCACCCACATCGCCGAATTGAACGCCGAACCCGCACGCGAACCGGACGACATCGACCACCTCGGCTTCCGCCGCGTTCGTTTCGCAGGCGAATTGCTCGAACAGCGCATGCGCGTCGGCCTCTCGCGCATGAAGCGCAACATCCAGGACCGCATGGCGATGGTTGATCCTGAGACGACCGCCCCGGTCTCGTTCGTCAACCCGCGCCCGTTCCAGGCCGCGATCCGCGAATTCTTCACGACCGACCAGCTCTCGCAGCTCATGCAGCAGTACAACACCCTCGACGAGATCGAACACCTCCGCACGCTCTCGACGCTCGGCCGCGGCGGTCTCACCTCGCGAGCGCGCAGGCCTCGAAGTGCGCGACGTGCACTCCTCGCACTACGGCCGCGTCTGCCCGATCCACACGCCGGAAGGCAAGAACATCGGCCTCGTGCTTCACATGTCGCTCTACGCACGCCCCAACGAATTCGGCATCATCGAGACGCCGTACGCGAAAGTCGAGAAAGGCGTCATCACCAAGGAGATCGTCTACATGAACGCGCTCGAAGAAGAGCAGTACGCGATCGCGCACGCCGCAACGCCGCGCGACGAGAACGGCAAGCATCACCGACGAAATTTGCCGAAGTCCGCAAGCACGGCAAGCCGACGATCGTCGCACGCGAAAACGTCGACTACATCGAAGTCGCGACCAACCAGCCGTTCTCGGTCGCGACCTCGCTCATCCCGTTCGTCGAAAACGACGACGCCAACCGCGCACTCATGGGTTCGAACATGCAAAAGCAGGCCGTTCCGCTTGTGGTGCCGGACGCGCCGTATGTGGCGACCGGCGTCGAAGTCTATCGCCGCGCGCGATTCCGGCCGCCTCATCCTCGCGGAAGAGCCGGGCGAAGTCACCTACGCCGATGCGCGCAAGATCACCGTCAAAGGATACTTCGAGCGGCAAGACCAAGGAATACGCGCTCGTCAATTTCTCACGCACCAACGGCTTCACGACCTTCCACCAGCGTCCGGTCGTCTCAGTCGGCGATACGGTGAAGAAGGGCGACCTCTTGCCGACACCTCGACATCGGTCGGCGGCCAGCTCGCGATCGGTCAGAACGTCCGCGTCGCATTCCTGCCCTGGTTCGGCACCAACTTCGAAGACGCGATCGTCATCTCCGAGAAGCTCGCCAAGGAAGCGAAGCTTCACTTCGATCCACATGGAAGAGTTCGTCTGCGTCGTGCGCGACACCAAGCTCGGTCCCGAGGTCACGACCCACGACATTCCCAACGTTTCTGAATTCAAACTCCGCAACCTCGATGAAGACGGCGTCGTCCGCATCGGCGCGGAAGTCCGCTCCGGCGACATCCTCGTCGGCAAAGTCACCCCGAAAGGCGAGACGCAGCTCACGCCAGAAGAGCGCCTCTTGCACGCGATCTTCGGCGAGAAGGCCAAGGACGTGAAAGACACATCGCTTGCGCATGGAAGGCGGCAAGCGCGGCCGCATCATCGGCGTCAAAGTATTCTCGCGCGAGACCGGCGATCAGCTCGAATGCGGCGTCATCAAGCGCGTGCACATCGAAGTCGCACAGCTGCGCACGATCTCGGTCGGCGACAAGCTCGCCGGCCGCCACGGCAACAAGGGCGTTATCTCGCGCATCTTGCCGGAAGAAGACATGCCGTTCGATGAGGACGGCAACCCGGTCGACATCATCCTCACACCGCTCGGCGTGCCGTCGCGTATGAACCTCGGCCAGATTCTTGAACTCCACCTCGGCCTCGCGGCAGACATGCTCGGCTACCAGGCAGTCGTGCCGTCGTTCGCCGGCGCGACCGAAGACGAAATCCGCGACGAACTCAAGGAAGCCGGCGTCGCCGAAGACGGCAAGCGCATGCTCTTCGACGGCCGCACCGGCGAAGCATTCGCGCAGCCGGTCTCGGTCGGCGTCATGTACATGCTGAAACTGCACCACATGGTGGAAGACAAGATCCACATGCGCTCGATCGGTCCGTACTCGCTCACCACGCAGCAGCCGCTCGGCGGCAAAGCGCAAAACGGCGGTCAGCGCGTCGGAGAAATGGAAGTCTGGGCGTTCCTCGGCTACGGCGCCGCATACACGCTCCGCGAAATGCTCACCATCAAATCCGACGACATCCTGGGCCGCTCTGCAGCCTTCGACGCGATCGTCTCCGGCAAGCGCATCGAAGAGACCAACACGCCGGCATCCTTCAATGTCTTGGTCCGACACTTGCGCGGCTTGGGCATCGACATCGAATTCATGCGGACGGCGACTCAATAATCTATCAATCGCTCAATACATCTATGCTATGCACCACAAGAAGAAAGACACGATCCCTGCAGGACTTCGATGCAGTCGCGATGCGCCTCGCCATCTCCCGAGCGCATCTTGAGTGGTCACACGGCGAAATCACCAAGCCCGAGACCATCAACTACCGCACCCAGCGCCCCGAGAAGAACGGCCTCTTCGACGAGCGCATCTTCGGCCCTGAGAAGGACTACGAATGTTACTGCGGCAAATACCGCGGCATCCGCTTCAGCGGCATCGTCTGCGAGAAGTGCGGTGTCGAGATCACGCGCGCCATCGTGCGCCGCGAGCGCATGGGCCACATCGACCTCGCGACGCCCGTCGCGCACATCTGGTTCCTCCGCGGCATCCCGTCGCGCATCGCACTCATGCTCGGCCTCTCGGCTGCTGAGGTCGAGAAGGTCGTCTACTTTGCCGGCTACATCGTCACGTCGGTCAACGAAGACGAGCGCGAGCGCTTGCTCAAGGACCTCGAACAGGAACTCGCGACCGAAGACGAAGGCTGCAGCGAACGCCGAGGTCAAAGACCGAGCTCAAGGAGAAGGCGACTAAGGCGAAGAAAGAGATCGAATCGATCCAGCGTCGGCGTCGTCCTCGACGAAGCCGCGTACCACCTCTTCGCCGTCAAATACGGCGCGATGTTCCGCGCGGCGATCGGCGCCGAAGCGCTCTACACGATCTTGAAAGCAGATCGACCTCGACAAATTCATCGAAGAGCTCGAAGGAGCGCATACGAGAAGGCCGGAGCCGCCGAGCGCGACAAGCTCAAGCAAGCGCCTCGCGCTCGCAGAGGCATTGCAGCGCGCCGGACGTCCGCCCCGAGTGGATGTTCATGACGCGCTTCCGGTCGTCCCGCCGGCACTTCGCCCGATGGTCGCCCTCGAAGGCGGCCGCCACGCGTCTTCCGACCTCAACGACCTCTATCGCCGCGTCATCAACCGCAACAACCGCCTCAAGCGCCTGCTCGCAGATCCATGCGCCGGAAGTTATTCTCCGCAACGAAAAGCGCATCTTGCAGGAAGCCGTCGACGCACTGCTCGACAACTCCATGCGCCGCGGCGCCGGCGTGCTCGGCATCCTCGGCAGGCCGCCGCCGCGCGCTCAAGTCGCTCGCTGATTACCTCAAGGGCAAGCACGGCTATCTCCGCCAGAACCTGCTCGGCAAGCGCGTCGACTACTCGGGCCGCTCGGTCATCGTCGTCGGTCCGGACCTCGCACTCGACGAGTGCGGTCTGCCGAAGCACATGGTGCTCGAGCTCTTCCGCCCGTTCGTTATCCACGGACTTCTCGCACGCGAACTCGCCTACAACATCCGCGGCGCAGGCCGTCTCATCGAAGACGAAGCGCCGGAAGTCTGGCCGATTCTCGAAGAGGCGATCAAGGGCAAGTACGTGCTCCTCAACCGCGCACCGACCCTGCACCGCCAGTCGATCCAGGCATTCCGCCCGGTCCTCATCGAAGGCAACGCGATCCAGGTCCACCCGCTCGTCTGTCCTGCATACAACGCCGACTTCGACGGCGACGCGATGGCCGTCCACGTGCCGCTCTCAGAAGCTGCGCAGATGGAAGCCGCCAAGATCATGTCGGCCAACAAGAACGTCCTGAAGCCGGGCTCCGGCGACGTCGTCGTCGCGTCCAAGCTCCTCGACATCGTGCTCGGCTGCTACTGGATGACCAAGATCGGTCACCGGACTGAAGGGCGAGGGAAGCGCGTTCCCGACGACCAACGCCGCGATCACCGCGTACGACTTCGGCGCGATCGACATCCGCGCGAAGATCAAGGTCCTGCCGAGCGACAACAAGAAGTACGCGCAGTTCGAGGGCAAGGTCTTCGAGACGACCGTCGGCCGCCTGCTCTTCAACTCCGTCCTGCCCGAACGATTTCCCGTACATCAACGAAGAGATCACCAACAAGCGCATGCAACGCGCTGGTGCGCGACCTCGTCACGCACTACGAGCTCGACGGCATCCCGACGATCCTCGACAAGATCAAGAAGCTTCGGCTTCCGCTACGCGACCCACGCCGGCATCACGTGGTCGATCTCCGACGTCATCGTTCCTGATGTCAAGGAAGAGATGCTCGAAGCACGGCCGCGAAGCTGCCGCAGCGAAGGAGCAGGAGAACTACGACAACGGTCTTCTCACCGAAGACGAGCGCCGCCGCATCGACCATCGAGATCTGGGCCAAGATTTCCGGCGATCTGCGCAAGCACGTCGTCGAACGCGCTCGACCCGCAACGGCTCCGTCCACGACATGATCACCTCCGGCGCCCGCGGCTCGCGTCGTCCAGCTCCACCAGATGGCCGGCATGAAAGGTCTCATCACCAACCCGCGCGGCGAGATCATCGAATTCCCGATCACCTCTGCGCTCAAGCAAGGCCTCACGCCGATCGAATACTTCATCTCGACGCACGGCGCGCGCAAAGGTCTCGCCGACACCGCGCTCAACACGGCGCGCGCCGGTTACCTCACGCGCCGTCTCTTCGACGTCGCGCACGACGTCGTCGTCCTCGAAGCTGACTGCGGCACCAAGGAAGGCGTCATCATCAACGCGTCCGGGCAAGGAAAACATCGGCGGCTCGTTCGCTGACCGCCTCCATGGCCGCGTCCTCGCAGAAGATGTCATGCAGGCGACACGTCTCTTCAAGCGCAATCATCTCATCAACCGCGACGATGCGAAGGCGATCGAAGACGAGCGCAGCGTCACGGCAGGTCACCGTGCGCTCGCCGATGACGTGCAAAGTCGCGCGCGGCGTTTGCCAGAAATGCTACGGCATGGACCTCGCGACCGGCGAACTCGTCGATGTCGGCGAAGCAGTCGGCGTCATCGCCGCACAAGCGATCGGCGAGCCGGGCACCCAGCTCACCATGCGTACCTTCCACACGGGCGGTGTCGCGACCGCAGGCGGCGACATCACGCATGGGTCTGCCGCGCGTCGAAGAAATCTTCGAGACGCGCTTGCCGAAACTTCCGGCGACGCATCGCGCGTGTCTCGGGCGTCGTTTCCGACATCATCAAGGACGGTCAGGAGACGCATCATCACGATCGTTCCGGAGACCGCTTCGACTGCGAAGACCGCGAAGGCCGCCAAGAAAGAGACCGAATACCGCGTCCATCCGCTTCGCGCACGATCCTCGTGAAAGTCGGCGAGTCGGTGCACGAAGGGCGACTTCCTTACCGACGGCTCCGCCGACCTCGACGAACTCTTCTTGCTCGCGGGCAAGGAGCGCGCACAGGAATACATCATCTCCGAAGTCATGACGCATCTACGAGCTCCAGGGCGTCTCGACCGCACGCAAGCACCTCGAGATCATCGTGAAGCAGATGTTCTAGTCGCGTCTCGGTCACTGCCTCCGGCGACACCGGCGTCTCAGCCGGCGAGATCATCACCGACTTCGAGTTCGAGCGCATCAACAAGAACGCGAAGGATAGCGGCGGCGAACCGGCCAAGGGCAAGCAATTGCTCCTCGGCATCACCGAAGTCTCGCTCACGCGCGCATCCTTCCTCTCGGCGATCTCATTCCAAAACACGCCGCGCAAGCTCGCCGAAGCAGCTGTCGCCGGCGCCGTCGACCGCCTTGTCGGTCTCAAGGAGAACGTCATCATCGGCCGCCTCATCCCCGCTGGTACCGGCTTCAAAGGCTCCAAGAAGGCCGCTCTCATCGAAGAGATGGAAGCAGAGCTCGAAGCGCAGGCACCAGCCGTCGCAATGCCGCAGGAAACGGCAGAGACAATGCAGGCCTAATCAAAGCCCCACGTTTACTCCGCAACAGCCGCCCGAGAGGGCGGCTGTTGACATATATTTTTTTAGTGATATAATTATATGGAAATCGATCTTTGAGGAGGACTCAATGAGAATTCATCCGGCTATCGCGCAAAACTACTCGCTGCCTGAGAAATATGGAATGCAAGCGACAACGTTCTGCATGCTATTTCTCGGTGCCTGGTTTTGGATCGTGCCGTTTATGAGCCAGAATGTATGGGACAACTACTTTTGGTGGTTCGTAAATTACGGATCGCTCTGCATGCTCGCTTCGGCGGCATGCTTCTGGCGCTGGCATGACGAGCCCCAAGCAGCTCTGTGGATCGCGGGAATCGCGGCCTTGCCGACATTGGTCGTGTTCGCCTGCAGTGTCTTTCTCGCTCTGTTCTGGCTCTCGTTCGGCCTCGTGTTCATGTTCTGAACTTCTTCGTGTCGTATCCACGAAAAGGCCTCGCGTTCGCGCGGGGCTTTTCTTTTTTATCTTTAAAAGAGCATAATGGCGGCATGGCAAGCGACACCGTCCAGCAGATCAAAGACCGCCTCAATATCGTCGATGTGGTGTCGCAGTATGTGCAGCTGCAGCGCGCCGGGGCGACTCTGAAGGCACGCTGCCCCTTTCATGCGGAGCGAAGCCCGAGCTTCACAGTCTCGCCCGAGCGCGGCACGTATCATTGCTTCGGATGCGGGGTGGGCGGCGATATTTTCTCTTTCGTCGAGGCGATCGAGGGGCTAGATTTCAAAGGCGCTCTCAAAGTGCTTGCAGACAAAGCGGGCGTTGAGATTGTCTATTCAAGCGGTCACAAAGAAGAGAAAGATGAAAAGGACAGACTGTTCGAGATCATGGAAACGGCAACATTCTTTTATGTATCTAAATTTTCTGATGAAGCAAAAGAGTATTTGAAAGGTCGTGGGCTGAACGATGCGACGATCAAGGAGTTTCGCATCGGCTGGGCGGGGAATGAATGGACGTCGCTTTCGGATTTCTTAACAGTAAAAAAGTTCACCGAGAAAGAGATTGTCGAGGCTGGACTCGCCAAGAAGAACGACCGCGGCGGCCTGGTCGACAAATTCCGCAATCGCATTATGTTTCCCATCGCAGACAGCGCCGGCCGCGTGATCGCTTTTTCCGGTCGCAGCTTCGGGCCGCATGCCTCGCCTGAGGCACCCAAGTATCTCAACAGCCCCGAGACACCGCTCTATCACAAATCACGCATCCTCTACGGCTTCGACAAGGCCAAGATCAACATGCGCAAGCACAACTGCGCCGTCTTGGTCGAAGGGCAGATGGACCTCGTCATGAGCCATCAGGCGGGGTGGGCGAATGCCGTTGCTGTCTCAGGGACGGCGTTCACTGCGGAGCATTCTGCATTGATCAAACGCATGACAGAGAATCTCGTCCTCGCACTCGACGGCGATGCTGCCGGCATCAAGGCGGCAGGCCGTGCTGCGCGCACCGCGCTGCAATCCGGTTTAAACGTAAAAGTGGCGCAGCTTCCCGCCGGCCTCGACCCGGCCGATCTGATCGTGAAGGATGGAAAAGATGCTTGGAGTGCTGCGATTCGCGATTCCAAAGATATCATTACCTTCTTGCTCGATGTGCTCGAAGTGCATGCGAAGAGCCCTGATATTTTTCGCCGCTCCGTCGAGACTGTCGTCCTGCCATTTCTCTCGAGCGTGCAGAGCCCGATCGCACGCGAGCAATACGTCGACCAGATCGCCAAGCGTTTGCGCGTCTCAAGCGATGCAGTCTTACGGTCATTTGCAAAAGTCCCCGTGCCGACCGTCGAGAAGCAGGTGGATGCGCTGCCTCACGTGCCGAAGCTGCAGAAGATCAACCGCGAGAAGCTTGCCTTCGCGTTTCTCTTGTGGCTGCGGAGCCAGCCGAAATCTCCGATTGATGTCACTGTGTATGAATCGAAACTCACCGAGGCAATAGGTACAGAGGGGATGCACGAGTTGCATGGTATGCCAGAGGGTGAGCTCGAGACGTTGCGGTTTGCCGCCGAGCGTTTGCATGGCAATGATACCAGCCTGGCAGCGAGCGCAGACGCACTCCTGAAGGAACTTCTGCGCGATAGGCTTGCTGATGAGCTTACGAGCGCCAGCCGGCTCCTAGAAGAGGCCGAAGCCCGCGGTGAAGAAGCCGAAATAGAGCGCCTCATGAACCATTCCCAGGTGTTGACAACTCGTATTGCGCAACTCCACGAGGGGGTGTAGACTGGGCCGACAGTCTTCCACCGGGTCATTTTCAAACTAGGTTGAAATAAACCAAGCCCCGGAGAGGTAAGATACAACGTAGCTGAGCCCGCTCCCCATACAGGGGAGAGTGGGCGATTGTCTGTCACCAGATTATTTAATGAGCGGTGTGTTTTCATACGTTTATCATATATGGCGAACAAAAATACAAAGATGAAAAACAAAAAGCGTTCGGCTGCAGCCAGCAAGACTCCCGTCCGTGGGAAGACGCGCGCTACTACGCGTCGCGCTCCTTCTGCACGCGCCAACCGTGCAGCAGCCGCAAAAGTATCAGTCAAAAAGACCGTGAAAAAGGCACCTTCGCAGCTCGCGCGCGCACCGATGCCCGGCAAGCTGCAGGCCAAAGTCGAAGCGCTCATCAACCTCGGCCGCGAGCGCGGCTACATCACCTACGACGAGATCTTGCGCGAATTCCCGACGATCGAAGACAATGTCGAATTGCTCGAAGACATGTACGAGCGCTTCTCGTCAGCGGGCATCGACGTCCTCGAAGGCGGCGGCATGCTCGAGGATACTTCAGCCGACAAAGTGCTCGAGCGCAAGAAGCTCCAGAACCGCCGCTCTGATTCCAACTACGACAGCGTGCAGATGTATCTGCGCGAGATCGGTCAGTACCCGCTTCTCAATGGCCAGCAGGAGAAGGAGCTCGCCAAGCGCATCCTGCTCAACGATGACGAAGCGCGCGGCATCCTTGCCCGCTCCAACCTCCGCCTCGTCGTTTCGATCGCCAAGAAATACGTCAACCGCTCTCCTGACCTCACGCTCCTCGACCTCATCCAAGAAGGCAACCTCGGCCTCTTCAAGGCGGTCGACAAGTTCGACTACACCAAAGGCTACAAATTCTCGACCTACGCCACCTGGTGGATTCGCCAGGCGATCACTCGCGCGCTCGCCGACCAGTCCCGCACGATCCGCATCCCGGTGCACATGGTAGAAACCATCGCCAAATACAAGCAGAAGGTGCGCGAACTCTGCCAGCACCTCGGCCGCGACCCGCTGCCCGAAGAGATCGCCGCAGAAATGGGCATCGAAGTCGACAAGATCTACACGATCCAGAAGATCAACCAGGACACGGTCTCGCTCGAGAGCCCGATAGGCGAGGACGACGACGAACGCTCCACGCTCGGCTCCTTCATCGCCGACGACTCGATCGCCGCGCCCGACCATGGACGCCTCGCGCCGCATTCTCTCCGAGCAAATGACCGGCATCCTCGACGAGCTCTCGCCCAAGGAGCGCAAGATCCTCGAGATGCGCAATGGTCTCACCGACGACGGCGTCTGCTACACGCTCGAAGAAGTCGGCCGCGAATTCGGCGTCACGCGCGAGCGCATCCGCCAGATCGAAGCCAAAGCCCTCGAGCGCATCCGCTTCCACGAGAGAGCGAAGCAGCTCCGCAGTTATTAATCGAAGCTTACCAAAAAAGCCGCGTCGGGATGACGCGGCTTTTTTGATGTGTCCTAGTAGCTCAACCTAATCCACCAGGTCTTAATCCACCAGGTCTTGCCTGGTGGATTTGCCTAGTGGATTTTAGGGTGCATAATTATTACTGTATGGGGGTCAGAAAGATGTCTTTTGCAATAGACGAGTTCTATCACCTTTACAATCGCGGTAACAGCAAGCAACGGATATTTCTTGATGCGGAAGATTACCTCCATTTTGTGAGCTTGCTATTTGCCTGTAACTCAAGGCGAAACTTCAAAATGCTAGATCTTGCACGCCATGAGAGTCCGTATGATTTTGATCGCGGAGAACAGCTGGTAGCTCTTGGGGCGTATTGTCTAATGCCCAACCACTTTCACATTCTCGTCACACCTCTTATTGAGGGTGGAGTAAGCCAGTTCATGCAGAAGCTATCCACGGCGTATGTAATGTATTTCAATAAGAAATATTCCAGAACGGGCGGACTGTTCGAAGGGAAGTTTAAATCTGAATATGCAAGCAGTGATCGATATCTCAAGTATCTTTTCTCCTACATACATCTCAATCCGCTAAAGATGATTGACAAGCAATGGAAAGAAAAAGGAATCAAGAATAAGGAAACGGCATTGTGCTACCTGAAAAAATATAAATACTCAAGTTATTTGGATTTTAAGGGAATTCGTCGTATTCAGAATAAAATCTTGCAAGTGGGACCTTTCCCCGAATACTTTCCAAACAAGGCTTCTTTTGAAGCCGAGATACTTGACTGGATCAGCTATAGTCATAACCACTAGGTCTTGCCTAGTGGTTATGCCTAGTGGTTAGAAAAGTTAGTGGCTAAATCTCTATAAATTTGTGCCAATGACGCAGCTATAGTAGGATTCCTGCTATGAACGAACAAAAGAAGCTCGCGATCGGCGTATTTTGCGCCGACTGGAGGCTCCACCAGGAAGGAGTCCATATTAATGACAAGGTGTGCAAGTTGCTCGATGTCGACGGAGTCGACGTGATAGCGATCCCGGGCCCAGACAAGGTCTGTGCTGTCGAAGAATACGCGATCGAGCGCGATATGCTCGTCAAATGGCTCGACCTGCTTGTGGGCGCGCATCATCCCGTCGCTATCGCCTTCGTCGCGCACTACAACTGCGCCGGGCATCCCGTCACTCCAGAACAGCATGATCAAGATGTCGAGGCGATGCTCCACTGGTACAAGGAGACACTCGATTTCCAAGGCGACATGGTGGCGCTATCGGCAACGTATGAAAACGATAAGAGTTGGCCTCTCAAAGAAATAGCACGCATCGCGGCCAGTAAATAAATAAAGAAAAAGAGCCCCGAAAAGGGGCTCCCGATTTTGCTGGCCTACTTCTTGTTTCAGGCTACGTTCGCCTTTGTATTTCGCTTGGCGAGTTCCTCGTAGATCAGGTTGGTAATAAACGCTGCCTGCGCCCCAGTGTCGTTAGGGGGCGCGTATGTGGGCTCGTTCTGCCCATGCTCCCGATCAAAGTATTGTCTGATCTTGATCTGAAGCTCCGACGATGGATTATTGGTAAAGACGTATATCGGAGGGTTAATTCCTAGACCCTTCACGCCGTGTTTGACGTTGTCCAAGTGGATGGCCAACGCCGTGGGCGAGTCTTGAAAGACTGTTGCGCCAGCGTACAAATCGAAGCCATAACGTGGGACTAAAATAAGATTAGAACCATCGTCAATTGCAGGCCGAACGATTCCTTTGTTGAACTCGAAGAATAATCCCCAGCGGAAATGAACTCTCGCTTCAGGGCTATACTCGCTCTTACGTTTACCTCCGATTTTGATCGTGTCGTAATCCCCGAACGGATCACCTAAGAATGTTGGCTTATCCTTTGCGAACTCCGCCGATAGATGTTGTTGAAGCCGCACATAGAGAGCCGACGTGTTTTGTGGTTCGCCGACGAGTGAAATGAAAACCGGACCCATTTGATACCCTCGTGTTTCCTGTTTGGTTTGCTGCCGCTTTTTAAGCATTACAAAGATCTGCGGCAGCGAATACTATACCTCTGTTTTGGCCCACTATCAAGACAAAACCGCCCTTGATGAGAGGGCGGCTTCATGAGCGGGTCAGCACACATGTGCTGGTAAGTGCCTGGCTGCCGAGTGGAGCGCGAAAGCGAGTACACCTGCAGCCATAAGGATTGTCGTAGCGTAGAAGGCGAGTTCCGCAATGAGCGCCCACTTATCGAGATTACTGTTAGCTGGCTTTTGCATAATTACCTCCGGCAAAACGTATCTGATGGCACATTACAACGTGATAAAAATATGTCAAATGGTAGTATACTTTGCCACAATGGCCGCGAAAAAGTCTGCGACAAAGCCGCCGATCAAGTATTGGAGCCACTCATCCTTGATGGCTTTCTTGCGCAATCCGCTCGCTTGGTACAAGAAATACGTTGAGCGTATCTATGACACACCGAGGAACCCCGCCTCGATCGTCGGCTCGGCCGGGCACCTCGCGCTGCAGCATTTCTACTCGGGCATAAGCAAGGAGGGGGCTATCGAGCTCGGGCTCGAATACATCCGCAAGATCCCTGAATTTGAGATCAACTTCGGGACGGCCAAGACGCGCGCCGCGCGCAAGGCGAAGCTCGCCTCGATGGAGCGTGAATATCTGCAGGCGATTCAGTTCTACCTCGCGCGTCCGCCGCGGCACAAAGTATTGGGCGTCGAGTTCTCAGGTACGGTTGCAGTCCCGGGTCTCGATTTGCCGATCAAGGCGATCTCTGACCTCGTCGTGGTCTCACGGGTAGATCCAGGGGCAGTCGACATCATCGACCACAAATTCGTCGATTCGTTTAGTTCGCAGAAGGCTGAGAAGACGATGTTTGTGATGCAGGCGCTTTTCAACTACTACACGGTACGCGAACATTTCAAGAAAGAACCGCTGCGATTCATCATCTACGAGTGCAAGAAAAGGCAAAACAAAGACGGCAAGGCGCAGCTGCGCAAATACGTCATCGATTTCCGCGAATCTCAGCCGCACTTCGAGGTCTTCAAGCGACTCATCAACGACGCCACGGCCGAAATCTCCCGCCCGCGCCTCTACCTGCCCAATCCCTCGGATATGTTTGAAGGGGAGAATTCTTTTGATGTCTACCGCCTCAATCTCATCGGTTCACCGAACACATAGGTCAGCCCTCTGTAAAATTATTTACTTCTTCGAATAATAAAACTGGTGATAATCATCCCGATCCATCCGATCCAAGACAATAACCAACTTAATGGAACCCAAAATATTGCGCCGATTCCCGAAATGTCTCCATAATGATATTCAAGCCACAAGAAAGTGATTGGCAGGCAAACAAAAATCGTAACTCCACCAAGAATAGCCGACCATCTGAAAATGGTAATAAATACCTTCTGGGTTGGAGTTTTCGGATTAGCGACTACTCCTAATTCCAAAAGACCGATTAATGCAGGACCAAAGTTGATTACACCGATCAATAACCAACCCATACTTATTTTCTATGTGAGACTTCAAACGTTTGCAATTTATATTGCATGCGAAAGAATTTAGCGGGAACGAACCTTGAGCTTCGTCTGACGATTTTTGTTGATTTTGGGCAGACGGATCATGAGGATGCCGTGCTTTTCGGAGGCTTCGGCCATGTCGACATCGACTTCTTCGGGGAGGAGTATAGTGCGGGAGAAGGAGCCCCAATAGAGCTCGCGGGTGAAGTAGTTGTCGTCTTCGACTTCGCGTTCGTCTTGGCGGCTTCCGGTGATCGTGAGCATCTCGCGGGTGAGTGCGATATCGATCGAGCCGGGCTGTACGCCCGCGAGGAAGGCCTTGACCACGATGGTGTCGGGCGTCTGGTAGACATCGACGGCGAGCTCGCCCTGCGGCTCGTCGCCCGAGGTGTCCCAGCGCTCGTTTGAGGTGTTGATGTGCGCGTGGCGCTCCGCGCCGCTCCCCGAGAAGACAGCCTCGCCGGGGGTCGCGTTGCCGAAGTATTCTTCGTCATCGTATTCGCCCTCTTTGCCGGTGAGCCGCGAGAAGAAGCTGGATTTTTTCATCATGACGATCGCTTAGGTCGAATAATGTATCAGGAAGTAAGAAGTATAGCCGGAAGCGGTAAGTATACTATGAAATTCTGTATCTTTTACGCGGTTTTATGCGCTTCACGTATTCAAGTGCTGCGAGAAGCACCAAGATGCCCGCCCACACGAAGACAAACGTGCGCAAGAGCTGGTCTTGCGGTGTGTTTAGTATAAAGAAATTGAACGTCGCGTGCAAAAGGGCGGCGAGGATAACTCCACAGATCGCGTACACGATCTTCATGAGCCGGCTCTTGTAGAAGGCGAGAGCGAGCGCGATGCCGACCGTCGCCGAAGAGAGCACGTGCAGGAGGGTTGCGCCGACGAAGCGCAGGTCGCCGGTAACGAATGTCTGCACAAGGGTGTTGCCGGAGAGCGGACTGTAGAGGAAAAGCGCGTTTTCTGCGGCAGAGAAGCCGAGCGCGACCGTGACCATATAGATGACGGAGTCGATCGGCTCGTCGTTCTCCTTGCTCCAGAGTACCGCGATGAGCGCGGCGAGGAATTTGAGTGTCTCCTCGATAGCCGACCAAGCGCTAAAAAGCTCGGTTTGGTTGGAGATGTAGAGCTGCACGTATTGCTCGACAGGCATGGCGACGACCACGGTACACATGCCGGCAAAGAAAGCGAGCGCGATCAATCGGCGCGGTTCCGGCCTTTTGCTGTCCTCGCGCAGCCAGAACCACAGCCACAAGAGTGCGGGGATGATGCCCCCGGTGGCAGACCAGGCTATCGAGGTCCAGTTTATGTCCATTGAGTGCCATTATAGCCCGCAAAATCGGGCTCATAGGTATTTGCGAACCGTACTATGAGTACAATGCTATGCACCCCACTACGGCCGTACCCTGTAGTGCTGTTGATTTCGCAGGCGAGGTTCGAAATACCTATGAGCCCGATTTTGCGGGCCACTCGGCTACCATCAATAAATCCGAATCCTTATACGGCAATTGCTGCCAGATGGCCTCGGTGACGAAGGGCATGAAAGGGTGCAGAAGCTTGAGCGAATCGCGCAGGATCATATACAACAGGCATGCGCGAGAAGTTTTCTCCTCAGCGGTGCCGGTATCGAGCACCGGCTTGCTTGTCTCGATGATCTCATCGGCGAAATTGTGCCAGATATAATGGTAAATCTTCTCGGCAGCCAAGTGGAAGCGGAAGTTGTCGATGTCGGCCGTGATATCGATTGCGATGCCCTCGAATTGCTTGTAGAGCGCATCATCACTCTCCGTAAGAGGCGGGTGAGTCGAAAGGTCAAAAGGAGCGCTTGCAGTCAGGACGAAGCGAGTGACGTTCCAGAGCTTGTTGGCGAACTTCTTGTACGCGCCGATCTTGCGCGTATCGAGGTTGAGGTCGGTGCCGGGTGTATTGCCTACGATAAGTCCCATGCGCAGTGCATCGGTGCCGTATTCATTTGATACTTCGAGTGGCGAGATCACGTTGCCCTTCGATTTGCTCATCTTGATGCCTTTAGCATCACGCACGAGCCCGTGCAAGTACACGTATTTGAAGGGGACTTGGCCCGTGCGATACAGCCCGAGCATGATCATGCGCGCTACCCAGAAGAAGAGGATGTCGGCGGCCGTTTCCATTACTGAAGTCGGATAATACGTTTTGAAATCGCTGTGGTCGGGATATCCGAGCGTAGTAAAAGGCCATTGGCCCGATGAGAACCATGTGTCGAAGGTATCGGGATCGCGCGTCCAGCCTTCGCCGGGGCACTCCTCGCCGATCTTCCATTCATCGCCTTTTTGCCACGCAGGGATCGGAATGCCCCAGACGATCTGGCGGGAAATATTCCAATCCTGGATGTTTCCGAGCCAATTCAAGAGGATTCGTTCATGGTTTTCGGTAAGTACATGCACCTCTTTGCTCTTTACCGCTTCGATCGCGCGCGCGGCAAGCGGCTTCATATTCACGAACCACTGCGGGCGCACCTGCGGCTCGATCTCGCGACCGCATTTGTAGCAGACCGGCACTTCGTGCACGTATTTGTCATCGATTTTCTCGACGAGGCCTTTGCTCTGCAGTTTCTCGATGATCTTGCCGCGTGCCTCCTTGATGTTCATACCGGCGAATTCTCCTGCGATAGGAAGTAATTTGCCGCGCCAATCGATGACCTGTTCGTAGGGCAAGTGATGCCGCTGCGCGATCTCGAAGTCGATAGGGTCGTGCCAGGGCGTGATCGTCATTGCACCAGTGCCGAGCGCCGTGTCGATTACGTCGTCTTTGATGAGTGTGGCCTTGATAGGGCCGTTGATCCATTCAAGATCGAAGACATCGCCGTCTTTGTATTGCGCGTAACGCGGATCGTCGGGGTGAATGACCACGTACTTGTCGCCAAACTTCGTCTCGGGGCGCGCGGTGGCAATCGTGAATGGTCCGTATGTGAGGTAGTAGAAAGGATCCGTGCGCGTCTCACGCTCGGTCTCAAGATTGCTCAGCGACGTCTGGTGCTTCGGGCACCAGTTGACGATGCGCTCGCCGCGATAGAGCAAGCCGTCATCAGAAAGTTTCTGAAACGTGTCGTAAACGGTGCGGATCACGCGCTCGTCGAGGGTGAATACTTCGCGCGACCAATCGCAGCTCGCACCGAGCTGACGGATCTGGCCCTCCATGAATGATTTATTTTCAAGTGTGAAATCAAGAATCTCCTTGTAAAGCTCATCAGGCTTCATGTCGAAGCGCGAACGGCCTTCTTTTTCCAATTTCTTTTCGTACACGACCTGCGTCTCAAATCCTGCGTGATCAGCGCCCGGCACCCACATCGCCCTCTTGCCCCTCATACGGGCGAAGCGGATCATGATGTCTTGCAGCGTAACGAAAAGCGCATGGCCGGCGTGCAACGAGCCGTTGGCGTTTGGCGGCGGCATGATGATGGTAAATGGCTCGCTCCTGTTTCCGGGAAGGTTGTCGGGATTAAAATAACCGCTGTCGTTCCAAAGCGTATATATCGCGTCCTCATTTTCCTGAGGATTATAGGGCTTGAGAAATGCCTCGGGAACTGACTTTTGTGGCTCCATTGCTTCACTTTAGCACAGTGATGGCCATCTATGCGAGACGTAAATTACCGTTTGCTTTGAGCGTCTGGGGGTCGGCGAGATCGCCTTTGATTGCATGGAAATAGCCGGCAAGCGCGATCATGAGGGCGTTGTCCGTCGCGAGCTGTGCCGGCGGGATCAATAATTTTGTAAAGGCCGGGGCTTTACGAATCGCTTCAGCGAGGCGATGGCGAATGTAGGTGTTGGCAGAGACGCCGCCGCCCACGAGGATCGATTGTGCGCCAAACTCGTCGCCTGCTTTCATGGTTTTCTCTACGAGCACTTCGGCTACAGCATTCTCGAAAGCGCAGGCAATTTCTTTTTTCATATCATCAGCAAGTGGTGCATGTTGCTCGACATATTTGCGCACCTCAGTCTTGAGGCCCGAGAATGAGAAATCATAATCGCCACTATGCAACATCGGCGGCGTGAATTTGAGCAAGGTTTCGCCTTGCTCGAGTTCTCGAGCTTCTTTCGCGAGGCGCGAGATCTCGGGGCCGCCGGGGTAGGGAAGGTCGAGCAGGCGCGCGACTTTGTCGAATGCCTCGCCGACCGCGTCGTCGCGGGTGGCACCAAGAAGCTCGTACTGCAGCCAGCCTTGCGACAAAACGAGCTCGGTGTGGCCGCCGGAGATGAGTAATGAAAGCACAGGGAATTCAAATTCACCAAGATGATCATCCTGCATCATCGACATCACCACGTGTCCTTCCATGTGGTTGACTGCGACGAGCGGCACGCCCCAGTTGAGCGCAAGCGAGCGAGCGAAGTTCACACCGACCCAGAGCGCAGGCTCGAGCCCCGGCCCGTGTGTGACCGCAATGCAGTCGATGTCGGGCTTCTCGTACTCTCTAAAAAACACTTCCCATTGCTCGAGCAGCTCGGGCTCGCGCGCTAGGATCTCCGGCACTATCAACCGCGCTTCTTCTTCCGTGCCTGCAGAGGTCTGACCTCTGCGCCGGAGAAGTCCTGCCTGATCAAGCGCTTGGCTCATGAGCGGGACGAGGTTCTTGGCGTGCTCGCGCTTGGCGAGGTTGGGGAAGACGCCGCCGTACGGCGCGTGTATGGCGACCTGGCTGTAGAGCGCATTGCCGAGTATTTGGTATGAGAAATCCGCGCCGAAGTTGCCCTGCGCGTCGATTATGCAGACCCCTGTCTCGTCGCAACTCGTCTCTATCCCAAGTACTTTCATATCATCGTTATAGCTTGAAGTCGTAGTGTGCGCTAGAGTGAGGAAATGGCAACAGACAAGACAGCAGTTTCTGACCTCAATGTGTTGCGCATGTATTTGCGTGAAGTCGGCAAGCACCCGATCGCAAGCATACTCGTCGTCATTGGCACGATCGGTACGCAGGTAGCGAGCCTCATCAGCCCGCTTTATATGCGTGATCTTTTCAATACGCTCGCGAGCGGCACTCCTTCCGCGGATACCAATCATCATTTGGTAATCGTGATCGCTTTGATCGGGCTTGCGTCTTTTGTCGCTTGGGCATTTTTGCGCCTTCAGATTTTCGCCACCATTGATCTCGAGACGGCCGTAATGCCGGATCTGTATCTCACCGCGTTTCAATACCTTCTCGGGCACTCGTATTTCTTCTTCACGTCGCATTTCGCCGGCACGCTTACGCGACGCGTCTCCAAATTCTCCGACGCGTTTGAAACTATTTTCGATGTCTTCTTCCAGACTTTCTTGCCGTCGGCTGTCTTCGTCATTGGCGCGGTGGGCATTCTCTTTCTGAGCAACCACTTGCTCGGCTTCGTACTCGCGGTCTGGGTCGTACTTTTCATCTGGTTTCAGATCTATGTCTCCAAGCTGCGCCAGCCGCTGCGTGTCAAGCGTTCGGCCGACGACAGTGCGATGGTGGGCGCGCTCTCAGACGCCATCTCAAACCAAAACACCGTCGTGATGTTTGCGGGCATCGCCTATGAATACGCGTTGTTCAAGGGCTTTGTCGAGCGATGGCAGGATTCGACGGTTCGTTCGTGGAATGCAGAAGAGTACATGTGGGGCTCGCAAGCGTTTTTCATGGTCGGTATCAACGTCGTGCTGCTTTTTGGCGCGCTCGCCTTCTGGGAACGCGGGCAGCTCACGATCGGTGATTTCGTACTGATCCAGACGTATCTCATCGGCACGTTCAATGTCTGCGGTAGTGTCGGGCAACAATTGCGTCGGTTTTATGATGCATTCGCCAATGCCACGGAAATGGTCGAGATCCTCGACCTTGAGCACGAGATACACGATATACCAGACGCTCCCGCACTTGTCGTGCCCAAAGGAGGGGTGGATTTCAAAGACGTCGGCTTCTTCTTCAACCCCGAACGCCCGATCCTTACCGGTTTCAACCTCTCAGTGCAGGGCGGCGAGAAGATCGCTTTAGTAGGGCACTCTGGTGCGGGTAAATCGACGATCACGCGGCTCTTGCTTCGTTTCTACGACGTAAAGAGTGGTACGATCGAGATCGACGGGCAAAATATCGCTCAAGTGACGCAGGAAAGTCTGCGCAACGCGATCGCATTTGTGCCGCAGGAGCCGATACTTTTCCACCGCTCTCTCTTAGAAAACATCCGCTATGGCAGGCGCGATGCAAGCGACGAAGAGGTGATAGAAGCCGCCAAGAAAGCGCATTGTCATGAATTCATCGCGCAGCTGCCCGAGGGCTACAACACCTTCGTCGGTGAGCGCGGCGTGAAGCTCTCGGGCGGCGAGCGTCAGCGCGTCGCTATCGCCCGCGCAATACTTAAAAACGCGCCGATCCTCGTCTTGGACGAAGCGACCTCGAGCCTCGATAGCGAATCCGAATCATTCATTCAAGATTCTCTGCGCACGCTCATGCAGGGCCGCACGACGCTCGTGATCGCGCACCGTCTCTCGACCATCAGGAACATGGACCGCATTCTCGTTATCGAAGAAGGCAAGATCGCGGCGCAGGGCACGCACACCGAGCTTCTCAAGGAAGACGGGCTCTATCAGAAGCTTTGGAGCATACAGGCGGGAGGGTTCTTGAAGGATGAGGAATAAAGCTTGTATTCAAGCGATATACGCGTGGCGGGGTTTTCATTTGTCATAAAATAGATAGTGTGGTATTATGTTGGTAGCAACAGGGAGGTTAATCATGGTGTCTCATATGCTGACGTATCTGCTTCGTTATGTGGAAATCTGCACATGCCTTGGGCCGTGTATCGCGATCCTGACCCAGAAATCATACGGCAGGAAGGGTCGCGTTTGGAACATTATCCGAACGATTCTCTTCCCGGTAAGCGGCGGATGCGATGATTCTTATACTCCGCCTCTGATCGCTCTATCAGACATCATGCCGGCTGCTCATTACGATGAGAGGTCATACAAGCCTCTGTTGATGAGGTATATATTTCTAACTACTATATTCGTTTCCGTCAGAGTTGCATGCACGCTTCTCGCACTCGCATTTCTGTTCCTCGTTTGGCCGTTGCTAAAACGTTTTGTCTTGAAAAAGACGGCGCCGTCAGGAACTCAGTCGGCGTAGAAACTCGAGGGCCGCGCTCACGCGCGGCTTTTTCTATGGAATTTTGTAGACCTTGTGGTCACAGATAATTTTCTCGCCGTCGCTCGAAAATTTCCGCGACCCCGCCTCGCTGGTTTCACCTGCTGGCGAAACATAGCTCCGGGCCCGCACTGGTAATGAAAAAACAGTGCGCAGGCACTCTTTTTCATTCTTGTGGTCACCCATATTTTCCTGCTGGAAAATTGCGCGACCCCGCCTCGGCCCGCCGGCCTCCGGCTCGCACAAACCTGCCTGTCGTCGGTTTGTGCGCGGTATAGGACTCGAACCTATGACCCTCGTCACGTCAAGACGATGCTCTACCAACTGAGCTAACCGCGCAACGGGGCTAGTATAGCAGAATGGTCTGATTTTCGGTAGTTTTAGCTTATTCGATTTGAAGGGTTACATTGCCTCGCGATCGTGCTTTTATAGAGCTATGTCAATGGAAATACCGTGGTATAGAAAAGGGAAGAGCACACCAGAAAAAGCCTTGGTGCTCAAAGAGGATCAGACTCCCTTTGTTGAATTGGCAAATAAATTCGCTCCGCAGGCCGAAAGGGCACTCAAAGATAACGGAGAAGATACCAAAAGATTGGTCGCGGTGGTCGAAGCACGATTGCAGGAAATCCGCTCTTCGCGAGAAGGCAAGCAGGAGATTATCTGCCGACAAATCGCCAAAGAAAATGAGGAATTCTTTCCTGATTCGATTCAAGGGGAGAAGCTGGAAAGTGCAGCATTTGCGCTCGCGCTTGCCTACAAAATAATTGAGAATCGCTCAAAGGCAAACTAAGATCATTTGTCGCGCTTGGCAGACTTCTCCTCGTCAGCGACCCGCCATAGGTACCACGAGGCGATCGAGGCGTGGGCGGACCATTCACTAGCGAGCTTTTGCATTTCTTTCTTGCCCGGCAGCTTTTTGAGCTTGTAGACTGTTTGGAAGCCTTTGCGGATCCCGAGGTCGCCGATGGGGAGGATGTCGGGCCGGTGCAGGGTGAATATCAGGACCATGTGCGCCGTCCACTCGCCCACGCCATGCACCGCAGTGAGATGCTCGATGATCTCCGCGCTCGACATCTTGGGTAGCTTCTTCTCGTCGATCGTGCCGTCGAGGCACTTGTGTGCGAGGTCGCGCACATAGTCGACTTTCTGCGCAGAGAGGCCCGCCTTGCGAAGCCTTGGCGCGCGAATCTTCAAAAGCAATTCAGGCGTTGGTTTATTTTTGGGGAAGAGGGCGAGTACTCGTGCGTGTATTGCGCCTGCCGCACGGCCTGAGAGCTGTTGATAGATGATCGAGCGAAGCAGTGATTCGAAGACGACCGTACGCTCTCCCCAGCGCATATCCGGCTCGCCGTATAGCTTGATAAGCGGTGCCAAAAACGGGTCTTTCTTAAGCACTTTCAGCGATTCGAAATAATCCGGCTTTTTCATACCAAGAAGGGTACCATATCGGGCGCACTTGACATATCCATATACAGTGTTACTTTCAATTTATGCAGCACTATAACTGCGGTAAGAATACACATTTCTGGATGCGCGGCGTCTCAATCGCCACGCTTCCTAGTGATGCTTGTGCTCAGCCGCAGTAATTCATAGAACTCTCCTTGAAAGACCTCGGCTGAACGGAAGCCGAGGTTTTTGTTTGGCAAAGCACCTTGAAAGGAGAATGGTAATGAATGATACGACCTCACAGATAATCTTCCGCAAAGGCAAGAAGACGATCTTGCGTCCCAAAGAAAAAGGCGATGGCGAGCGCGCGGTACGCTGGCTAAACCATCCAAAAACAACGAAGTTTCTCAATAGGCGCATGCCGCTCTCGTACTTCGAAGAAGATGAATGGATTGCGGCCGATCATAAGAAGCACCACAGCGATATCTCGTTTGCGATCGATACACTCGATGGCAAGCATATCGGCTTCATTGGGTTACACAGTATCGATTGGATCAATCGACGTGCGACAACGGGTACCGTGATTGGAGCCAAGCAGTTCATCGGGAAGGGGTACGGCACCGATGCGAAGATGTTGCTCTTGGACTACGCATTCAATTCTCTCGGTTTGCGCAAGATCTGCTCACGTGTATTTGCATTTAACGAGCGGAGTGTGCGCTATAGCGAGAAATGCGGGTATGTAGTCGAGGCGCAGCTCAAGGATCATCATTTCGTCGATGGCGAATACTGCGATGAGATATTGATGGCGGTCTTCCGCGAAGGCTGGGAGCCGCTCTGGAAGGAGTATAAGAAGTCGTAATCTGAGACAATCTGATTGTCTACAACGGGGGCCGCGTATTACGCGGCCCTTTCTCTTATTGGTACATTTGATCGCGGAGATTTTCGAGCTCAGCGATGACCGCTGGATCAGTGATTTTCCGGAAGCGGGGGAATGTCTTGCCTTCTTTGGTAACTTCTTCCAAGAAGATCTCACGCGGCCTCAGGTAAGCATTGGCGTTTGCATCCAAATGTTCGCCTTCGTAAATCGGACGATACATTACGAGAAGGGAATCGTCTTCCGTGTGATGCCCGACGCCCATTACTTCGTAAGCGTAATTGTTCACGGTTCCGTTCGGATCGTGCTTGTAATGATAGTAGAAACCTTTCTCGGGAGTATTCATAAGCCAAGGTTATCACGCGTTTACATATCGATCCAAAGGCGTACAATCGCCCCATGCTCATCCATGCTTGTGCCGCCAAGATCCATCGCGCGACGGTCACGCAGGCTGATCTCAATTACGTCGGCTCGATCACGATCGACGAAGCGCTACTCGATGCGAGCGGCATGAAGCCCTTCCAATACGTGAACATCACCAATCTCTCCAACGCGACCCTGTGGCGCACCTACATCATGGCCGGAGCGAGAGGGAAGGGCGACATCTGTCTCAACGGCCCGCCCGCGCGGCTCTTCGCGCCAGGCGACAAGATCATTATTCTTGCTGAGGTCCTCATCGAGCCCAAGGAGTTTGAGACGCTCAACCCCGTGGTGGTGTTTGTCGACGACAAGAACCAGGTGACCGAGATCAAGAAGCACCAATCGATCGCGCCCGGCACGGTGGCATGATCCGTTTACAAGAGAGACGAGAAGTATTATATTTTTCAGGGAAGGAGAAATGCGATGTTCTTCATAGTGTATCTCACGCTCCACTTCTTTGTGGGGATACTCTCGAGGGTATATGACCTCGAAGTAGTGCCGCAGTACTGCTTCGTGGTTTCTATTCCGGCGTCCTTCTATTTCTGGTACCACGGAGATATGAACGGGCTTGAAACAATCCCGGGGATTTGTCTTCAATGGATTCTGATCTTCTATGGTTACATAACTTGTGATTTTGCGACTAAAAGATTGGTCTAGGCGTCTCTACGGAAACGCCTTTCCTTTGTTGAGGATTTATTGACAATATGAACATCATAGGTATAATATATTGCAGCACAGGAGAGTGACATGTTTGATTTGTACCCATGGTTGGAGGAAAGCATTGGGCTCGTCGGGCTCGGTTTCATCCTAAGTATTGGGATGAATCGTTTCAATTGGACCGATGAACGATTCCATCTCCCGCCACTCACACCGACGTTTATTATCGGCGTAACTGACATATTCCTTCTCTACGCGGGAAGTATCGGTTGGGCCGTGGCGATTTGTGCCCCGTTCATCTTGTACGTGCTACTGATCGCCGCCAATTACTTGGTCCACAGATACGCGCGGAGCATCACTTCGTACTTCCAGAGACTCCGATCGTAATCTCCACGACTAACAGCGCTCCCTTACAGGGGCGTTTTCTTTTTTTAAGAATCATTTAGTATCTTTACTTCGCTAGGAAGCCTTAGCACTTTGCCGTCCTTTGGCGCGCATGGAAGGGTAGATCCGCAGGAGGGTCAAAAGAAGGCTCAGCGCGAGCGGGCCAAGGACGAGCCCCATCGGCCCAAAGACTGAGAGCCCGCCGATCACGCTCAAGAGTATCAGGAGGGGATTGATGTTGGCACTGCTTTTGATGAGGTGCGGGCGCAGGAAATTGTCGACCGAACCGCACAGAATGAATCCCCATACCGCGAGGCCGATCGCGGCGAGCGTGTGCCCCCAACCCCAAAGTACGAGTGCGGCTGGTATATAGACGATACCTGCGCCGATCAGAGGCACGAGCGCGCAGAGGATCGAGACGGAGCCCCACAGGACAGAGTTGTGCAAGCCGAAGAGATAGAAGCCGATGCCTACTATCACACCTTGCACCACGGCGACCACGAGCGTGCCGCGGATGACAGAGCCGACCATACTGGTGAGCGTGTCCAGGATATTTGCCGTATCGGTGTGTGTGAGTGGCGAAGTCTCGATGATCTCTTCGCGCAGGCGTGCACCGTCGCGCAAGAGGTAGAAGAGCGTGAAGGCCGACAAGATCACCGTGATAGCCGAGCTCGCGATCTGCGAGAAAAGCACTCCAATGTTGCCGATGAGCCACACGAAGAAGTCTCTCGTGTATTGGCTGAGGTCGACGCTCCCGAGTGACGGGCTTACGTGTGCGAGATAGCCAAGGATCCTTTGCTCGAGGGTCGAATCGCTGCCCATCGTGAGGCTCGCATACACGCCTTGCGCCTCGTTGAAGACGATAGACGCGAGCAAGACGACCGGTACCACGATGACGACGAATATAAGTATGAGCGAGAGAATCGCGGCGAGCGATTCATGCTTGGGCATCAGGCGCAGGAGTCTGCGATAGACCGGATGCGCGAGGACGGTAAAGACCGCGCCGAGCGTGAGCGCATTCAATGTCGGCAGGAAGAGATAGCACACCAAGGCCGCCGCGATGATGAAAAGCGCGAGGAAGAAATTGGCGGCTGTACGATCATTTTTCATACTGCAATACTATCATGTTCGAGACCTTTCCTTTTGGCGAAAGCACTCTATTATTGCTCTATCATGAATACCAAAACCGACACTGGAACGTGGGCGATTATCCGACGTTCTATCAACCTTCTGATCGATTCTTTGCCGTACGTGCTCGACGTGCTCGTGTGGATCGCGCTCGCGCTCCTGATCGTCTCGTCTTTCACGGAGTTCGTGCAAAGCGACGCATTCACCGATACCGCGGCGACCTTCTTCTCCGCGATCGCGCTCGTGATAAGCCTCGCTTCGGTGACCTTCACCTACTCGATGACCAAGACCAACGACGAAGAAGCGCGCATGGAGCTCGTCTCGGCGGGGCAGATGTTTTTCTACGCGCTTCTGATCATTCTCATCACGCTCCTCATCGGTTGGTTCACCTTCCGAGTGGACGCAGTGACCTCGCACTATGCGTGGGGGAGATACATAAAGGTCCTGCTCGGCATCATCTTGCTGCTCTCGCAGTTCTCTCTCATCGTCGCGGCGACCAACCTCTCGCGCGGTATCCGTATCCTTGGCCGCAGTCTCTCCGAAGGACGTGTGACGACCTTCATCGGACGGAGGTCGCGCAAGAGATAGCAGAAATACAGCCTTACGGCATCAGTACCGTGTCGATCACATGGATCACGCCGTTGGTGCATTCAAGATCCGCTGAGGTAACCTTCGCATCGTTGATCATGACGCCGTCTTTCATGCTTATCTTCACTTCGGAGCCCTCAAGGGTTTTGGCTTCTTTCATTGCGGCGACGTCCTTAGACATCACTTTGCCGGCGACGACATGGTAGGTGAGGATGGATGTCAGTTTCTTTTTGTCTGCGAGCACAGAGTCGAGGGTGGCCTTCGGGATCTTTGCAAAAGCCTCGTTGGTCGGCGCGAAGACGGTGAACGGGCCAGTTGCTGAAAGTGTATCGACAAGCCCTGCGGCTTTGATCGCAGTGACGAGCGTCGAGAAGTCCGGGTTGCTTGATGCAGTTTCGATGATGTTTTTCATAGGTGTGGTTATTATTAGATGTACTTATAATGGTCGAAAGTACATCATCACCTATCACCGATGAATATCTCATGATTCTTTGTCGACCTGTGACGATCGCTCTAAGTGTTTCTTTATAAACGCTCGGCAAGCCCTACGATGCAATTTAAATTGCAAACTTGACTCTACACAGCTTCCGAATCCCGACTTCGCTAAAGCTACGTCGTGACGAAGGCGGAGAGGAAGAGATTCGAACTCTTGATGCCCTTACGAGCATGCCGGTTTTCGAAACCGGTGCCTTCGACCACTCAGCCACCTCTCCTTTGGGCAAGCCTGACATAAGTGAGGCTTGCCCGGTAGACCCGACACGAAATGTACCTTCCGTCTCGGGCCTGGCCGTTTCCCAATAGGGGAAACCGCCCGTATAAAGATCATTGTCAGCGCATAAAATACCACACTTTCATACATGCTTCCAATGCGCTATGATGCGTATGCCTTTTTATAGAGGCCCCATCGTCTAACGGTTAGGACGCCGGCTTTTCAAGCCGTTAATCGGGGTTCGATTCCCCGTGGGGTCATGAGACCGAAAGAAGCCACCTGCGTGGCTCTTTTCGTGTACTCGAAACCGGCGAGGGCTAAGGTCGCTCCCCATTGGCGATGTGCTTGCGCATTTCTTCTTGCGCGTGCATGACCTCTTGGTTGAAGCTTTCTGTCTTGCGCTTGCTCTCGGCGAGCTTTTTGCGCAGCGCTTCGATCTTCTTCTTGTCGCCTTCGAGCGCCAGCTCCGCGCTCTGGAGCTCTTGCGCGGTATGGCGCTCTTCCTGCGCGTGCCATTCTGCCTGTCTTTTGAGCTGGGCTAATGCCATCGCATCCATCCGGCAAGCGTACCACGATTATTCACACGATGCTTCATTGCATCTTACGCTGGAAACTGTATACTTAAGTAGCTTAACTATCCACATGAGATAGGGGCACAGTGGTCGATTTTATAAACATATGATCAATCTTTGTATTCGAACGTTCATCACAGTCGCATCAGTATCGATCGACCCTCTATGCCACTATGAGCATCTTCAAGCAGATCAAGCGCGTCCGGGATAACCGCACGAGCTACAGCGTCGGACTCTTGCAAGCCAAGGCGTACCGCGCGCTCAAGCAAACGACGGGAATGATCTTGGACGAGCACGGCATTTCGACCGTCGAATGGGCGTTTCTCGGGCTTCTATACGAGCGATCAATGAGCCCGACAGTGGCGGCGCACGAGCTCGGCGTAGAAGCACCGTTCGTGACATCGCTCGTCGGCAAGCTCAAGGAGAAGGGCTTCATGCTCGAAGAGCGTGACGAGAAGGATGCGCGGCGCAAATCCCTGCGGCTTTCGGAAGCAGGCAGGAAGTTCGTCGCCGATACGGAGGTCGTATTGCGTTCGCGCATGCGGCCGCTGGTCAAAGGCGCAAGTACGCGTGATCTCCTCGGGTATCTCACCGTCCTTGAATCGATTATCGAGAATGTGCCCAGCAATAAATATTTGGGCAAAGATTCGGACAAAGATTCGAAAGGCTATTATCACTATTAATCAGCAGCAGTAATTAATTCTTATCACTACAATTATGAAAAAAGTATCGTTTGCAGCACTCGTAGCACTCGCGCTCGTGCCTGCGGCATCAGCATTTGCACAGACCGCGATGAACGAGGCTCCGATGACCATGATGACGACTGAGAGCACGCTCACCTCGAGCAGCGACTTGAGCTACGGATCGACTGGAGACAACGTCTCCGCGCTCCAGAGCTTCTTGGTCTCCGGCGGCTTCCTTACCATGCCTGCGGGCGTCTCGATGGGCTATTTCGGCTCTCTGACCAAAGCGGCGCTCGCCTCGTACCAGTCTTCCGTCGGCTTGCCGGCGCACGGCTACTTCGGCGCGCTCACGCGCGCTGAGATACAGAGTTCTATGGGCTCGATGAGCATGACCTCAGGTAGCACTTCAATGAGTGGATCTACCTCAGGGTCAATGGGATCGAGTGGTTCAACGGGATCCACGATGACCGGCGTTATGGTCGGTGGCGCACTCATGACTCCCGACAAGGACATTGTGCAGAATGCGGTCAACGCCAACAACGTGACGACGCTCGTCGCAGCAGTGAAGGCTGCAGGACTTGTATCGACACTTGAGGGCACCGGACCGTTCACGGTCTTTGCTCCAGACAACAACGCTTTTGCGAAGATCTCGTCTTCGACGCTTGCGAGCCTCTTGCTTCCGCAAAACGTCTCACAGCTCACGAAGATTCTCGAGTACCATGTCGTACCGGGTCGCTATACTTCGGCTGACCTTACCGACGGTGAGAAACTCACGACTGTCGAAGGCGGCCAGCTCACGATCAACAAGTCGGCGAGCGGCCAGATCAGCGTCAACGGCGTATCGATGGTCGAGACTCCGGATGTCATCTCCAGCAATGGCGTGACCTTCGTCGTCGACACTGTCCTGATGCCGACCAACTAATACTTGGTAGTTATCAGACTTTCATCCAGCCTCTCCGACGCATAATCGGAGAGGCTGGTATACTACATTCATTATGATTCTCTTTCTTATATCACTCCTTGCTGGCGTCCTCACTGTGCTCGCGCCCTGTACGATCTCGCTCTTGCCGATCATAGTCGGCGGATCGCTTGCAGGAGGCACGAGCATCAAGCGTGCCATAACGGTGACCATCTCGCTTGGCGTATCGGTGATACTTTTTACTTTGTTCTTGAAGGTCAGTACGGCTTTCATCAACATCCCGCCCGCTTTCTGGCAGATCTTCTCGGGCGTCGTGATCGTTTTCTTGGGTCTTACGATCATTTTTCCGTCGATCTGGGACCGGCTCTCGTTCGTCAACAGCATCAATCGCGAGTCCAACAAGCTCCTCGCCACCGGCTATCAGAAGCAGAACATCGCGGGAGATATCCTGGTCGGCGCTTCGCTCGGGCCGGTCTTTTCCTCCTGCAGCCCTACCTACTTCCTCATCATTGCGACCGTCCTGCCGCGCAGCTTCTTGGCGGGGCTCGTGTATCTGCTTGCATATACATTTGGCCTCTGCGTGACGCTTCTTATCGTGGCGGTGGCTGGGCAAAAATTGCTCGAGAGATTCGGCGCTGCGTCCAACCCAAACAGCATCTTCAAGAAGGCGATCGGCGTCCTCTTCATAGCGATCGGTCTTGCGATAGGCTTCGGCGTCGAGGCCAATGTGGAGCTCTTCTTCGCCAACTCCGCCGCTTTCCAGAAATTCTCAGGGCTCGAAGAGGGTCTCATCAACAGCGCCGGACCCTTGAACACCGGCAGTGGCACCTCGACCGCGCTGATCGCGCCGGGCACTGACTATGCGACGAGTAACGCTCCGGCAGTGGGCGCTTCGGCGACGTCGAGTGCAGAGCGTATCAGCGAGGAAGCGCAGCAATACTCGAAGTCTCCTGAGATCACGGGCGCTGCCGGATACATCAATACCGGCGGGCAGCCGATCACGATTGCAGGACAGGTGGCCAAGGGCAATGTAGTCCTGGTCGACTTCTGGGACTACAGCTGCATCAACTGCCAGCGCGAGATCCCCTATGTGAATGCGTGGTGGAACAAGTACAAGAGCGAGGGATTGACGATCATCGGCGTGCATACGCCGGAGTTTGCCTTCGAGAAACTGCAATCCAACCTACAGGCTGCAGTGACTTCGCTCGGGATCACGTACCCGGTCGTTATGGACAACGACTATGCCACATGGAACGCCTTCCAAAACGAATATTGGCCGCAGATCTATCTCATCAACAGCGACGGCTTTGTCGTCTACAGCCACTCGGGCGAAGGGGATTACGCGCAGACCGAAGCCGCTATCCAGAAAGCGCTCACGCAGCGTGATCAAAATGAGAATCTCCCCGATACGGTCTCGACAGGCACCGTCTCGCCAAACGCGCCTGAGGTCAACGCTGCTGAGCTCGGCAGCCCCGAGACCTACTTCGGCTACAACCGCAATCAGCCGCTCGCTGACGGGCCCGTGGGAGACGCAACGACGACTACCATGACCATTCCTTCCTCGCTGCAGACCAACGGCCTCTACCTCGGCGGCACCTGGACCTTCGACGCTGAATACGCCGAGACGTCTGACACAGCGGCAGGCAAGATCGAGTACCAATTCCAAGCCAAGAATGTGTACATGGTAGCGACAGGCAACCCAACTGCTAAGGTAAGGGTCTTACTCGACGGCAAGCCGGTAGGAGCGGACGCGGGAGCGGATGTCGATAGCAACAGCGAAATGACGATCGACCAAGACCGTCTCTACAAGATCATCAGCCTGCCTGATTATGGCACTCACACGCTCGAGATCGATCTTGAATCGGGGACCTTGGATGCGTATACCTTCACCTTCGGGTAAAAAAAGTTTTACCCGTGTTTCGTTGCAGGCCCCGGAGTAAAATCTAGGGCCTGCGATTTTATATTTGCTTTGCGCACGATGCAAAACGGCGTCATTTCGTCGCTCTGGCCCAGCGGATTGTCTCGGAAGAGCTTACCGATAAATTCTTCGGTGATAGCGCTTGATGATTTGCCGAGGCTGAATGCGCCGCGGTAGTTGGCGTCGAGGATGACCGTCTCGCAGCCGATCTTCTCTCTGATACGTCTGGCCTCGCCGTCGCTATCCTTGGGTGCGAGCTTGGCTGCATGTGCGTATTCAAGGATGAGAAATGACATCGGACAGTCGATCGATTTGGCGCTCTTGCCGCAGAGATAATAGAAGGCACCGCGGATGCCGAGCGGACGGGTGATGGCAGAAACTGCGGCGGCGAAGAGTACTCGCATATAGCCTGCTTCTTCGATAAAGAGCTGCATGGCGAGTGATGTGCCATGGCCGAAGCCGTGGAAGTCTTGCGTGCCGTAGGAGTTGCCGACGTTGCGCGCGAGCATGCGCGCGAGCGATCCAGGATGAATGTCGCTCATGTCGACGACGCGACCTTGCGTGATGGTGAGCGCCTTTTCGCTGACGAAGAAAAGATCCCCATGATGAATTCTTGGCAGGGCGTACTCTTCGATGACAGGGAGAATGTCTTTGTCGTGCGTATCGATGAGCCGTGTCTTCACTGGCAGGCGCAGGTACGTGACGCCATCGACGTCGATTTCGAGCGACTTGCCGGGATTGGGGACTGAGGCTGTAAGTGACGTACCCTCTTCTTTGAGTTTCAACGACGTCACACGAGGGACACTGACTGCAACGATCTCTTGTGGTAAGACCTTCTCGTTGCGGAAGAGCGCAAAAAGCACTTTGAGTGCCTCCAAGATCTGGCTCGGACTCTGGCCAATACTGACACGCGAGCGGACGAGCTCCGTCGCCTCCATATAGAGTATGTGCGCTTCGTCGATCCTACCCGCGGTAAACCATGCACTTATCGGCGGCAGGGCATCTTGAACTACTTCGAGTGTGACACCACTCACCAGGAGGGGCTTGTACGAGATCGCAATGTCCGTCTTCTCCTTCATCTCATCATAGAGCAAGGGCTTTTCCATAGGTTATTCAGAATATTCTTGGCGCCCGAGCAAGGCGACGAGCGCGAGCGCTATGAAGACGACTGCTGCCATCAAGGGTAGTGTGACAAATCCGAATTCCAAGACGCTCCGCACGGCGCAGTCGTCTGCTGCGTCACAAGGGATCAAGGAGCCGCTCGGAAGCATTTGTAGGAGCGACTGATAGAGCGCGATTACTGTGCCAATTACCGAGAGCGAGAGCACGTAGTCGGCGATGTCTGAGAGTCTGCGGCCTTTGACGAGCGCTACAAGCGCGATGAGCGCGACCGGGTACATGCAGATGCGTTGCCACCAACAGAAGAGGCAGGGGTTGAGGTTGACGCCGTACTGTAGATACAGCGAACCGGCGATCGAGACGCCCGAAAGAAGGAAAAGTGCGAGGATACCGTATTGTCTGCACAAACTGCGGACCTGTACGCGCCACCGAGCATTGAAGAGTGCAAGTATACTCACGATGATTGCGACGCCGAGTAGAACGGTCCCCACGGCCATCAGGATGATCATATTATTTGGCGGTGCTTGTTCGCGATGAGGCACTTGAACTCGTGGCGCCGTTGAGAGAAGGTGCCGAAGAGCTAGACGTTTGCGGTACGGCTGCAGAACCAGTCGATGATGCGATCGCGGCGTCGAGTACTTTCACGAAATCTTGATAACTGCCGGGGTTCTGGATCTGTGTAAGGTTGATGAAGAAAGTCGGCGTGTGATCGATCTGCGCGGCGTTGCCGAGCGCGAGGTCGGCCTGCACCTTACTTTTGACCGCCGCAGAGTTGATGTCTGTGTTGAACTGCGTCACGTTGAGGCCGAGCTGCTGGGCGTATTGGTCGAAGTATTTGGATACGACAGTGTCGGTGGAGAGTGTCGTGTCGGCAGTCCACTGACTCTGGTCCTTGTACAAGAGATCATGCATTTCCCAATATTTGCCTTGCAGGTTGGCCGCCTCAGCGGCTTGAGCTGCGATCATAGCGAAGGGATGGATCTGGTAGAGCGGGAAGTTGCGGAAGACGAAGAGTACTTGGTTGCCGTACTGCTGATAGAGCTGCTCTACCAGAGGCTCGTAGGCGCCGCAGGCAGGACATTCGAAGTCGCCATATTCGATCAGGGTGACTTTGGCACTTCCGTCGCCGTGTTGATGGTCGGTCGAAGTGATCGCCGAGGTTTTGGTCGCGTCGAAGCTCGCGGCTGTGGTGCTCTGATGAGCAGATACAACGGCCGCAATAATAGTGATAATAATGACCAGCACGATGAATCCGCCGGCGATCCACAGCTGGGTCGTTTGATCGTTTCTCATCGCTGTATGCTAACGCAGATCCCCAAAATGACAACTAGGGGTTAGGGGCTCTTTCTAGAGAGTTATCTTGCAGAGGTCTGACCTCTGTAATGGAAAAGGGGATAAGTCGGAGGCTTTTGCCTTGGCGCTGATACCGTATCTTGTATATGGGGTCATTATTTTGGAGACTAGACATTAGTACAACGGTATTTGCCGGAGTGATCGCGTGTATATGTATGGCGCTCATGCCGCATACCGCTGAAGCTGCATATCATTTCTCCAATTACAAAGGTACGCCGCCGATACATGTCTATGCGAAGACCAAGGTGCCGGTCGGTATGACGCCGACCGAGATCAAAAAGCTCTCTATAATCTTCCGTCAAGCGGCGGCAAAGGCACGATCGCGATCATCGGCGCTTACGATGACAAGAGCGCGGAAGCCGATCTTGCGGCTTTTAGCAAGCAGTTTGGGCTGCCCGCATGCACCAAAGCCGATGGCTGCTTCGAACAGCATCTGATGAGTGCGAGCGAGAAGCGACAATAGCGGCTGGGACACCGAGACCTCGCTCGATATCGAATGGGCGCATGCGATCGCGCCAAGCGCCAAGATCCTCTTGGTCGAAGCGAAGACTCAGAGCGGCGCCAACCTGCTCGCCGCAGTCGATTATGCGACAAGCCGCAGCGACGTCGTCGCGATCTCGATGAGCTGGGGAGGCGCGGAATTCCCCGAAGAGACTTCGCTCGATTCGCATTTTGTCTCGAAATACGGCGCTGTATTCTTTGCTTCTTCCGGCGACAACGGTGCGGGCGCCAGCTGGCCGGCGAGCTCACCGGATGTCATTGGGGTCGGCGGCACATCTCTTATGACGAGGCCAGACGGATCGTTCGCCAAAGAAACGGCATGGGCCGGCTCGGGAGGTGGCGTCTCGGCGTACGAAAAAGAACCGACGTTTCCAATCCTCATACGAGATACCCAAATCCGGCGGTATGCGCGCGATCCCCGATGTCTCTTATGATGCTGATCCGTCCATCAGGTTTCCCGATTTATCACGCGGGCAAATGGGAGGAAGTCGGCGGGACCTCGGCCGGTTCGCCGCAATGGGCAGCGATCACGGCACTCGGCAAAGGCATCAGCCTCAAGAACCTCTATTCGGACAAGCTCTCGGCAAACGCGAGCGACTACTTCAGGGACATCATGAGCGGTACCAACGGCGCTTGCGGTTATCTCTGCAGCGCGCGAGCGCATTATGATTATGTGACTGGCTTGGGCTCACCCATTACTGATGTGTTTTGAATTGAGGGCGCGAAGAGTATCAGTGTTTGCGAACTGTTACTGATTAATAATGTATCATCTACATCCACTACAGTACTGATCATTGATGGAGAGTGTGCTGCGCGAGGTTCGCAAATATGAATACCTACTCACGCCTCGGCACATTCGCAGCCACAGGGTTTTGCGAACCTCGCGCAGCAGATATCACATCCCCACATCATACGGTAGGGGAAAATAAAAACGCCTAGCAAGGCGCTTTTATTTTAGGGGTCGTTACGCAAGCTATTGCGGCATGTTCGCAAAACCCTGTGGCTGCGAATGTGCCCGCACTTCTTATCCCTTGTGTACAAACAAGTAAATATCCTCAAGTGCCTTCACAGCGTCGCCGGCGGCGATGTTGTTCTGATGGTAGAGACCGTCGGTGCAATCTCCTGCGGCCCAAACGCGCGCATGCGATGCTTTCTGCGTGCGTGGGTCGACCTTGATCTGACCGATTGGATTCTTCTCAAGCGAGGTACCGATCCATCCCGTGTTGGGCAGAAGGCCGATCTCGACGAAGACGCCGGTAACGGGAAGTGCAATCTCTGAGTTCGTCTTTCCATCTTTGTAGCGGATCCCGGAGACGAACTTTTCGCCCTCCACAGCGAGGATTTCTGCATTGGTGATGATGCGCATGTTTTCGTGTGCGGTCGCGGCAGCAACGGTGATCTCGTCGGCGCGGAAGGTCTCAGTGCGATTGACGAGCGTGACACTCTTGCAATACGCCAGCAACTGGAGCGCGGTCTCGAAGGCAGCGTTTCCGCCGCCGATGACCGCGACATCAGCTCCTGCAAAAAGCGGGCCGTCGCAGCTCGCACAGTAGGTGAGACCTTTCTGGTCGAACTCTAGGGCGCCGGGCACTCCAACTTGCGGCGGCTTGCGCCCGAGGCTACGAGAAGCGTGCGGCCCTGATAGCTTGTGTCGTCTGCAGTCTTTACCTCGACCATGTCGTCATGCAAGACGAGTGTCTCGGCAGTTGTGCCCGAGTGGATAGTGAGTGCGTCGCCTGCGTATTTCTCCACGTGCTCGCGCAATCGCTTGCCGAGATCGGCACCGGAGATTGCTGTAGATCCGATCCAGTTTTGGATCTCTGTCGAGACAGTGCTCTGACCGCCCCACTCAGAAGTAATGAAGAGTGTCTTGAGACGCTTGCGTGCGGCGTACACTGCCGCACTTGTCCCTGCTGGTCCGCCGCCCACGATAATCAGATCATACATAACTTTCAGGTGTCAGGTTTCAGCTTTCAGTAATAATGCGCGTAGTATACCGCATTTGCACGATGTGTGCTGAAAGCTGACAACTAGAACCTGAAAGCTATTTACTTTCTGCGCAGGAACGAAGGCAGGCCACCCCATGCATCATCAGAATCCTCATCGCTTTGTGATGTCGCATCATGCGTCGGCTCTGCCGGCGCAATCTTGATCTCTTTGACTGACTTGTCTTTCTCGGGTCGATCAACGCCCGCATCGATGATCTTCCTGGGTTCTTTTGACTCGCGCTCGGCGCGTGCGGGTGGTACATCCTGATCCTTCTTGGCACTGAAGCGTTGTGAGCTGGAAAATACGCTTGCTGGCGCGCTCGGAGTACTCACAGGTCGCTGTTGTTGCGTCAATTGGCTTGTCTCGGGGAAGCCGGTGGCGATGACGGTGACGCGGACCTGACCTTTCTTGAGGGTCTCGTCGGTGACGGCGCCGAAGATGACCTTTGCGTCCGGATCGATCGCCTCGGTGATGACGTTGGCCGCATCCTGCACTTCGAGCATACCGAGGTCGTCGCCGCCGGCGATCGAGAAGAGCACGCCCTTGGCACCGTGGATCGAGACTTCGAGAAGCGGGGAGTTGATAGCGGCGCGTGCGGCGTTCTCGGCACGCTTCTCGCCGATTGCGATGCCGATGCCCATGAGCGCGGAGCCAGCGTTTTGCATGATCGCGCGGACGTCGGCGAAGTCGACGTTGATGATGCCGGTCGTGGTGATGAGGTCGGAGATACCCTCGACTGCTTGCTTCAGGATGTCGTCGCACATCGCGAAGGCGTTCTTGATGCCAGTGTCGCGAGAGACGATCTGGAGAAGCTTGTCGTTGGGGATCATGATGAGCGCGTCGACTGCCTTCTTGAAGCTCTGCGAGGCCTTGCTCGGCGAGGCGCAGGCGCTGTGCGCCTTCGAAGACGAACGGCCTTGTCACGACGCCGACGGTGAGTGCGCCGAGCTCGCGCGCGATCTTCGCGACGACCGGTGCAGCGCCGGTGCCGGTGCCGCCGCCCATGCCGCAGGTGATGAACACCATGTCGGAGCCTTTGATCGCTTCCTGGATCTCCTCGCGCGTCTCTTCCGCGGCTTGCTTGCCGAGGTCCGGGTTCATGCCCGTGCCGAGGCCGCGGGTGAGGGTCTTGCCGATGTGGATCTTCTTCTTGGCGCCTTGCACTTGTGGAGGTCTTGCGCGTCGGTGTTGACCGCGATGAATTCGACGCCCTGGACGTGCGTGCGACCATGTGGTTGACGGCGTTGCCGCCGGAGCCGCCGACGCCCATGACGCGGATTCGAGCAAATGATTCGACGTCGGACTTAACTTGCTTCATATGTCGACATCATAGCAGATTTTTCGAAAAGCAAACTTGACACCGAAGTATAGGCGTCGCATTCAAAAATGCACTTCATATCTATAACAATAGAGACATATCGGGCCACGCAGTATTTTGCCGTCGCTATCTGGGTCTGCTGACCCAGCGCTCGGACTCGGCGCCGTCGCGCCTGCGTAGCCGGCAAAATACTGCGTGGCCCGATATGTCTCCCGTATTTTTGATCTATGGGAGCAGAGATCGAAGTGTTTGTTTGAGTGCATCCCAAGCACTTCCAACGACATCGAGCATCGAATGTGTGGGGCCTGACATATCATCGGCAAAACCCCAACGACAGAGTCCATATGCTACGGCCCACGTAGCGTCAACAGAAGACGTGCGTGTCATGAATCCTACGTGGCCGATCTGTGAAGGCAGCTTCAGTACGGCACGTGCGACATCTGATGCATTCATAAGGCCGCTGCCACCGCCCGTGATCACGATACCTGCAGGGAGAAGTCGTGCCCGGCCGATCGATTTGAGATGCGCATTCACGAGTTCAAACATATCCTTCAGCCGGTTGCTTACGATCGTCTGCATTTTCTTCTGCGGAATGTCGGAGCCGGTGACCGCGCCTCGTTTCATTTGTTCTGCTTCCGAGAGTGGTATCTGGAAGGAAAGTGCGATCGTGTTGGTAATGTCGCTACTGCCGACCGGGAACATCTTCAAGGAGATCGGGATGTCGTTGTCGAAAACAATGATCGAGAGTGTCTCCGCGCCGATGTTTGCAAGGACGACGCCCGCGGTCTTCTGCGCTTTGGTAAGGGTGACGAGGCTCGCGGCAAGCGGGGAAGCCATCACATCTTCGACTTCGACGCCGGTTTTCTCGACAGCGGCGATGAGATCGTCGTGGTGCTGGCTGAGCATAGTGACCAGGAGTGTATCGAGGGAGAGCTTCGTACCTTGCATGCCCTCCGGCGTGCCGAGGATCTTCTGGCCGTCGAGACGGTACTCGATCGGGATCACGTGAATGACGGTGCGGTTGGCAAGCTTGCTTGAAGCGCGCTTCTCGGCTTCGTTCTTGACCCGTGCTATTTCACGCTCTGTCACGATGCCACCCGAAGCAGTCAGTGAGATGTCCCCGGTCGAGCGCACCTCGTCCAGAGAAACTCCGCCGACGGATACACGCGCGCTCTTCACCGAGACTTTTGCGGCGCCCTGCGCGCGCATCAGAGCTTCGCGGATCGAACGGCTTGCCTCGGCTTGGTCGATGATGTAACCGTGCCGCATGCCTTTGCTCGAGGCAGTGCCGGTGCCAAGTATTTGCATCGGTACATCGGGACGCTCTGGTGCGCTTGCGATCACGACCTTGACGTGATACGTGCCGATATCTATTCCAGTGTAAATTTTCCCTTTGGCCATACTTAAAAGCACCGCACTCAAACAAGAACTTGCGGTTCTTATGAAGCATTGTACGGCATTACGCCACGTATTCAAAAAAAACCGTGGATAATCGAGGCAGATTGCCCCCTGAGAATTCTCTTGCCTGCGGGACGCAAGCGCCCTCACGCCCGCTTCGCGGTCTGCGGGTTCGAGTCCTCGGCTGCGAGAATTCTCAGGGGGCAATCTGTCTCGATAATTACTTCAACTTGAATCGTTTCATTACTTGTTCCTCGAGGCGCTCCATCTGCGCACCATGATCAAGCCCGCGTAGGTGAAAACATCCGTGGACATAGAGATAAGCGAGATGCGCCATGAATGTCGCGTCGTACTCTTTGGCTTCGCGCTCGGCTTTGCGGACATTGAGGAAAATCTCGCCTTCATCTTTGTCGAGTGGGAAGGAGAGCACGTTGGGTTTGTACTCTTTCTTACGATATTTCTTGTTCATCTGCTGCGCGAGGTCGTCGCCGCAGACGACGAGGGAGAGCTCATACTTCTGGCCCAAAATATGTTCGGCTATGCGCGCAAAAGGAATACGCCGCAAGACATCTCTCGACATCTTGCGGCGCAGTGTGACTCTTATGTCAAGCATTTAGCGGGCGATCGGAGTACTTTCGCCAAACTTAGCCGGACCGGTCTCACGAGGCTGCTGCTGTTGGTTTTGATATCCGCGCTTGGGGGTCTCCGTGATCTTGCCCTCCTTGATCTGCTGGCGGTAATCCTCGCGGCGCTTAATGAGCTTAAGTGCGCGCTTCTTCTTGACGATCTTGGAGCCGGGGCGGACGTAGTAGCGGTTGGCGCGTGTGGTCTTCACAAGGCCGGTGCCCTGCACACGGCGGGAGAATTTGCGGATCGTCGAAAGGGAATTTTCGCTGCCGCTCTTCTGCACTTCTGCATTTATCATAGGTGGGAGAAGTGTAGCACGCCCTTCATAAAGGGGCAAGGCCTAGTCATTTATCCCCGCGAGGCCTGTAGCGGCGCATTGAGAAAGACTCGTCGGCGTTTGAGATAGCCAGGAAGCTCTGCGACGGGAACTGCTTGTTGTGAGTTGGTGGCGACTTCGCGCACGATCACGGTGCCTTCTACTGCTTCTTTATGGCCGAGGATGAGTATATAAGGAGTGCCGAGATTGCGCGCCTCGAGCATCTGGTCGCCCATACGATCGTACCAAAGTCCGTGATGCACTGAGATGGAGGCTTGGCGCAGCACCTCAAGGACAGGGATCGCTCGTCGTCGTGCTTCGGGGCCGAGCTGGGTGAAATAGATAAGTGGTACACCGATGCTGCTTCGGCGCGCACGCACCTTGCCGCGTGCCTCGATCGAGATAGCGATCATCGCGCTTTTCTCAGGGCCTTTCTTGAAGCGACTCGCAAGCGGGTCGTAGCGGCCGCCGAGTGCGAAGGGCACGCGCGTGCCGGTCTCCTGGTCGACGGAGCCGATCTCGTAGAGTGTGTGCGACCAACAATCGCGGCTGCCGAGAATTTGAGGGTTGAGCTCGTACGGGATATTGGCTGTCTCGAGATATTCGAGCAATTCCCAGAAGCGCCGCCGCTCCTCCTCAGTGAGATATTCCATTGCTTGCGGTGCGCGCGGTACGGCCGGATGCCCCTTCTCGATCAGCTGCACGAGCGTGCCGACGGGGTCGCTCGAGGCGCGCTCTCGCAGCGTCGGGCTGATTGAATCGATGTGTTTGCGCAAGTAAGTGCCGACGTCGCGCACGTAGCGGCCGGAGGATTCGGCGCCGCCGATGTTGTTGATGGAGAGCAGGGGCTCGGCAATGCCGGCGCCGCGTGCGATCGCTTGCGTAACGACGATGAGAAGTGCTTCTGCGATCATTGAGCTACTGCCTACTACGTGCAATTCAAAAGATGCTGCAGGTACTGAACTACCCGGGTTGCTCAGACGCCACGCGAGCAGTGTCCCATGTGCCGGGCGCATACACATGAGTGTGCGTCGTGCACTTGCGGCGAGCGCACGCTCATCGCGCCGCGCGAAGCTGATATCCGGTTCTGTGGCGCCTCCCTCGCGCTTGCCTTCGCGCGGTGCGCGCGGGATCTCCTCAAGCGGTGCGAAGCCGTAATACTCCGCAATCCGCACGGCGTCCTCAAGTAGGTCGCTTGTCTTCTGATAAGTTGTATCTTTGAGACGTATCATCGCTTCAATACTTATATTGATAAACGTACGAGAAGTTTAATCGTCTGAGTAACGCGCTTCCTCCGGAAGGATCGAGATCTCGTTGAAGGGATAGAGGCGCAACAGGACGCGGCCGACGATGTCGGAGCGCGGCAAGATGCCCCAGATGCGCGAGTCGGCAGAGACGACGCGGTTGTCGCCGAGCACGAAGTACTGGTTTGGTCCGAGCGTATAGCTCGTATTGGTGGTGCCGCCATAATTTGCGGGAGAAATATACGGCTCGTTGAGCGTGAAGCCCTGTGGATGCGCTTTGTTGTAGATCGTGACAGTCGGATCGGTGCCCGAGAGCACGACTGTGTCGCCTGGGAGCCCGATGACACGCTTGATCAAGGCGCGGCTCGTGTCTTGCGGAAGGTCGAGTACTATCACGTCGCCGCGCGCGGGGCCGATGAAGTCATACGTGAGCCGATCGACGATCAAATAATTCCAATTTTGGAAATTTGGCTCCATCGAAGTGCCGGAGACGACGTAGGGCGCCGCGACGAAGAAGCGAATCAGGAATGCGAGCGCGAGTGCGACGGCGACTGAAGCAAAAAGTGTGCGGTCGGATTGCTTGGCGGGAATTTTTTCTTGTGCAGTAGCACGTTTAGTTTGAGCGAGAGAAGAATGAGCTTCAAGAGCATCCGATGATGAATCACTGTGCATCTCAGAGTCATTCATGTGCGCGCATTGTATATCAACGATGCCGTTGACGCAAAGCATTTGCGGTGTTCCACCGTAAAATCTCAAAATTTAAATCTCAAATCTCAAAAATAAAATTCAAAACTGCGTACAACTAGTTTTGAGATTTGAAATTTGAGGTAGTATGTTTGCATATGACATGGGTAATCGTCGGTCTCGGGAATCCTGGAGAGGAATACGTGGGCACGCGGCACAACACGGGTCGCATGATGCTCGAACATTTTGCAAGAAGTCATAACTTCAGTGATTGGAAGGAAGACAAAAATGCAAAAGCGACAGTCGCGAAGGGCGCAATCGACAAAACTCTTGCAGCTCTCGTCTTGCCCGACACCTTTATGAACAAATCGGGCGCTGCGGTAGGCAAATATGTGAAGTCAGTCAAGGCCGCAGAACGCCTGATCGTCGTGTATGACGATCTCGACCTCTCTGTAGGCACGTTCAAGCTCTCGTTTGACCGTGGAAGTGGGGGACACAAGGGTGTCGAGTCGATCATGACCGCCTTGAAGACAAAAAAGTTTACCCGCGTGCGCATCGGCATCTCGCCGTCGACACCTGCTGGCACGCTCAAGAAGCCCAAGGGCGAAGATGAGGTGGCGGAATTCATTCTCGCGCGCTTCAAAGTCTCCGAGGGCGATGAATTGAAAAAAGTCTTCAAAAAAGCGGGCGAAGCGATCGGGTTGATCGTCACCAAAGGTCCGCAGATCGCGATGAATGCGTTTAATTGAATATTTGTCGAGGTTAAACCTCAAATGCCAAAAAATGGCTTAACGTTGTCGAGGTTTAACCTCGGATTGTAAGCCAATCCATAAGCTCGGACTTGAAATCTCTTGGTAAATTAAAGTATTCGGGCAGAACAGTCCTATTTAATATGGAACTCTCAGGACGAAACTTCCCAACGTATTCCTTGTAACTCGAGTATTTGTACTCGTCCAAATCCTGCATGGTCTTGACTAGGTCTCTAATCCCGTTTGTTTTCCAGTCTGGATCCCAAAGTTTTACTGGATTCAAATGAACATAGGTGAGCAGGTACCTTAGATATTCGTCGTCGGCCGCGTGTTGTGCTTTGAAGGTGCCCTCGAACAAGCTTCCAGTGCGCTCGTATTTCTTATTGAAGTACATGGTATAGCCGGTCGTGACCTTTTGCATGAATTTGCTAATACCTCCGTCCGTCTTTTCCCTGACTACAATATGAAAATGATTGGGCATCAAACAATACGCGGTTATATCAACAATAGTGTCCGTGTTTCTTGCGAGAATAAATATATCTGATGTCAGTTCGCGAATTTGATTCTGAATCGGATGCGCCTGATTGCAAATGAAAAGAAGCGCTAAAAAACGATCGTAATCATGATGTGTTTCAAAGACTCGCCGCCTGTCAGTTCCGCGGTTGTAAATATGATAAAACTCTCCCTGAGCTAGCGTGACCCCTCGCGCCATGTAAATAGTATACCGCAAAAAGCCAAAACCCGTCGAGGTTTAACCTCGACGGGTGGAAATGTGGCTTATATTTGTCGAGGTTTAACCTCAGGCGATGGGTTTGAGAGTCATGCGGCGTTCTTTCGGCTCGAAGAAGGTGATCGTGAACGGATACACCTTGCCGAGCTCGAGCTTCGCGCGCAGCTCGTCTTCGCTTGCCGAACTCCGAGATGTGCACCAAGCCCGCGACACCTTCCTCGATAGAGGCGAGTGCGCCGTGCTTGTTGTACTTGATGACGACTGCCTCGACGCGCTGGTCCTTCTTGTACTTCGCGGCAGCGGATTTCCACGGATCTTCCAAGAGCGCCTTGATCGAGAGTGAGATCTTGTCGTCCTTGATCTCGATGACCTTGACCTTCACCGCGTCGCCGCCTTTGTAGCGGGTCTTCGGGTTTTCGACGAGCGCCCAGTCCATCTCCGAGATGTGCACCAAGCCCTCGAGGCCTTCCTCGAGCTTCACGAAGACGCCGAACTCCGTCGCGCCGGTGACGATGCCGTCGATCGTATCGCCGACATGGTATTTCTCCACGAGCGATCCGCGCTCGGTCGGGGCCGCGCCCTTCTCGCTGAAGATCAGCTTCTGCTCCTTCGGGATTCGCGGTGATGATCATGACCTCGATCTTGGTGCCGATCATGCGCTTGAGCTCGACGAAGATCTTGTCCTTGTCGCCGTCAGCGACGCGCGGATAGTGCGCTGTGCCGAGTTGCGATGCCGGCAAGAATCCTTGGATGCCGTTCCAGTTGATGATGAGTCCGCCCTTGTTGGCGTCGCTGATCTCGAGTTCGAAGACAGTCTTCTTCTGCAGTGCCGACTTCCGCTTCGCTCCACATCAGGGCTTGGCGCGCCTCGCGCAGCGAGAGCTCGACGTAGCCTTCGGCGTTGTCGGTGCCGACGACCTTCGCCGTCACGACGTCGCCGATGTTTACATTTTTCAACGTCTCGCGCGCCGAGAGGTATTCGCGGCCGTAGATGATGCCGGTGCCGTACGGATGCAGGTCGATGAAGACGCGCGCGCGGCCCACAGCAACGACCGGTCCTTCGACCACGTCGTCGAGCGCAGGCGGCTTGCCAGCGTTCTTGAGGAGTTCGGCCATCGGGCCTTCCTTGGTAGTAATGTCTGACGAGACCACTGTCTCGTTATCGAGCTCCATTTCGGGAGCCTTTGTTTCGTCTGTCATTGTAGTTGGGGCGTTTCAGGTTTTGCTTCGCATGCAACCGGGCCGGGAAGGGAAGCAGGGTTAGCCTGTCACGCTCAATTAATAATGAGCTCGGAGAGTGTAACGCAAAAGAGCATGAATTGCAATGCAGATCTGTTCATGAAAAATACCCCGTCCCTGACTACTCTTATTTTAATCACTTGAATCACTTGATTGCATATACAAAAAGAAACCCCTCTCCGAAGAGAGGGGCCGGCGCGCAGCGATCAGGCCGGACACGTGCCGACGAAACAGGCGCGCCGCGGGATCGTTCTGGGTACCGCCGCCGTCGACCGTCGAGGTCTGCATTTGCGCACTGGGCGCCGTCCCGCGCGATGATGTTGGGGCCAATTCAAGGGAAAGAGCTTCTTTTTCTGATTTCGTCATTTCCGACTCCTCAATATTCTCGAACTATTTCGAGTGGTGGCGTTATATACCCTCATGAATATTTGTCAAGCAGGCTGTGGATATCGCCCAAAGATGGCGTATTTGAGGCCTCTTCTGCTATACTGTCGCTCATGATACTGACATTCCATGAAGGCGCGTGCGTGAAGGCTACGGCAGGGGATACGACGCTTGTTTTCGGCCCTGTCTCAAAGGCCTCTAAGAGTTTCAAGGCAGTGAACTTCGGCGCCGACGTCGCTTTCATCTCACTCAACCATCCCGACATGAACGGTGCTGATGAAGCAGCTCGCGGAGAGCGTCAACCTTTCGTGATCTCCGGCCCGGGTGAATACGAAGTAAAGGAAATCACGGTCGCAGGTTTTCCTTCGGGCTCGATGTACGGCGGTGCCGGACGGATCAACACTGTGTACTCCGTGCACTTCGACGGGCTCTCGGTGCTCTACCTCGGCGCGCTCGGCGATCTCGACCTGCCTGCCGAAGTCTTGGAGATGGATGCGCCGGACATCCTCATCATTCCGGTTGGCGGCGAGGGTACGCTCAATCCTTCAGAAGCTCAGAAGCTCGCGGTGAAGCTCGAGGCCAAGGTCGTGATCCCGATACTCTACGACGACAAATCGCTCAAGACGTTTCTCAAGGAGGCTGCTTCTGAAGCCGTGGTGCCAGTCGACAAGCTCACGCTCAAGGCGCGTGATGTGGCCGACAAGGAAAACGAAGTGGTCGTGCTTTCGAACTGATACAATAGTGGTATGGCTCTTCAGAGGCATCTGGAAAATCTGCGCAGCCGTCCCCACCACGAGCGGCGTGCGATAGCTGCGATGGTGTCTCTCGGCGTCGTCGGCGTGCTCACCTTTGTCTCGGTCGTTTTTTTCTTTACCAATCTCGACCAGACCGTGCAGGCGCAGACTGCAGCCGCCGATGCGCGTGCACAGCAAGCCGCCGCGGCCGAAGAAGCGGCAGAGAAAGCCTCGAGCACATCATATGACTTGGATACCGCACAGCAGCTGCAGGTGATGGAGGTTGGTTCGCAATAATGCTCGCGAGTCTTCGCGGCGGCCACATACGAAAAGGGCCTGTTTTGCCGTCTACGCAGGCCCGGCGGGGCCGAGTCCGAGCGCTGGCCTAGCAAGGCCAGATAGCGACGGCAAAACAGGCCCTTTTCGTATGTGGCCGTGCACAAAGAAACAGTTTTTGCTATAATGAAGTCAACAACGTATGGCTAAAAAGGCGGCGCATTCTGACATACCAAACGAGCCGCAGAAGCCCGCTTCTACGGGCGTAATCGCGCGCTCTATCACGACCGAGATGCGCGAGAGCTATCTCGACTACGCGATGTCGGTCATCACGGCACGCGCGCTTCCCGACGTGCGCGACGGCCTGAAGCCCGTGCATCGCCGCATCCTATTCGCCATGCAAGACGCGGGCCTCACCGCGAGCGCCAAGACGAAGAAGTCCGCGACAGTCGTCGGCGATGTGCTTGGTAAATACCATCCGCACGGCGACGCCTCCGTCTACGACGCGATGGTGAAGATGGCGCAGGATTTCACCATGCGCTATCCGCTCATCATCGGCCAGGGCAACTTCGGCTCGATCGACGGCGACGGCGCGGCTGCGTACCGCTACACCGAAGCCAAAATGGCGCGGCTCGCGGGCGAAATGCTCGCGCGATATCGACAAGGAAACCGTCGACTTCGCGCCCAACTACGACAACACCAAGAACCGAGCCGATCGGTCTTGCCGGCTGCAATTCCCGAACCTGCTTCTCAACGGCACGCTCGGCATCGCCGTCGGTATGGCCACCAACATCCCGCCGCACAACCTGCGCGAGGTCTGCGATGCGTCCATTCATCTCATCGAGAACCCAGAAGCGACGACCGAAGACTTGCTCAAGTTCGTCCAAGGCCCCGACTTCCCGACCGGCTGCATCGCATTCAACCAGAAAGACATCGCGCATGCGTACTCGACGGGCCGCGGCGGCGTCGTGGTGCGCGGAGACGCTGAGATCACCGAGAACAAGAAGGGCGATTACCAGATCATCGTCACTTCGATCCCGTTTCGCGTCAACAAGTCCGACCTTCTCACGCAGCATCGCCGACCTCGTGCACGAGAAGAAGCTCGAAGGCATTCGCGACGTACGCGACGAGAGCGCCAAGGACATCCGCGTGGTGATCGAACTCAAGAGCAACGCCCATCCGCAGACCGTCCTCAATTATCTCTACAAGCACACGCAGCTCGAAGAGACCTTCCACTACAACATCGTCGCGCTCGTCGACGGCGTGCCGCAGACGCTCTCGCTCAAGGCGCTTCTCGAGATACTTCGTCTCGCATCCGCAAGGAGGTCGTCACGCGCCGCACGCAAGTTCGATCTCGCCAAGGCGCAGGAGCGCGAGCACATCTTGCTCGGCCTCAAGAAGGCACTCGACCATATCGACGAGATCATCGCGCTCATCAAGAAGAGCAAGGATGTCGACGACGCGCGCGCAGGATTGATGACCGAAGTTTAAATTCTCCGAGCGCCAGGCCAACGCGATCCTCGAGATGCGCTTGCAACGCCTCGCCGGCCTCGAGCGCAAGAAGATCGAAGATGAACTCGCCGAAGTGCAGAGCATTGATCGAAGAACTCGACCGCGCTTCTCAAGAGCGCCGTAAGATGATGAACCTCATCAAGAAGCGAAATCCGCGACAGTGATCGAGAAATACGGCGACGATCGCCGCACCAAGATCGTGAAGCGCGGCGCGACTATCTTGATGCCGAAGACCTCGTTGCCGATGAGGATTCGGTCCTCGTTCTTACTTCAGGCGGCTATATCAAGCGCACCAACCCGGGCGAATACCGCAGGCAGAAGCGCGGCGGCGTCGGTGTTGTCGACCTCGATACCAAGGAAGAGGATTTCGTCACGCAATTCCTCACCGCCTCGGCGCACAGCGACCTTCTCTTCTTCTCCGACCGCGGCAAGGTCGTACCAACTCAAGATGTACGATCTGCCCGAAGGCAAGCGCGCGACCAAGGGCAAGTCGATTCAGAATTTCATTTCGCTCGAAGCGGGCGAGAAGATCACTTCGATCTTGCCGATGCCGAAGGAAATGAAGGCAAGCGAAGAGTCTCGCGCTTTTCATGGCGACCAAAGACGGAACGGTCAAGAAGACGTCTGCACAGCAATTCCAAGAAGTACGCCGCAGCGGCCTCATCGCGATCACTCTCGATAAGGGCGACTCGCTTATCTGCGCGCAGTTCGTGCACAAGGGCGACGACGCGATCCTCACGACGAGCAAGGGCCAGTCGATCCGCTTCGACACCAACGACGTACGCGAAATGGGCCGTCAGGCGGCCGGCGTGCGCGGTATCAAGCTCGGTGCCTCCGACGCAGTAATCGGCGCGGGCGTCGTGCCGCATGGCAACAAAGACGCCGAGCTCCTCGTGCTCTCCTCGACCGGCTACGGCAAGAAGACCAAGCTCTCCGAATATAAATGCCAGGGAAGAGGTGGTAGCGGCATCAAGACGATGTCGATCACGCCCAAGACCAAGCAGCTCGTCGGCGCGACGGTACTCACGCATCCTGGCGAGCTCGTCGCCATGTCGCAAAAGTCGCAGGCGATTCGTACCGGCCTCGACGAGATCCCAACGCTCTCGCGCGCTACCCAAGGCGTGCGCGTGATGAAGTTGCGCGAAGGCGATCAGGTGGCATCGTTCGTTGTCTTTGAAGCAGAAGAAATAACTGGAGAATAATGATCAAAAATAGTGATGTCGGACATCACTAATATATAAGAAATAAGCCATAGTATTGATTTTTATTCCAAAGTCACTGGTTCGAGATCGATTGAAGGTCTATCTAAAGATTGTAAGTAGGATTTGATCGTTGGGGCGTAGTCTGGAAATATATCCGAATACAGACCCTTCTCTATGATAGAAGGAAAATTATCCATGTTGCAGTAATCGAGATAGCTGCTCCAACGATAGGTAGAAAGATACTCGAGCGCGGCAACTGGGTCTTCTAGGGCATATGAGCGCCAATCGCTTGCGCCTTCCAGATAATCGAGCGGATTCAAGTGTATGTAATGCGGCATATGTAAGAAATGAGCTTCCTCATGGATGAGAATCTTCTTCGTCTTGCCTTGGAACAATACGCCGCTTCGTTCGTATTTGTCATTGAAATAATTCGTATACCCGGTATTAATTTTTCGTAAGAATGACGTAATGCCACCTTCGCGGATTTCTGAGAGGAGCAAGTGGTAGTGGTTTTCCATAAGCGACCACGCATGAATCTGCACGATGGGTTGCCGTTCGCGCACGATATAGGGATGTCGGACATCACTATTTTTGAATTCATACCATGTGTTTGTTGCTGGATGTACGTCGTTAAATTCGTAGAGATCATGCACGAAACGCACATAATCTATTTCACACATAAAAGTCTGACGTTTGTCGACGCCGCGATTCAGAGCATGGTAGACCCCGACCCCCATTACACACTATTGTATCATCCAATTCCAAATACAATAAATAGCGATGTCCGACATCACTATATTCAAAACAAAGATGATGCCCGCGAGATTTTTCGAAGGCGTTTTCACGTCGTCTTTTGTGCTTGGGTTTCCGCACACTGTACATCTCCCCAGCAGCGCAACAAATAATGCTTGCGGCGCGGTATAATTACGGCATGAATGTGCACTCGCACCGTACTTTGCATATGCCGACAGTAGGCTTCGCTGATCCGGCGAAAAATATCGCCGCCCTTGGCGTGGAAGAAGGCATGAAAGCGGCGGACTTCGGGGCAGGGAGCGGCGCGTATACGCTCGAGCTTGCGCGCGCGGTCGGCGAGAGCGGCCGCGTGTACGCGATCGAGGTCCAAAGGGATCTTCTGCGGCGCATCAGGAACGATTCTCACGCGCGCGGTTTCGATTCGCATATTGAATTCATCTGGGGCGACGTCGAGGAGCGCAATGGCTCTAAAATTGCCGATGGTCTCTTAGACTTTGTACTGGTCTCCAATCTACTCTTCCAGCTGCCTGACAAGCGCGCAGCACTCCTTGAAGCTCGTCGTGTCTTGAAGAGCACGGGCCGTCTCGCGCTCGTCGATTGGAGCGACTCATATGGTGGCATGGGGCCGCAGAAGGCTGATGTCATCAAGAAAGACGAGGCATTCGATATCGCGCGCAAGGCGGGGTTTGATCTGGTGGGCGAATTTGCCGCCGGCGCGCATCATTACGGGCTTCTCCTGCGTCCGGCTGTAGTCCCCGCATAAAAAGCTATGAAACTCAGCCCCTTTCAGATCATTCTTCTCGCGGCCTTCGGCGCATTTGCCGTAGTCGGGGTCATTATATTTGCGATCGCAACCAACACGAGTAAGTCTTCCTCGACGGGGCCGGTCGTTATCTGGGGTACACTTGACGCCAACACCTTCTCGGCAGCGATCCAAACTGCGTCCGAGGCGGGAGATACGACGCTCCAGCAGACGACCTACGTGCAGAAGGATCCTTCGACCTATCAGTCAGATCTCGCCAAGGCCCTCGCGAGTGGGCAGGGCCCTGATCTTTTCCTGATGACCCAAGACGAGACCATTATCGACGCCGGCGAGGCGACTCCGATACAGTCCACCTCGCTCTCGCTCTCGCAATTCCAAAACACTTTCATCGAGGCGGCCGATCCTTTTTTCTCGCAGGCGGGCCAAGCGATCGCGATACCGATCATCGCCGACCCGCTGATGCTCTACTGGAACAAAGACATGCTTGCCTCCGCGGGCCTTTCGCAGCCTCCGCAATACTGGGACCAGCTCTTGAGCATTACAACCGCGCTCACGGTCAAAGACGACTCGGGAAATATCAAAAAGAGCGCTATCGACTTCGGTACCTACGCCAACGTCGACCACGCCAAGGATATCCTCTCGACACTCATCATGCAGGCAGGCGGGCAGATCACCCGCTACGACCAGAGTAAGCTTGTCTCCGCTATCGCCTCAAACGGGGGCTCGCTTTCCGGATCGACCCCGCCGACGCTCACCGCGCTCGATTTCTATATCGAATTCGCCGACCCTTCGAACGAGGAATACACGTGGAACGGTTCGCTTCCTGAGAGTATCCAAGCCTTTGCCGACGGAAGCTTAGGCCTCTATATCGGACGCGCAAGCGAGCAATCCATCATCGCGCAGAAGAACCCCAACCTCAATTACGGCGTGGCGCTTCTGCCGCAGATCAGGAGCAGCTCCGTCTCCGTCGACTCATCAGAAGTCTACGCGCTCGCGGTCGCGCGCACGAGCAAGAACCCCACGGGTGCAATTGCTGTCGCGTATGACCTCGCATCACAGGCCAACACAAGCGCGCTCGCTCTCGCCTTTGGCATGGCTCCGGCCCGACGCGACGTGCTCGCTGAGATCACGCAAGGCAACCAAGTACTTATCGACAAGGCCGCCGTCATGTCGTATTCATGGGTTGACCCCGATCCGCAGGCGACAGCCGGTATTTTCCAAGCTATGATCGAAGACACGGCAAGCGGAGCGCTCTCGGGCAACAACGCCGTCTCGCGCGCCGACGGGCAGATAGGGGAGGCTATCAATAGTCAAAATTAATACGCGATATGACCACTACAATCCGACGCACAGCCCCAGTGTTATTTGGAGTAATCGTCTTCTCCCTCATGATCGCGTGCGCACATGCGCAGACCTCGAGCAACAGTCTCCAAAACCCCCTCAGTGTCTCATCTATCCAAGACCTGATTGCGGCGCTTCTCAAAGCGATCGTCGAAATATCGCTCCCAATCCTTACTCTTTTCATCGTCTATTCTGGTTTTCTCTTCGTGACGGCACAAGGCAAGGAAGCGCAGATCACCAAGGCGAGGGACAACTTCGTGTATGTGATCATCGGCGCTATCCTCATACTCGGCGCGTGGGAACTCGCCAACATCATAGGCGGGACCGTCTCGCAGATCACGACCAGCACGACCAACCCATAGCATGTATGCGTCTTATCAACTACAGCCCGCTCGTCATTCTCGCGATGCCCATCGCCGCTTCGGCGGCGAGCAGCGACCTATCCGACCTCGCAACTGCCATTGTGCAGATCCTCAACGACGGCGCGATACTCCTGATCACCGCGATGATCATGTATTATTTTTACGGCATCACGAAGCACATCTGGGACGCACAATCAGGCAAGGTCGACAGGGGAGCGTTCCGCAAGCTGCTCTTGCAGGGCATCATCATTCTCTTCGTCGCGGTCTCGATCTGGGGCATCGTCCAAGTACTCCAATACACCGTCTTCGGTTCTCCAGAGGCTGCAAACGGCAACGGAAGCGGCGTGTATAGCGGTCCTGCGACTACACCATAAGGTATGCGTCGCCTTTTATTCTCAGCGGGGATAGTGTCTCTTGTCGCTCCCGCTGTCGCGTTTGCGCAAACGACCGACACGATCTCCACCGTACTCGGCCTCCTCAACATCGTGGTCGGCGTACTCATCGTGCTCTCGCTGCTTCTGTTTCTCGCCGGCTTCATCGAATACCTCGTTTTCCTCGGGAGCGACTACCGCGTACGCGGGCTTCATAGGATGGCATGGGGCGTGACCGTCCTGTTCGTCGACGTGCTCCTTGTCGCCGTTGCCGACATCATCCAAGCAGCCTTCTTTGCCGTCGTCGGCTTCGTCATCGTAGTCGTCGGTTTCATGGCGATCTCGGTGAGTGCGAGCAAAGTAGCGCCCAAAAGCGAGTAAAACCCTTATCCACAGCCTAGGTCGGAGGGCCTTGTGCGGAGGGAGCCTGAATATACAATGAGGGGACTTAAAAATAGTAAATTTCAAGAATCGTTATGCGCAAAAGTATCGTACTTCTAGGATCGACGGCAGCGATGCTTGCTGCGCCCTTCATCGCAAATGCACAGAGCAGCACCTATACCGTATCGTCGGGCATCGTTGGCCTTATTCGTTTCGCCAACTCAGCGCTCAACGACATCATCATTCTCCTCATTACCTGTGCCATCGCCGCCTTCTTCTGGGGCCTCGTACGGTACATCTTCAACAAGAGCAATACCGAAGAGAGAAGCGACGGTCTCAACACGATGATCTACGGCATCATCGCCATCTTCGTGATGGTATCTATCTGGGGCATCATTCACGTCTTGCAATCGACCTTCGGCGTGAGTAGTACTGATCAAGCGCAAGCACCTCAATCACTGCAGGTCCCATAATCTCACCGACTAGTCTCGTTAGTATCAAGTCCGATAACGGACTCACAGAGTCATGAATAATGCGACCAACCAGATCGTAACTGCGATCAGTACCTATATCATCAACCCCATCTTGTTGGTGATATTCGCTGCGGGATTCTTCATGTTTATGTGGGGACTCTTTGAGTTCATGGTGGCGCAGAGCACCGGTGAGAAAGCGGGCATCGAGAACGGCAAGCGCCATATGATCTCCGGTGTCTTCGGGATGTTCATCATGGTCTCGGTATACGGGATCATTTCGCTCCTCGATAGCACGTTCAACCTGCAAGTCTCGAACCCCAACCCCACGCTGAACGCGCCCTCGACGGGTAATATATTTACCAACCCGTAGTTTTTAGCTTTCCTTCATACTATCTATAAGTAGAGGGAGCTCGGTCACGCATAAATTTCTGCTGAAATTTTGCGCGACCCCGCCTCCCCGCCCAAGGTGGGTCCGGCTTTCGAGTCTCCACGCACAGTGCCCCGCACTGTGCTCTCTGACCACTCTTCGCTTCGCTTCGGTGGGCAGAGGGAGACTCGAACTCCCAACCCTTGCGGGACCAGCTCCTAAGGCTGGCGCGTATACCAATTCCGCCATCTGCCCTTACGAGAGTATAGTAGCATTATGTAGCTCAAATTTCATTGATTATTCGGGAGACTTTCTATAGTATGTACTTATGAAGAATATAACAGCAATCGCATCAGTAGTCGCAGGAGCAGTCCTTACCATAATGCCGTTGACCGCCTCAGCAGGAAGTTACTACCAGTATCAGTATCAGCCGACGTATCAGTATCAGTCGCAATACCAACCGCAGTATCAGCAGTACCAATATATGCAGAATACTGGCTATTATTATTCGCCCAATTATGGTCAGTCAGACAATAACGGCGGTTTCGTTTGCACTGGCGGTTTCTACTCAAGCACGCCCTGTGGCGGATATGTGCCGTATTCCTACTCCAGCTATTATCCGCAACAACAATATTCGTACTCCCCGTCGTACACATACAACACCGGATACAGCTCTAGTTATCCGATGACGTACAGCTACATGATGCCATCGTACAACTATTCTTACGGATACAACTACGGGTACAGCCCCTCATCGTCGTATTACTACTAAGAGGTTTTTAGGACAAAGTCTAAAAGACTTCACATAAACTTATCTCATCTGCGCATACAATAAGCAGATGAAAGCGGCTGCGCAAAAGAGTCCTACTAGAAGCAGCTTCCAAATATTCGGCTATCGCGCATTAGCCGCGCGAGCATGCATCGCGACGCTTACCGCGATGATTCTGCTGCCTGCGGGATTTGCAAACGCCGACATAGCTTCATGGCAGCGCAGTATCAGTATCTATCCCGATTCGCCGAGCGATTTCGGCAGTAGCGGCTTCGAACAAGTAGTGACGCATGCGAAATCGCTCGGCTTCAACTACGTCACGCTCGTGATCCCGTACTACCAGTCCAACATCTACTCGACCGATGTCGCTCCGGGCGGCAACACGCCGACTGACTCCTCGCTTATCTCAGCGATCCAATACGCGCATGCCCAGGGGATGGGCGTGATACTCAAGCTCCACCTCGACCCCGAAGACGGTGCTTGGCGTGCCACTATAAACCCGAGCGACCGCACGACTTGGTTTAGCAATTACAAGACCGCTTTGATGAAATATGCGCAGATGGCAGAACTATACGGCGTTGAGGAATACTGCATCGGCACCGAGCTCATCGACATGTCTTCGGCAACGGTCAATCCGGGCAATACCTCGGCATGGGAGAGTATGATCAGCGCGGTGCGAAGCGTCTACCACGGCAAGCTCTTCTACGACGCCAATTGGGGCGGCAGCAGTGCCGTAGACGAGCCGCCGCAGATCGGTTTCTGGAGCGACCTCGACTATATCGGCATCTCGGCGTATTACAACCTCGACGGCGATGATTCTGTGGCAAACTTGGAGAACGACTGGAGTACGATCAACAGCTCGACGATAGAGCCGCTTGAGAGTCAGTGGGGCAAGCCGATCCTGTTCTCCGAAGTTGGCTACCGAAGCGTCACAAACGCCCATCTCGAGCCGTGGAATTCGAGCATGGGCGGCAGCTACGACCCGCAGGAACAGGTGAACGATTATACGGCGCTCCTGCAATACTGGAACAACTATTCATATATGCAAGGGCTCGGCATCTGGTACGACAACAGCAATCCTTCTTCCGGAGGAAGCGGCGATACCGATTATTTGATAGCCAACAAACCGGCGGAGCAGACGATACAGCAATACTTCCTGTCGCCGCCGGCTTCAAATGGCGGAGGGTCTAATGGAGGAACTACCAGCAACGCGGCATTTGCTGTCGCTGGCGGCGCGAATCCATCTTCGGCTTCTACTGGCGGGAGCGTGAATCTCACGGCCTCGATCACCGACCAGGGCAGTGCAATCTCAAACGCCAATGTCGATATTGAAGTCTATAACTCATCGGGTGCGCAGGTGTTGCAGCACACATTCGGATCGCAGAATTTCTCATCGGGCCAAAATCTACAGTACGCGGTTTCCTGGACACCCAGTAGCAGCGGCACCTATACGATCAAGATCGGGGTCTTTAGTAGCGATTGGTCGACACTGTATACTTGGAATAACAGTGCAGCAACTATCGCTGTAAGCGCTTCGACTGGATCGAGCGGGGGATCGACGAGTAGTCAGGGCGGACAAATAATACATGTGTGGTGGCCGACCAATGGCGTGAGTGTCTCGGGCGTGCAGCCATTTAAGGCTGTCGTGAATACTCTTCCTACTTCGCAATACACCATGTACTGGCAGGTCGATAGCGGAGCGCTCAACCAGATGCAGCCCTCATCTACAGACAGCCCGCATATGGAGTCCGACGTCGATCTCTCGCAGTGGACATGGCGCGGGAGCGGGCCTTATACGGTGAACTTCGTCGCCAAAGACGGCATCGGCAACATGATTGCGCAGCAGGCAGTGCAGATCAATATCAGCCACTAAAGCCTAAAAACAGCGGAGCGGCACATGCCCAATGTTCGCGATATTATTGTCCTGCGACGAAAGCGCGTGTCGCAGGTCCGAAGTATCCGCTGGCGGGTGTGATGCCGTGAGCGCCCTGATATTGCATGAGCGCTTCGCGTGTCTGCGTGCCGAAATAGCCGGTCGCACCAGCAGGAAGCGAATATCCCGCGGTAATCAGCAATTGCTGGAGCGAAGCGACATCGCTGCCTTGAGAGCCGAGCTGGAGATTGCGGGTGAACGGCGTCGGCGTGCTTGGCGTGTTGCTCGCTACTTGGGTTGTCTGGATCGGCGGCGTTGTACTGCTCGTCATCGTGCTAATGAGTGCTCGCGTGGCCGGCCCGAGATAGCCGCTCGCGGGCGTGATAGCGTGGGCACTCTGGAATGCGATCAGTGCGCGCTGCGTGGCTGCCCCAAAATAATCGCTTTCATCGCCCGGAGAGCCCGGGCCGCTCTGCGCGATAGTAAAGCCGAGGTGATTAAGCAACTCCTGTAGTGAACGAACGAGCGGGTCGGTCATGCCTTTCCAGAGATTGCGCGAAAAGCTAGGCAGTGCGACCCCATCGTTGGTCGATACGAGACTCGTGGCGGCGGGAACGCGCACGGTGTTTGATGTGCTTGCGAGAGCCGCCGCGGTGTTCGATACAACCTGCACGGTATTCGTAGCAACAGTTGTTGAGGTCGACGCTAAAGAAATTGCGGAGGCACTGATGGGCGCGCCTCCACCCCCGCCCCCGCCACTACCGCCGCCAACAGCGACGCACGAATTTCCCGAAAGCGAGTAACCCACATTGCAGGTAATAGTGCATGCGGGATAACTCGCGACGGAACCGTTACTTACCGAAGGCACAGTGCATTGCAATGTGTACGCGAAGGATCCTACGCTCGATTGAACTGCGCCTGCATAGCAAGAGCGGGCGGAAATTGTCTCAGTTGAGGCAACGGAAATCGATACGCTGCTTGTTCCGCTTATGCCTGTGGGAACGGTGCAATCGGGAGTGGATCCGTCAACTGTATAGTACAAGCCGTTTGATCCGGGCGCAGCGGAAAGCACGACGCTTTGATTGGAAGTGTAGGTACCTGCCGCGGGAAGCACCGATGGCGCAGCGGTCATATCGAATGCGCTCGATGTGGTACTCGTTAATCCGGCGGCAGTCGCGTCCAAAACATAACCGCTTCCGGGCTGATTGATCGTGATGGCATTAAATGCTGCCACGCCGGCGACGGCGGGAGTGGATGTCACTCCTTGTAAAAGTCCCGGGTTGTTATAAACGTCGAGCGTTATGATGCCGGAGTAATTTGTATCTAGATTGCCCAATGAATCTTCAGTACTGACTGTTGTGGTCAGGCTCGAACTCGCGGCAGTGCTTGTGGGCTCAGTGGAGAAGATGAGCTTCTGTGCAACTTGCGGTATGACAGTGAGGGTCGAGCTACCCGTGAGGCTCCCATACAAAGCGGAAACAATCCAATTCCCCGTGTTCTGCGGAGCGTATGTGGACCCGCTGAAGGACCCGCCTGCACCCGATGATATAGAAAAGGTGCTGCTCGCGGTGGTCGTTGCGCCGTTGCCTTGCGTGTCAAATCCCTGTACGGAGTACGTTACCGTAGTGCCTGTCGTGGTGGTCGCACTCTGTGGAGAAAGCGAAAGGCTGGTTATTGTACCGGGAACGACCGTGATCAAGCCCGAATCAACACTGGCAAGACCGCCAATGGAGGCATGGATCTTGCAGCTGCCGTCCAAGGTTCCCGTCAGAGTTGCGCTTTCTTGGCTGCTACTTGCGGAGAGGTCTCCGTTTGCAACGCCGCCAGTTTTGGATACGAGAGACCAGACGGCGGGAGCATTTGCGACAAAATTTCCGAATTGGTCCCTGGTAACTGTATAGACCGTAGTACTGCTTCCTGAGGCAAGATTCTGCGCTTGGACTACAGTACCAGTGCCGTTTGCCACAGTTTCCACATTCACCGTCGTGGAGGCGCCTGCCGTCGTTGAAAGTGTACCGAACGAGGTGGTGTTGTCGGCTCCGGCAATCGTGGGGCCGGAATACGTGATCGTGCCGATCGACGGCGAACTGGTTCCGGTCGGCTGTACCTGAATGCCACTCAATGTGAGTGTCGCGGTTCCGGTTGCTGATACCGCCGTCACGTCAAAGGAAAGACTGCTGGCATTTGGCGTTATTGTCGTCGACGCCACGCTCAAAGAGGTGCCGCCTCCTGTTGTTATGTTTACATTGTGTGTCGTATTGAACTGCCAGCCTGAAGGCAATGTGAGCGTATAAACGCCCGAAGTGATTTGATCAGCGGACGTTTCCTGAATCACCGGTCCGGTAAGAGTGGTCCACGTGGCCGTGCCCCCCGCATATGATGTTGTGTCTATCGAGACGTTCACTGCGCCTGTTGCCGGTGTGACATGGGCATATGTCGGCGGAGTGTTGAAGATATCGGTGAGAGGGCTGCCGAGCCCGGTTACGTAATCATAACCCACCTGTGCGGTACAATCGAATCCGCAACTCCCGTTGGTCCCGCTTGTAATGTCCCGAAAGTCTGAAGCATAGCTGCCGCTGCTCGAAGCAACAGCATACAGGTTTGTATTATTCGTGGTACTCGCGAGAGCATCAATTGCAGCCCATTGAGGCGCGCCGGCACTTGTCCCACCGACAACGAGCCAGCCCGACTGGCCTTGATAGCCCGTGCTGTCGTAGATAGAAAAACCGGAGTTGGGATCTGCGTCGTAGGAGACGTCGGGAATTGCCCGAAAGCCGTTTGCTTGCGGCACGCCATACAGTAATTGATAGCTGGGTTCGTTCACATATTTGCTCAAGCCTCCGCCGCTCCCACTCCACGCTGTCTCTGAGGTAAAGGTATTACCAGTGAAATTAAGTGTGGTTCCGCCGACCGCGACCACGTTTGTGGAAACGGCCGGCCACGCTACACCGCTCCCTGTGTCACCGGTGGAAGCAAAGAATACGGCTCCGTACGGCGAGACAAAGTGGTAATCGTCGGATGATTCGCCCGAAAATTCCGCACTGCCCCAGCTCATCGATATCGCAACGACGCCCGGCTGGTTGCGCGCATAATCGACCGCGGCGATAAGATCGTTATCACTCGAGCTCTGTGCTTCCACGAGAAGAATCTTCGCGTTGGGAGCGATCGCATGCGCCCATTCTACGTCGAGCGACGATTCGACGGTCCAGCCGCTGTTGGTCGATGTGCTCACCGACATCTGATGTTTTGTGAAGCAGGTGTTTGCGGTGGTACACGGCGCGAGACTGAATTGCGTATCAAAGGTCCCTAAATCGCTTTCGGCATTAGGGTTGTCATACGCCTCGATGAGTGCGATCGTTCCAGACCCTCCCGTCGAGGGAAGATTGTAGATGCTTTTTATCTGCGCCGGGGTGAGACCTTGTGGCGTCAGAGCGTTTGGACTTATTGTTTGATTAGCACTTATTCTTCTGATTCTTAGATGGAACGGCGGGTGCGCTTGCAACCAGCTTGGCGGAGCACTTGCGAATGCTGTGCCTGTCATAGTGGTAAAGAGAAGCGACGCCAGAAAGGTCGTCGTAAGCAACGCGCGCAGTGATCCTTTTTGATTATCGATGTGGCGCTCCTTCATCGCAGCTTACGAATAGTATACTTGATATCTTGTCCCCACGCATAATTTTCTACTGAAAATTTGCGCGGGCCCGCCTTGGAGAGTTCATGTCGTCACGGATAATTCTTTTGTCGCCTCAAAAGAGTTTCCGCGACCCCGCCTCGCTCGTTTCGCGAGCTCGCGAAACGAGCTGCGGCCCGGACAAGTCACAAAACGTTGCCCCGCAACGTTGTTGTGTACTTGTCCGCCCTGTTGTACGACGCTCGAACCATTTTTATAGAGGCCGCCGGAGAGCCGAGCCCGTTTTACTGCACGGCTTTTGATATCGTTGCATGAGCAGCACAACGTCAGATTTACTTTATGCAGATGCCCAGCCCAAGCACGCCAATACAGAAATCGAAGGCTCTCGTAAAACGCTACACGCCAGAAGACGCAAAAGCGCTACTGCTACAAAACTCAAAAGTAAAAGGAGATCTTGGCGACGCGCTTGAGCGCTGTAGCGAGATCTTTTCAAGACCGAAATCCAAAGGTAGGCGTGATAAAGATGAGGAGCAAAGGGAGCTTCAGGAACCGGCGCTATCTGCAATGTTCGCGCTTGAGGTCGAGACTCATGTTGCTCTGATGGACAGCTTTAATGAAAAATATCGCGGTATGGCAAAAGAGCTCTGTGCCCAGATCATACGGGAAAACAACTGCTCAACTCACATGGAGAAAATGCTTGCTGAAACCATCGCAGGCTCGTTTGTTCGATATATCGATAGTTCAAAGCGGTACAACAGTTATGTACCCGGAGATTCCACTTCCTCTGAGCAGAACCACCTCCTTGCAGTGATGAGCAAACAGATTGACCGAGCGCACAGGCAGTTCTTATCGTCGTTCGCAATGTTGAGGCAGATCAAGCAACCGCAGCTCGAGGTGAATATAAGAGCCAAGAACGCTTTTGTGGCGGGCAACCAGCAAATCAACGCGACACCTGCAAAACCGTGAAAGTATCACGCCCATACGATTCAGGAACACCAATTTTGGTGGAGGACTGTCAGCGCGTCTCGATCTCTGCGTATCTCCGCAAAGCAAAAGCGAGGCTGAAAAAGGAACTGATCGCGACAGAGATCGCGCTCTACAATCTAACAATCGAGCTGATGCCCTCAAAGACACAATTCGGCGGTACTCGATATTGGTTCAAGTGTCCGCTCGGCGCTCACCGCGCCGGAACGCTTTTTGTGCATCCGTTCACGGGTGCAATCGGCTGCAGGAAGTGCCTTGGACTGGAATATCGAAGTCGAAGGTTTAAGGGGATGCTTGAGGCCGGACACATTACCGCAGCAAGTTGACACGGAGTCCGCACAAATGTATAATCGTGATTCGATCTTTCACACAGCGGTTTAGACATTTGCCACAGCTGAAAGCGGCTCTGTTAGAGCTTCTTTCCGCTGCGGCAAAGCAAACGCGATGCCTAAGTGCGATTTCGCAGCAGCAATCATAGTGGAGGTTGTTATGGCGACGACCGAAAGGTTCGTTGTTGACCGCGACCAAGCTCACCGGATCTCAAAGAGAATCGCTGAGTTGCAGCGACAGGTTTTCCTACAGAACGATACCGCGCTCGATCCTGAGCGTGTCATCGCTACTCTGCAGGGCATGACCGAAGGCAAGCTCACCCCATTTGCGAGTGGCTTGCGCGGTCGTTTCATCCGCACGATGCCGATCTTGATCGGCGGCGTGTCGAAGGACGATCTCATCGTGCAGCTCGGAACGGCAACCCGCGAAATCAGCGGCTACGCCAAAAGCATGATGAACCACAAGCTGTTCACCACGCTCGCCGAGCCGGAGATGATCACGCTGATCGACCTGTGCCCGGCGGATCTCGGCTTCACCGAGAACCCGACGACCACCGAGCTTTTCGACGTGAAGCGCCTCACGGCGTGGAGCGAAGCGAACCTCGACGGCCACGTCCTCGATCTCTGTCCCGCTGAGACCGGCCCGCATCTCGCAATCCAATACAAGGATCAGCCGAAAGGCGAAGTCCTGTGGATTGCGATGGAACGGATTCCCGACTCCGTTGGCCACCCGTACGTCTTCGCTGTGGAGCGCAACGACGACGGCAGGTTGTGGCTCTACGACGGTTGGACGAGTCCCGACGGTCGCTGGGGGCTCGACTATCGCGTCGTGTTCCGTCTCCGCAAGGTATCCTCGGCTTCGGCTGTTTTACCCTTGCACTGCACTTGATCCTTTGGGCTTTGCCCTTGCATTCGAGTCCTCGACGCATCTCGCGCCGAGGGCTCATTCTTTTTGATACACTTAGGAGCGGTAGTAGGCGAATATGCGGGCGATTACGGTTTCCCGCTGCCGAAACCAGTATCCATACATCCGGAACGTTTCCGATTACGGTTTGAAACGGCGTGGTGTATGCAGAAACTTCAAAAAACGAAGATACTTGGTGCGTTGCGCTGGTGGATTTTAGATCCCGAATTAGATTCAGCCCTGAGAGTATTCGACGGGCAGTGGCATAGATGGCGCGGCGCACAATCCCGACTCCGATGGCAACCCGAACGTCTTCGATGTGAAGCGCAACGACGACGGCAAGTTGTGGCTCAACAACGATTGGACAAATCCCGACGATCGCTGGAAGCTCGACAATCGCATCGTGTTCCGTCTCCGCTACTCTCTCCGTTTCTCCTCCGTCAATTATCTTTTTTGGCGGGGGAGTTTTGTTTTTTAAGCTGTCCGCCCCATCCGCCGAGCATCTTGCCGATTTCGTCCATCTTTTCCGAGAGCGCGGCATATTTCTTCGGCTCGAGTGATTTCGTTTCCCAGAGAACCATCAGAAGCAGTTTGAGCGCGTCGATCTTCCGCGCGGCGAGCCGCACATACGGCATTTTCTCGTCGCGACTGAGGAATGCGGCCGAATGGGGGCTCCGGATGCGACCCCACAAGAGGAGCAAGTCGAGACTGATGGCGCGTAGCAACATCTACCACCTGCTCACCAACCCGTTTTACTACGGCTCGTTTGAGTGGCCGCGCGGAAGCGGCAACTGGTATCAGGGCGCACACGAGCCGATGATAACGATAGACGAGTACGACAGAGTGCAGGCATTGCTCGGCAGGCGCGGACGACCTCGGCCAAAAAGCCGCGCGTTCGCCTTTATCGGCACGATGAAATGCGGCGAGTGTGGCTTGGCGATCACCGCCGAGGAGAAAATAAAGACGCAGAAAAACGGCAACGTCCACCGCTACATCTACTATCACTGCACCAAAAAAAGTGGGCCGTGCACGCAGGGTTCAATCGAAGAGTCGAAATTGATGGAGCAGATAACCGACAAGCTGATGAAGTTCGAGTTTCCCGACAGTTTCCACCAATGGGGCATGAAGTGGCTGGAGAACGAAAACGCAAAAGAGATCGACCTGCGCGAGGGTATACGCACCACGCAGCAAAAATCCTACGATGAGGCGGTACAGATGCTCGACCGATACTCCGATATGCGGGCTCGTGAGGAGTTGAGCGAGGATGAGTACCGAGAAAAGAAGGAACACTGGCTCAAGGAGAAAAAACGCCGCTTTGGACTCTTGAACGATACGGATGCGCGGATCACGCGCTGGGCAAACAACATGGAAAGCGCATTTAAGTTCGTTACCCGCGCCAAAGAGGAGTTTGAGAATGGCAGTTTGGAGAAGCGCCGCCGCATCTTCCTTGCGATCGGCTCGAACCTCACGCTGAAAGACAGAATAGTGGGCATTGACGTGGAGAAAACGCTTTTGCCCATGCGAAGGCTCGCGGATGCGATACGCGATATTCACGCAGCGCTCGAACCTCAAAAAGACCGCATGAACCAAAGCGATTATGAGGAAATCTACTCGCAAAGTCCTATAGTGTCCGCCCGGTTGGATTCGAACCAACGACCGTTCGCTTAAGAGGCGACTGCTCTACCAACTGAGCTACGGGCGGATTGAGGCATTTTACATGAAATTGTTTCTTTGATAAGGGGATCAGTATCTTGGATTGAGAGGTACGCTTATAATGGCGTATATGGCCTCCGATACCATTTGCTCTGATTGCGAAGCATCTCGTTCGATTCATATCATCACATGGATCGATTCTCTGGTTAGTTATTGTATACCTCGAGGCCGGCATATCCCATATTGGTTAGAAAATGCCGTGGCGATATTTCTCATACGTGCTGTCGTCATGCTTCGTTGTGGAGATTTGAACGATGAACAAGACTTGAATCGACTGGAACCACGTACACGTTTTTTTGTACAGACTGCTCGGGAGAGAGGTTTACGTTGCAAAATACTAATGATAAGAAATAGATATACCGAACATGTCGTGTTGTATTGGAAGGGCCGCATATATTATTGCGAAGCCTACCCGACGGCGGGATTTCTCGACGGACCGAAGGCGGCGCTTGTCGCGCGCAAGCATACGATAAAAAAGTATTTGGCGACGGGTGGATTTCCTGTTGCTGCTGGGAAGGCTTATTGGTTCTGGCAAAAAGAACGAGCTCTCAGAGAAGTACCAGTGCAATTTGGTTTTCCACTCGTAGTGAAGCCTGACGCCGGGACGTACGGACGCCACGTCACGCTCGCTATCAAGACAGTTGCGCAGTTGAGAGAAGCGGTCTCGCGGGCGCTCGAGTATCAGCCGAGATTTCTCATAGAAACATATTTACCTGAGACCCGTGCGTATCGTGTTACTTTGATCGACAAGAGATATATCGCCTGCGCGCGCTATGATACCGCGCATGTAGTAGGGGACGGCGTATCGAGCATTCACGAATTGCTCGTAGCAAAGAACGCTCACGATTCTCGACATGCATCTCAGAGCCACGTTTCGCTTACTTGGAAAATACCACAAGATGAAACGATGCTATCTGTATTGAAAGAATCGGGAATGCAATACGAAGACGTGCCTTCCCGTGGGCACAGGATTGAACTGCAAAAATACCCCTTCCTTCGATTGGGGGCCGAAACGATCGATCAGACTCATGATATGCATCCTGAAAACAAGGCTTTATTTGAGTCTATAGCTGAGTACATAGACATACATTGCGCCGGAGTCGATGTCCTTATGGAGGACATATCACGTGCATGGTACACACAACGCTCTGCCGTTCTCGAGATCAACAACTTACCCGGCATCGATATACATGCTGAGACCGACGAACGTGTGGTCCGTACTGTAGCAGATGCACTCGTCAATCTTTTTTATAAGTATTACATTTCTTGAAGAGGGAATGGAATGGGTTGGTGATCTCGATACGGCAGAGAGTACTCGGCAGGTAGAAGTACCGCAAACCGAACTTTGATTTGAAATCAGAGAATCCCTTCCACGCCTCCGGTCTTCCTTTCATCCACGATTCTCCAAAAGTGATATAGCGAATGCCTTTTTGGCTTGCTTCTCTATAGAGATGATCCCACAGACCTACTGCCGTGTGCAGATCCGTCTTACGGAAATTATGAAAATAAACGAGCGCTTCGGCGGTCTTGTGTCGTACGTTGTATGCGACGGCCCTGCCTGCGGCTATCGAGCCGTCTTCTGAACGTCGCATCACATAAAACTCCGTATCTCCGGTGCATGTATCAAGGAGCTTGCGATATCCGCGCCGATGACGTGCGTCAAACTTCCTGACCGAATCACTCGTACTAAAGGCGCTGACAAAACTTGCTTTGTCGATTGTCTCAATCGAGTATACTCCTTCGCCCAGAAGTTTGAGCCACTGGTTTCTTCTATGAGTCCGCATGCGCGGGGACCATGACGCATAATATGCCTTTTCTGCTTCGAGTATTACATATCCTATCTTGGCGCGAGGAGACTGCGTCACTCGCGACCACCCCTTCTCGGCTGGAGAGTCTTCAAATTTGTTCCAATAAACAATCTGCATCCCTGGCCATCGATGACCCGCCGCATTCTTCAGAGGTTCTTTCCGAGACGAATGCCATTCGCTACAGACCGGCCAGAGTCCGACTCGCACTATTTCTTTCTCCGGTCCGACACGCCGGGCAAACATGTACCATGGAGCAAACATCTCGACTTCCTGGTATCCCGCCGGGCCCCACAGTTCACGCGGCAGTAACTCTGCAGGCATAGCATCGATGTCTGTCATAGTAATGATTCAGTCTCAGGCTTGTGAGAAAAATATCCGATATGATTTTCGCCGATGAGACTGGTCTCAGTGTGGAAATGATCACTGAGATTCGCGAGGTACTCGGGATTGCGGAAAGCATTCACGACGACCAACCCGTCTTGTTTGAGCACGCACTTGAGATCCGCGATGAATTCTTCTTGGAGTAGCAGGTGAGAGGGTCGGCTCGATTTCCAATCGTCGGCCTCGGTCAGTTCAAATATATCTACTACGACGAGGTCAAAAGCACCGCGCGCCAGATCCTTGAGGACCGCGGCCGCGTCCCGGTAGAGTATTGTGGGCTCGGGAAACGGCTGCCACGGCTTGAATTCTTTCGCAAAAGAAATCATATCGGAATCATACTCGATAGCGGTGATGCACGCTCCATCAAAGAGCTTATATACCTCGTAGGTGCCACCTCCCATTCCGAGACCAATGAATAATACAGAAGGGTTTGGTCGGATGCGACCCCTGACTTCTCTCAAAGCAAGCCCAATTACCTTCGTGAGAGCAGGACCACTCTTTTCGATAGAGCCGCTGAGGATCCGCGTAGTCCCGAGAATAGTCTGCACGCTGAGCGCGCCGTTTTTCTCAGTCTGTACAGACCGCCTATGAAAAATCCATCTCATGTGTGCCGGGAGTGGGAATCGAACCCACACGACTTGCGTCTGGGGATTTTAAGTCCCCTATGTCTACCAGTTTCATCATCCCGGCTTCGGCAAGCCGTAGCTTGAGCGAGGGCTGCCTTCGTCACGCCGAAGCCGTGGGGCGGAGGCGGACATGCGCATGATACCGCTGTTTTGTGATACAGTACACGCACATAGGCCATATGGCGAAGTAGCAACGCGGCGGTCTGCAAAACCGCTATTGGGTGGGTGCAACTCCCACTGTGGCCTCAAAACGCAGTTTTGAGGGTGGGAGTTGCAAAGCGCAGCGACCAATTTTTCTTAGCGGTATTCCGATTGGAAAAATGGAAGTACTCTTGTGGTGCCGGGGTCCCGCGCAGTAGCGCGGGCGGCGAGCTCGGCCACGGAAATTTCCGAGCGACGGCGAGGAAATTATCCGTGGAACTCCCACTGTGGCCTCAAAAAAATCAGTGATTGCATCGCGCGTAGGGAGTGCTAGAGTTGCCTCATGACATGGATCATCGTCGGCCTCGTCGCACTCTACATCCTCGGTTCGATCAGGGTTTTGCGCCAATACGAGCGCGGCGTTGTCTTCTCCCTCGGCAAGTTTACCGGCGTGCGTGGGCCGGGGCTCACGCTCGTCTTTCCGCTTTTTCAGACAATGACGCGTGTGTCGCTCCGCACCATTACCATGCAGATCCCTTCGCAGAAGATCATTACGAAAGACAATGTCTCGATCGACATCGCGGCGGTCGCGTACTATCACATCATGGACCCGGAGAAGGCCGTGATCGCTATCGAAAATGTGCAGAGCGCGATCAACCAGATCAGCCAGACGACGGTGCGCAACGTCGTCGGCCGCTTCAGCCTCGACCAGCTCCTCTCCGACACTTCGACGATCAACGAGCAGATCAAGGACGTGATCGATTCGCACACCGAGCCGTGGGGCACACAGGTGACCGCGGTCGAGATCAAAGACATCACACTGCCCGACAACATGCAGCGCGCGATGGCGAAAGAAGCGGAGGCTGAGCGCGAGCGCCGCGCCAAGATCGTCGCGGCAGAAGGGGAGTTCCAAGCGGCGACCAAGCTCGGCGAAGCAGCCGACGTGATCACTGCGCATCCTGTAGCACTTCAGCTGCGCACGCTTCAGACCATGGCCGAGATCGCCACCGAGAAGAATTCGACGATTATTTTCCCCGCGCAGTTTATGACTACTGTTGAAGAGGCCTTGAAGACACTCAAGCAAGATTCAATATCTACATCTTGAATCAGTTGGAAACTTGCAACAAAAATATTCTATGAAAGATGTTTCCATTGAATATGCTCATATCTATACAAATTCTAAGATTAGTGAAGAACACGAACTTTCTATCAAACAATTGAATGATGTGCGAGGATCAAACGAGTCTCTCGTGGTAATGGTAGATGACTACTCGTTTCCTGATCCGTCTTTTGATTATGTTTCCTTTATTGTTTGGCTTAGTGAGCAAGGACATAAGCCTGGCGTTGTAATAAGAGAATCTCAACTTATTCCGCAATGCGATCAAGTTCTCGCTCTAATGATAGAAGGTAAATTGCGAGAGGAGATTACTGATTACATCGTAAAGAGTAAGAAATACCCCTGCTCCTTATTTATAGCTGCATGGTATTTACTAAGACTTGGAAAACTGACACATTCTGACTTCCCGGAAAGCGATTACGCTGTCCGACTCATTAACATTCTTCCTGAAAGTTTTAAATCGTTTGAGGAGAAAGGGTTTCAGATTATTCGTAGTACTCCATACGCAGAATTGGTTAACCAGATCGAAAATAGATATATCGAAGGTCGTTCAATACCTTCTAGTTAGTTTATTATAGAGACGTGTCACTCCGATTTTCATCGCGGGATCATCGTTTGTCAGTCAGTATTTCAAATGATACAGTGACTTTTATGAACACTACCTCGTCCGGGACATATCGGTGGATGATTTTCAGGGAAGATGATGCGTGGTTCGGCGTTGCCTTGGAATTCAACATCGTCGTCGAAGGGGACGACCCGCGCGTTGTCGAGGCTGAGCTTCAGGAAGCTGTGATCGGATACCTTGAGGCTGCCAAGAAACTTCAAAAAGGCTTTCGACCGCAGCAAGTTGACGCGATCCTGAATCAGGAAGTTGATGAGGAATACGAAACGATGTGGTCGCGCGCCACGCAATCAGCTGAGTCTTTAAAGGGGGCTGTACCGTCCCCGTTTTCGGACATTTACAAAGTAGGTGTCGCCAATCTCGCCATCGTATAACATCTAACATCCAATGACACGGGGTACCTCAAATTGGACATTCAAGAACGGTATTGAGCGAATCAGTCGATTGAGGAATTCCAACAAGGCGGGTTGTCTACAAAAGACAATCCGCTCTTATTTTCTGGTAAGCTCATCCACGCGCTGGCGGTTTTTCTCGCCGTAATCGATTTCGAAATCGACGTTGGGGAGGTATTGCATGCGGGCGTGATGCTTAAGGTATTCGCGGAAGTCGGTGCGGCTGCGCCGGGCGAAATGAAGCGCGGATTCTTCGTAACTCTCGGGTATCACGGAGAAGAATATCCTAACATTGCGGAGATCGGGCGAAATATCGGCATGGGTGACCGTAATCAAAGACGTGCCATTGCTCTCGCGTGCGAAAAAGTCGGCAGCAAGATGCGCGATTTGCTCACCAAATTGGTTGGTACGACGGCTCATATCTATATGGACACTCGCGCGGAATAGGTATTTTGGGGTCGTTCTTTTTCTGCTGAAAAAGAACTCTGTTTCGCGCCGCCGCGATGCAAAGACCCCAAAATACTTATTCCGCGCGAGTGTCCCACCATATTATTCTTTTTTGGTCGTTATGTATTCGAGCGTATCACCCTCGGCGATCTCAAAGGTCGCTTCTATCTGCGCGCCGAATTCGTTGCCTGCCTCGACCTTCGAGGCATTTTGCTTGTTGATCTGGATGTTGATGATCTCGCCCTTGCCGATCATGATCTTGCGACGGTTGATGCGCACGTCTTTGTGGACCTCAAGGATGCCTTCGCTCACCGATCCGCCGACCACATGCACGTTGTGCTGCGAGCTGAAGCGGCGCAGGATGCGTGCGACGCCGGAGACCACTTCGACGGTGCGGCTCGGCTTGAGCGCAGCGAGCCGCTCCTCAAGATGCTCGGTGAGCTTGTAGATGATGGCGAATGTCTCGATCGGCACCGCATGCTGGCGGGCGAGTGCTTCGGCGACGGGGTCGATGGTCACGTTGAAGCCGATGAGGAGCGCCTGTGTGGAGCCCGCCATCGCGGTTTTCACGTCGTTTTCCGAAATATTGCCGATGCCCGAGAGTACGATCGAGACGCCAGCGTGCTCGTCGCCGATTTTCACGATCTCGTGTGCGATCGCTTCGAGAGAGCCGCTTGCGTCGGCGCGGACGATGACCGGCAGAAGGTACCGACTCGCGCTCGATACTCCGACCGTAGGGATCTCGCGTGCTGTGGTGATTTCACCGCGCGCTGTTTCAGCCTCGCGTTTGTTCTTGAATGTTTGAAATTCCGCGCCGACTTCCGGCAGGGTATCGAAGCCGACGAGCGTGACCGGTGTCGAAAAAGAAGCGGACTTCAACGTATGCGAGGCGTAGTCTTCCATGATGCGCACCGGCGCGATCGCGCTTCCTGCAAGCACTGCCATGCCGCTCTCGAGCGCTCCTTCTTGATGATGAGCGTTGCTGCGATGCCGCGCTTCTGGTCGCGATGCGCTTCTATGACGTAGCCGGATGCGCTTAGCGAAGGGTCGGCTTTGAACTCGTTCAATTCGGCGACGAGGAGGATCAGGTCGAGCAATTCTTCGACATCGGTGCCGGCCTTCGCGGAGATTGCCGCCCACGGCACGTCGCCGCCGAGGTTTTCGAGGAAGACCTGCTGCTCCAGGAGCGACGCTTGCGTGCGCTCGACGCTCGCGTTTGGCTTGTCGATCTTGTTGATCGCGACGATGAAGGGGATGCCCGCTTCGCGGATCTGCGCGAGCGCTTCGAGCGTCTGCGCCTTGACGCCGTCGTCAGCTGCGACGACGAGGATCGCTATGTCGGCGACGTTGGCGCCGCGCGCGCGGATCGCGCTGAAGGCCGCGTGGCCGGGGGTATCGATAAAGGTTATCTTTTTGTGCAAACCACCTCGTTCGCGTTCTACTTCGTATGCCGCGACGTGCTGCGTGATGCCGCCGGCTTCCTTGGCGACCGTGTTGGATTGGCGGATGAAGTCAAGCAGCGTCGACTTGCCGTGGTCGACATGTCCCATCACCACCACGACGGGAGGACGCTCTATCGAGTGTGATTGCTTTTGAGACATAACGGATGTATTCAGCCATAGGCCTTATCGCAGTATTATACTTCAAAATCATGGTCTTTGCAAAAAATTCCTCCTCCGTACACAATACGCTTATGTCTGATGACACAGCAATAAAAACCCGTATCTACCTCGATTATGCGGGCTCGACACCGGTCTTGCCTGAGGCAATACGTGCGTATGAGGTGGCCTCTCAAGAGTATGGTAATCCCGGAGCGATTCATACAGAAGGCGTGGAAGCACATGTCTCACTGACCCGTGCACGAGAGTCTGTGGCACGGCAGCTCGGCTGCAAGCCGCGGGAAATAATTTTTACCTCCGGTGGTACCGAGGGCAACAACCTTGCGATCCTTGGTTTTGCACGTAAGCAGCTTTTGCTGCGTGGCACGCTTGCGCACACGCATTGGATCGTGAGCGCGATCGAGCATCCTTCGGTGCTCGAAGCATATGGGGAAGTCGAACGCCTCGGCGGCGAAGTCACGTTTGCGCCATGCGATGCGCACGGTGTGATAATGCCTGAAGAAATAGAGCGACTGCTTCGTAAAGAAACCGTTTTTGTATCGATCGGCTGGGGCAACGGCGAGATCGGGACGATCCAGCCGCTCGCACGGATCGCACGGGTCATTGCCGCGCATGGGAAGGTATACGGCACGACGATCCTCTTGCATAGCGACGCAGGCCAAGCGCCACTCTACGAAGCCGCACATCCACGCTCGCTTGGCGTCGACCTGCTCTCACTAGACTCCGGTAAGCTCTATGGTCCGCGGGGAATCGGCGCTTTGTATATGAGCGATCGTGCAGATATCTCGGGGGTCACTTTTGGCGGTTCGCAGGAGCGGGGATTGCGTGCCGGGACGGAAAACGTCGCGCTTGCCGCCGGTTTTGCAAAAGCGTTCGATATCATCGCTCTCGAGCGTGTTGATGAAGGAAGACGTCTGCGCGAGCTTCGCAATGACTTCGCACGCGAAATCGCCGCACTCATTCCTGCTGTGGTTTTCAACACCGATCTGCGGAATTCACTCCCGCACATCCTCAATATTTCAGTACCGAATATCAACAGCGAATACGTCGTCCTCGCGCTCGACCATGCGGGCTTCGCGCTCTCGACCAAAAGTGCTTGCCGCGAAGGGGAGGCGCGGGAATCACACGTAGTGAAGGCGCTTGCCGTGGCCGCCGAAGCTTTGGCGAAGGAGGCGGGACTACACTGGCGTGCGACAAGCACGTTGCGTTTCTCATTTGGACGCGCAACGACTGTCCTCGACCTCTCTCTTGCCGCTCAAGCGCTCGCGAAAGCTTGTACACTAGCGGCTGATTTTGGGCACGTTTGAGGCAGTGGTATGCTTCGTTCATGGATATTGAAGAACTCTCACGATCCCAATTGGTTCTTCTGACTCTCCTTATATCGTTCATTACTTCGACAGCCACCTGCATCGTGACTATCTCGCTCATGTCGCAGTCCACACCTGAAGTGGCGCAGACGGTCAACCGGGTGATAGAGCAGACGATCGACGAGGCGGCGGCGCCGAGCAAGACGTCGGTCGCTTCGGCAGCATCTCCTCTGCCCACCAAATCCATCGTGGTGATTTCTGATCAGAGCGCGCAATCGGTGGCCAAGGTGACGCCTTCGCTCGTGCGCCTGTATTCGAGTGACGGTACGACTTTCCTCGGCCTTGGTGTTGTGATCAACTCCTCAGGCACTATCGTGACAGACATGAGCACCATTCCCGGCACCTCACAGGTCATGATCTTGCGCTCCGATGGTACCAGTATCTCCGGCACAGTCGGTACGCGTGATTCATTCAATCAGCTCGCGTTTCTCTCGCCCGCCACTTCGAGCCTTGCCACATCGACCTCGCAGTGGTCGCCTGTAGCGCTCGCCGCGGTAGAGCCTTCACTCGGGGAAAATGTCATCTCTTTTGCGGGCAAGGCGAGCACTCGTATTGCCTCAGGGCTCATCACTCAGATCATCCCGGCCGATAGCCATGCGCCAGCCCTTGCAGAAAGCAACATTTCGGGTGATAATCTAACGTACGGAAGCCCGTTCATCGACACTGCGGGAGAGCTCATCGGCATCAGCACGAGCGCTTCGCGCGCCCAAGGAGCCGGCGACTTCATCCCCGCGTCATCGATCATAGCGGAAAGTACTAATGAATCCGCGAAAGAAACAGGTACCTCCGAGCAGTAATATACTGATGATAGTATAGAAGGGAACTAACCTATAAATATCTCATGGCACCATTCAACAACTACACGACCAAAGCAAAGGAAGCGATCCATCGCGCGCATCAGCTTGCTGTCGAGCGCGGCCACAACCAGGTCTCGACCCTGCATCTTGCTCGCCGCGCTTCTCATGCAAGAAGAGAGTCATGGTCTTGCCGATGCTCGAGCAAGTCGAGATCGACACGGCGCATCTCACTGATTCGGTCCTCGAAATGATCGAAGGCTCGAGCGGCGCGACCGCGGTCTCTCCGAGCTTCCAACTCTATCTCACGCCAGAGCTCGTCCGCGTCTTCGAGGCTGCGCCGCGCATCGCGGCTTCTTTCAACGATCAGTTCGTCTCGCCCGAGCATCTTGCTTGCTCGGTATTGCCGAACATCCGGGCCCTGCCTCGGATCTCTTCGCGCGTTTCCGCATCGACCGCACCGCGCTCGCTCGCGTACTCACCGATATCAAGGAGGGCAAGATCCGCGGCGACACGGAAGCAGCGTCGCAAACCGCGCGCGCTCTCGCGCTTCGCGCGTTCACTCACGGAGCGCGCTCGCGAGAACAAGCTCGACCCGGTCATTGGCCGCGACACCGAGATCACGCGCGTCATTCAGATCCTCTCGCGTCGCACCAAGAACAACCCCATCCTTATCGGCGAAGCAGGCGTCGGCAAGACCGCCGTTGCCGAAGGTCTTGCAAGCGCATCGCTTCCGGCGATGTGCCAGAGTCCTTGCGCGGCAAGGAGATCGTCCAGCTCGACCTTGGGCTCTTGATTGCCGGTACGAAATATCGCGGCGAATTCGAAGAGCGTCTCAAGGCGGTCATGAAAGAAGTCGAACGCTCCGAAGGCAAGATCATCCTTTTCATCGACGAGATCCACACGCTCGTGGGAGCCGGTGCCGCAGAAGGCTCGATGGATGCTTCCAACATGCTCAAGCCCGCGCTTGCTCGTGGTGAAATGCGCGTCATCGGCGCGACCACTCTTAAAGAATATCAGAAGCACATCGAGCACGATGCCGCGCTCACGCGCCGTTTCCAGCCTGTCTACGTCAACGAGCCGTCTGTCGAAGACGCCGATCGCGATCCTGCGCGGTCTCAAGGAGCGCTACGAGCTCTATCATGGCGTGCATATCACCGACGACGCGCTCGTTGCAGCCGTGCAACTTTCTACGCGCTACATCACCGAGCGATTCCTCCCCGACAAGGCGATCGACCTCATCGATGAGGCGTCTTCGGCGCTGCGCCTCTCGCTTGAGAACATGCCGCCGGTCAGCTTGAAGAAGCGCACCGCAAGATCACGCGCCTCGAGATCGAAAGCGAAGCTCTGAAGAAAGAGGCCGAAGCAGGCGACGAGAAAGCGACAGACGCGTGTGAAGACAATCGAGGCCGAGGTCGCCGACCTTCGCGATTCCACCCGCGAGCTTGAGATGAAATGGAAGAACGAGAAAGAAACGCTCGCCGAGATCAAGACCGCCAAGGGCGAGCTCGAAGCAGCGCGCACGCGAGGCCGACGCCGCAGAGAACATCGCCGACCTCACCAAGACCGCCGAGATGCGCTACGGCACGATCCCGGCGCTCGAACGCGACATCGAAGCTGCGATGAAACGTCTCAAGAAGCTCCAGCAGACGCGCCGCGTCCTCAAAGAAGAGATCACCGAGGAAGATATCGCCGGCGTCGTCTCGCGCTGGACGGGCGTACCGGTTTCGCGCATGCTCGAAGAAGAAGCCGAGAAACTTTCGCGCATGGACGTCGACCTCAAGGCGCGCATCGTCGGCCAAGACGAAGCCGTCCAGAAGGTCTCCGACGCCATCAAGCGCTCGCGCGCGGGCATCTCCGACCCCAATCAGGCCCGTCGGATCGTTCCTCTTCCTCGGTCCGACCGGCGTCGGCAAGACCGAGCTCACGCGCGCGCTCGCCGAATTCCTCTTCAACGAGCGATAAATCGCTCATCCGCGTCGATATGTCGGAATACATGGAGAAGCACTCGCGTCTCCAAAATGATCGGCTCGCCGCCAGGCTATGTCGGCTACGACGAAGGCGGCGACCTCACGGAGCTCGTGCGCCATCGCCCGTACTCCGTCATCCTCTTCGACGAGATCGAGAAGGCGCATCCAGAAGTCTTCAACGTGCTTCTGCAGGTCCTCGACAACGGCCGCCTCACCGACTCCAAGGGTCGCACGGTCAACTTCAAGAACTGCGTCATCATCATGACGAGCAACATCGGCGCCGAACACATCGACAAGATGTCGGGCCTCGGCTTCGGTAGCGGGCTCATCGGTCACCGAGCAGCGACCGCTACGAGCAGGCCAAGGACAAGGTCACGGATTCGCTCAAAGAATTCTTCCGACCCGAGTTCCTCAACCGTCTCGACGAGATCATTCTCTTCAACATTCTCACGCCGGAAGCGATCAAGGATATCGTCCGCATGCAGGTCGACATCGTCGCGAAGCGCCTCGAAGAGAAGCGCATCACGCTCACGCTCACCGAAGCGGCGATCGAACATCTCGCCAAAGATGGCTACAACCCGCAATACGGCGCGCGCCCCTTGAAGCGTCTGATCCAGACCAAGATCCTCACGCCAATCGCCAACATGATGGTCGCACGCGGCGTGCTCGAAGGGGGAATGGTCAAGGTGGATTTCATTGAGGATGAATTCAAATTCGACGTGCGCAAAGGCCCGGAGCGATCGCACTCGGTGCGCGCACGAGCGGCAGCACGAGCGTAAGCCACCTTACAATATAAAAAGTAAAAGGCCGCCCGAAGTATGGGCGGCCTTTGCGTTGCGACGTTCGGATTATTCATTCTTCGGGATAGTGCGGCGGTGTGCACTCGCCGTTAGCGCCCAGCTCCCAGTACGGCATGCATTTCTTTTTGCCCGTGACTGGTTGCAGCGGCACTTCGGTCGGCGCCTTCGCTTTCTCGATGATCGGTACGGCGGTCGGAGGACTACCACGATCCGCAAGCGCGGGCGTCCCCAAAATCAAGACTATTCCGAGGATCATAACAACTTTCATTTTCTTCTCCCTAGTGCTCTCGAAATTATAGCATATTATATACCATTGTCAAATTATGTTTTGTGTGCTCATTTCATGCCTTGTTCATCAGAGAAGAAGTAAGGTAGCGCACGGGGGGTTCAACAAGGAAAATCGAATGTCTCGAATGAGCGCATCTTTGACGACGGGCCTGCTGTCTTCCGCACTGGTATCGGCATGTCTCATCTCTACAGCGCCCGCTGTCGCTGAGACGATGGTCACCACGTGGTATGCGTGCCCGTTCAAGGCGGACTGCGTCGCCAACAGGAAATATCCCAAAGGAACGATGCTCAGACTCTATAACCCAAAGACTCGCAGAACGACGATTGGCGTCGTCCGCGATTATGGTCCTGAGAAATGGACCCACCGGGATCTCGATGTTTCGACACAGATCGCCACAGTCCTCGGCATGAAGCAGGATGGCGTCGCCTCTCTTGAGGTCACCGTTCTCGGCCGCCCATAGGGCAGGCCACAGCCAGGCAGATCGCTATGATCTGCTTGGCCCTCTTTTTATTTATAGAGTCGGCGGAGCTTGCTTCGCGAAGACGGTCAGTTCTTTTTGTTTGCGAAGAGCCTCTTCGAGGTTCGCGTTTTCTTTCTTGAGACGCCTGAAGTTGAAATAGTTGGAAATACTTTCGGGAAGAATGATGAGGAGGGAAATAATCATGCCGACCCCGATCGACACCAGTAGAATGAGCGCAAGTGAGCCTTGCAGATGCCACGCGAAGAAACTCACCGTTATTACCGTGACGTTTTGCAGCGCGAAGAGCACTGCAGCGGCGCCCAAGAGGATCCCAAGAATGAGGAAGAGTATCATAATTTCCAGTTACCTTATGATCGGAATTATATCATTGATGATCTTTGTGAGATACACCGACCTTCTGTTGGCTCAAAACAGGAAGAAGAAAAGAATCTAAAAATAACTACGGGTTATATTTTTTTGGGCCCCTCGGGGGCAACCTTTTGCGGCATTATCAGCAAAGGACTGTACGGGACAAAGTGATGCGAATGCATAATAAAAACTTAGCCTGAGCAAAAAAGAACCGCCCGACCCACAGAGGATCGAGCGGCATTTAGGTTGAGCAGTTAATCAGAATGCATGGCTTTGCTTGGTTACGTTGAGGCGATCAGTGTTGCCTAACCCCAAGGCACGTCAAACGAACCATCATCGTCGGGGTCATATTCGTCGTCGATGTCGAAGTCGCTTTCATCGACAATGCCTGTCGGATGTTCACCAGTACCGTCGCATCTCCTGCCTTGGAGGTTGTTATGCTCCATAAGGTTCGGTCACAAATAAAATACTTGCCGCCGCAAGTATTTTTTCGCGACCCCGCCTCGCCGCCCGCACTACTGTGCGGGGCTTCGGCTGCGGCTTTCGAATCCCTCCGGACGCTACAAAAACGCACAAAGCCAGAGACATGCTCTGGCTTTGGCTTTTTGTGCGCCGGGAGGGATTCGAACCCCCGTAGACCGAAGTCGCTTGGTTTACAGCCAAGTGCGATTGACCGCTCCGCCACCGACGCAGTGGTGTTAGTATGCCGCATTTTGCCGCGTGATACAATATTCATCATATGTGGCGCCTGTGGCTCATGACTATAGCGATGACGGTCATCGTCTCGGCCCCTGCACTCGCCTCCGCCGCAGGTTTGGTACAGATCGTGCCGAGTGATTGCAACAACGCCGGCGGTTGTGCATCGATCTGCGACATCGCGCAGTTTGCCCAAAACATGCTGACCGACGCCATCTATCTGGCCGTCTTCTTCTCCGCGATCGCCTTCGTCTACGCAGGCTTCTTGAGCGCTACGGCGGGGGGAGACGCGGGCAAATTCAAGAAAGCCAAGCAAGTCTTCGGCAATGTCGTGATCGGGCTCGTCGTGATCTTGGCAGCGTACTTGGTCGTCGACACGGTCATGCGGACGCTCGTGGGGGCGCCGCTCATACCCTGGGGGTCGGTCTGCAACCTCTAAGAGACTGCTCGTGTTTTGACTTATCGTACCTTTTCAGCTATAGTTGACACACTATGTCGCAGGATCAATTGATAATGCTCAAGCACGCGCCCACTGGCGAGGTGTATTGGACGCGCAAGAACAGGAAGCTCGTCGAGCGCAAGGTCACTCTCAAGAAGTACAGCAAGAAGCTCCGCAAGCACGTCGTCTTCAAGGAGACGAAGAAATAACATAGCTTTTAGCTTGATAGCTGGTAGCTTGTAGAAAAGCCACTCAAAATGTTGGATTTTTTGCATTTTAACTATAAGCTACAAGCTAACGGCTACAAGCTGTTTTGGGCGATTAGTTAAATGGCATAACTGCGGTCTCCAAAACCGCTATCGGGGGTTCGATTCCCTCATCGCCCGCCTTAAGAAAAAAGTATCGGAGGTATGACGAGGGCTATCGTATCCTTTTTAGGATAAAATGAAGGTATGATGTCACAAATAGCAGACAAAGAGCCAATAGAGCAAGAAAAGAGGGTGATTTTAGATTTACTCCAATTAAATGATGACAAAGGCATAGTCGTAAATGATATTGGTTGGGATAGTCGCGTATATATAATTAACTCGGGTGAATTCGTTTTTAAGTTTCCTCGATCTGAAGAAATCAAAGAACAGTACAAGTTGGAAGTTGCCGCCTACAAACTTGCCTCACAGATTGAAACTGAAATCGCCATTCCTAATGTTAAATGGGAGCACCCTTATCTCGACTACTTCGGCTACGAAGGCATCATGGGAGATAGGCTTGAATTGTCGATAGAAAATCTAACCGAAGCTGATCGAAAGTTAATAGGTCGTCGGATTGGAGGATTTCTTAAACAACTCCACGAACTCAATCTTACTGAGGCTCCGTTTATGACCCTTGAGAAGGAAATTGAACAATTTAAGAGTAAATACCAGCTTTCTTTAGTTGAAATTGAGAAGAATTTTTCACCAGCTGAACAAGAAGAAATAGCGTCACTCTTTTTCGAGCATTACCCCAGTGAAATCCTTAGGCTCGGGATGGACAGGGGCTTTTGTCATGGTGATTTAGGATACTGGAATATTATCTATGGAATGAATGGGCAGCTTGGCATAATTGATTTTGGAGATATTGGCTACTATGATCGATCAAAAGATTTTATCGGTATCAACGAAGAAGATGTGCTCGATTCTGCCTTAGAGGAATATGGGGCAAGGGACTCGCTTAAGGAAAAAGTGAATCTGCGGAGAAAAATCCTCCCGATACTAGATTTGCCCTATTTTATCGGTAAGAATAATCAGGAAGGTATTCAAAGGACGATCAAGCGAATTCGAAACACGCTTTTGCATTGATTTTATAAAACAAGCCCTGCTGTCGAGGGTCTGTTGCGTCACTCGAAAAGTTGCAAGAAAATCCTTACAATGCCTGGCTGTAAAAATTCGAGCTGCTGACGGCCCGCCAAAATAAGGAGTGCCCGCATCTTATTTTTGCGGGACGAGGGGGGAATCGAAGGCCGGAGCAGCTTGGCTGCGAGGTGGGGTCGCGCAAAATTTCAGCAGAAATTTATGTGTAACCGATTCCCTCATCGCCCGCAGAGTTTGGAACATCGCTCTCAATGGGGTACGGTACAGCGATGGCCAAAGACGAGACGATAGTCCGGTTCGAGCATGTGTCCTTCGAATACGGTCCGCAAAAGAAAATCCTCGACGAGGTTTCCTTCAATGTGCGCCGCGGCACCAAGATCACTATCATGGGTCAGAATGGCGCTGGCAAGTCCACGATATTTGGCCTCATTACTGCACTCCATAGCCCCGAAGAGGGGAAGGTCGTACTTGCGCAAGGCTTAACGATAGCGATCGCACGGCAGGTGATCCCGCGCGGCGAGCTCGATCTCACAGTGCGCGATTTTTTCCAGAAATGCTTCGACCGCAAGGTGTACGATATCGACCCGCGCATCGACGAAGTGCTCGAGATCGTCAACCTCAAGGGCCATGAGAAGATACACGACCGCGTGGTGAGGTCTTTCTCCGGCGGCCAGCAGGCGCGCCTGCTGCTTGCCTCGGCCTTGATCCAAGACCCCGATCTGCTGCTGCTCGACGAGCCGACCAACAACCTCGATGTCTCAGGCATCGAGCACCTCACCGAATATTTGAAGTCCTACGACAAGTCCGTGCTCGTCATCTCACACGATGCGGAATTCCTCAACGCTTTTAGCGACGGCGTATTCTATCTCGACGTAATGACCAAGAAGGTCGAGCAGTACGCCGGCAACTACAACGACGTCTTGGAAGAAATTACCGCACGTATCGAGCGCGAAAACACCAAGAACGCGCAGCTCGCGAAGAAGATTCAGGCCAACAAAGACAAGATCAACTTCTTCGCGCACAAGGGCGGCAAGATGCGCCTCGTCGCCAAGAAGATGCGCGACGAAGTCGAGGAGATGGAAGAGAGCAAGGTGGACGTGCGCAAGGAAGACAAGACCATCAAGCCCTTCACGATCCCTGCGCAGCACTTGGTGGGCGAGATCGTGCATATCAACTCTTATAAAACAATAAGGAACGGCAAGCCCGTGATCCACAAGACCAATGTCTCTCTGAAGCGCGGCAAGCACCTGCTCTTGAAAGGCCCGAACGGCATCGGCAAATCGACCTTACTCGAAGCCATTGCAAAGAACGCCGCGGAGGGCACGACGATCATGCAAGGAGTGAAGATCGGCTATTATCGACAGGATTTCTCCACGCTCAACTTCGACGACACGGTGGCAGAGTCGCTACTCTCGGCCATGCCGAAAGCGATCGAGCAGACGATGCGCGCGACTGCGGCGGCATTTCTCATCGGAGCCGACACGGTACATACGAAGATCGGGAATTTGTCTGAAGGTCAGAAAGGGCTCGTAGCTTTTGCACGGCTCGTGCTTGAAGCGCCGGGTCTTCTCATCCTCGACGAGCCGACCAACCACATCAACTTCCGCCATCTGCCGGTGATCGCCAAGGCGCTCTCTGAGTATCAGGGGACGATGATCTTGGTCTCGCACGTGCCGGAGTTCGTGGCGCAGATCCGGATCGATGAAGTGCTGGACCTGGAGAAAGGGAAATAAAAATCCTGTATACTCATTGCATATAAATATATAATCTAATCATATGAACCCGGTAACACATTTCGAAATGGGGTATCTCGACCGCGAGCGCATGAAGAAATTTTATGAAAGCGTATTCGCCTGGAAAATGCAGCAGCTTGGCGCTGAAATGGGCAACTACGTCGTGGCCCAGACTGCCGAGACCGACGAGCACGGGATGATACAGAAGCCGGGCTCTATCAACGGCGGCTTTTATCAGAAGACCGACAACCCGTCCTCGCATGCGCCGTCGGTCGTGATCGCGGTGCCTGACATCGCCGCGGCCGTGAAAGCGGTGCAGGATAATGGCGGGAAAATACTTGGTTCGATGAACCCTGATGGCACGCACACCATGGAGCCAACGATGATCCCGGGCATCGGCCTCTGGGTCTCGATAGAAGACACCGAAGGCAACCGTGTGAGCATCCTTCAGCCGAATCCGCGCGAGGTTTCTTAGGACCTGTCCAAAAACCTCACTGCAGATACCATTTGTGTATCCTTTTCTGGATCTCGCGTAGCGCTGTCGGCTCGAACCATTCGATGTCAGTGTTGCGCTTCCAATAGCCTATCTGCTTGCGCGCGTAGCGGCGTATAGCCGTATAGAGCTGAGATTCTAGTTCTTGTCGCGAGATCTTCTTCTGCAAGAAGTATGCGAGGTAGCGGTATTCGAGCCCGAGTTCGATCATGCGCTTGTATGAAAGTCCTTGCATATGAAGCCGCTTCGCCTCGGCTATCATGCCGCGCTTGAGGCGCTCGCTCAGGCGCTTCTTGATCTTGAGGTCAAGCGAAGCAGTGTCGGGCATGATCCCGATCCACAGCGCCTCGTAGGAAAGCCGCAGAGGTCTGACCTCTGCGCGTTCTTTTGCAGAGGTCAGACCTCTGCGTGATAACGGCTTATGACGCGCGGCTTTGGTGCGCGCGGAGGAGATCTCGAGCGCGCGGATAAGGCGTAGTTTGTTGTTGCGCTCGCTCGGCGTATCCATGCTTCTTGCCCGGGCGGGGTCTTTTTTTATAAGAAGCGAGTAGAGCTGCGCGGCGCTTTTTTGGGCGAGGCGCTTGCGCAGCACCATGTCTGGCGCGACGTCGGCAAGAGCGATGCGACCCATGAGCGCGTCGATATAAAAACCGGTGCCGCCGGCGATGATCGGCAACTTGCCGCGCTTCCCGATGTCGGCGATGGCGCGTCTAGCATGGCGTACGAAATCATCCGCGGTGAAGCGAGAGCGCGGAGCACGCACGTCGAGCAGGTGGTGGCGGATCCCGTTCATTTCTGCACGCGTCACCTTGCCGGTGCCGATGTCGAGCCCGCGATACACCTGTCGCGAATCGGCCGAGATCACCTCGCCGCCAAGCGCTTTCGCGAGCTGTATCGCAAGCCCTGATTTGCCTGAGGCTGTCGGGCCGACGATCACGAGCACCTGCACGGGCTTAGTTAGAATCTTTTTCTGATGCGTTTTCTTTTTCATCGTCACTTGCGCGCTTACGCAAGCCGAGACGCTCCGAGAGGAGTGTGCCGTTCTTGCTGTCTTGGAGCGCATGATGTGTCACGACGTTTACAAAACCGAGGAGTACTCCGATACCGATCAAAAGATAAATCATGGTAAATATTTTGCCTAGGTCGGTGTGTGGGGCGAAGTCGCCATAGCCGACGGTCGTGAGCGTAATCACGCTAAAGTAGAGTGAATTGAGATAACCCCACCCTTCTACGCTGTGATAAAAGAGCGTACCAGAGACGAGCAGTATCACGAGCAACGTAAAAAGTGCCTCAAAGTCAGGGTCTTTGAGGGCCGAGAGGATACTGCGCCCAAAACGATAAAAGGTAAAAACGAACGGAAGCATTCTCTCTATTATAACACATATTTATACAAATGAAAACGCCACCGTAGAGGTGGCGTTTTCGTTCGGAGGCTGTGCTTACATTTCCATGTCGTTGCTGTCGGTAGACTTTTTGGTCGAATCGTCGCCATCATGGCTATCTTTGCTCTGTGAGTGACCACTCTTGGCAGCAATATCGCGCTGCTGATCTTGATCAGTCGAAGTGAACCCACTCTCGCTTGTATCATTGGTATTATTCTTGCGGTTGTTGTTTGTATTATTTGCCATAGTATTTTTATATAAGCCAATAAATTTCCCTAGTAATTCCTAGTCGACCTCTGTGGCGTATTGTACGTATTGGCCATGAAGCGTGGGTTAACGGCCCGGATGTTTAAAGCATCTGCCTCGTCATGTCAAGCGCGCATGCTTTATGCTACACTTCTGCCGTATTGCCGGGATGGCGGAATTGGTAGACGCGCACGACTCAAAATCGTGTATCGCAAGATGTGCGGGTTCGATTCCCGCTCCCGGCACTAATTAAAATCTGCATGGTATACTCTCGTGCATATGGCGAGCGGGTATCAAGGTGATTCGATATTTTGGGTCGAGACAGACAGGATCAAGCCCAACCCATATCAACCGCGCCGCGTTTTCGACGAGACAGCACTCGCATCGCTCGCGGAGTCGATCCGCCAATACGGTGTCTTGCAGCCGCTTACAGTGACGCGCAAAGAAATCGAACGGCCGGGCGAGGGGATTTTCGTCGAATACGAACTGATCTCGGGCGAGCGAAGGCTCCGCGCCTCGAAGATCGCGGGACTTTCCGCTGTGCCGGTCGTCATCCGCACTTCAGAAGACAGTGACCGCATGAAGCTTGAGCTCGCGATCATCGAGAATCTTCAGCGCGAGGATCTCAACGCGATCGATCGCGCAGAGGCCTTCAGTCGACTGGTCAATGAGTTCAACCTCAAACACACCGAGGTCGGTCAGCGTGTCGGTAAGAGCCGCGAATACGTTTCTAATACATTGCGCATCCTCGCGCTGCCGGAGGAAATGCGCGAAGCACTGCGTGGCGGGCAGATCAGCGAGGGTCATACGCGCCCGCTTCTCATGCTTGCCGATAAGGCTGCCGAGCAGCTGACGCTCTTCAAAGAAATAATCGCGCGAAGGCTCACGGTGCGAGATGCGGAGGCGATCGCGCGCCGTGCCGCGCTCGAGCGCGTGCGCAAGCAATCGCTCGTCTCGCCGGATATCATGCACCTCGAGAAACAGTTGTCGGAGCGCTTGGGTACCCGCGTGCGTATCGAGAAGAAAGACACCGGCGGCAAACTCCTTATCGATTTCTTCTCGCCCGAAGACCTGACTGCGATTTGTGATGCGCTTACGGATCCTCGCTTCGCGCAGGCTGATCCGCACTCCGTGCAAACCGGTCCGCACTCCGTGCAAGCTGACCCGCACTCCGTGCAAGCTGACCCGCAAGCAAGCTCGTCCGATACTGTCGCTGCCGAACCCGTCGTTGTAGAAACGCCAGAAGAAATGCCTGCGCCCGAGACTGTAGTCCCGCGTGAGGCCGAAGATCAAGATCTGTATTCCATCTCCAACTTCAGCGTGTAGTGCGCCGCTCTGGCCGAAGGGTTTTGCGAACATGCCGCGATAGCCGGCGGTACAACCCTCAAAACAAAAAGCGCCCTGCTGGGCGGTTTTTGTTTTCAACTACTGTATGACGTGGGAATGTGCTATCCGCTGCGCGAGGTTCGCAAAACCCTTCGGCCAGAGCGGCGTCTCGCTACTTCTTTCTCCCTTCAGAGAGCGCGAGCGCGGTCCTGATGTGTTTCTTGGCGACACTTGTCTTCGCGATCTCATGCCATTTCCACGATGGCTTCGCGTTTGATTTCGTCACCACCTCGACCATGTCGCCGTTGTTGAGGTGCGTATCGATCGCGACCATCTTGCCGTTGACGCGCACGCCCGACATCTTGTTGCCCAGATCAGAATGCACGGCGTAGGCAAAATCGATCGGCGTCGCCTCGAGTGGCAAATCGATGACGTCGCCCTTGGGCGTGAAGACGAAGACACGATGACTGAAGAAGTCACTCTTCAGTGTGTCGAGATAATCTTCTGATTCGCCTGTATGGTGGTCGGTATGCGCGAGCTGCTTCACCCAGTCAGGGACGCTTGCTCCCTTGGGTGCGCCGTCTATCTCGGGGATTTTGGAGCCGCGGCTCAAGATAGGGAAGAATTGCCGTACCCATTCGAGGCTGGTGCGTTTGCCCGCGCCGTGCTGAATCTCCTTGTAGGTAAGATGCGAAGCGATGCCGTAGAGCGACTCGCGATGTTGTGCCTCGGTGCGCAGTTGCATTTCGAGCGCGCCGCCATCGCCGGTGTAGACGGTAGTGTGGATCGATTGATACCCGTTGGGCTTCGGGAAGGCGATGTAATCCTTGATCTTCCCAGGCACGGGGCGCCAGTGGGCGTGGATGATGCCGAGCGCGCTATAGCAGTCCGCGACAGTGGGGAAGATGATGCGCAGTGCGAGGATGTCATAGATCGTATCGATGTCCCATTTCTTGCGCTCGAGCTTGCGGAAGAGCTGAATACACGCCTTTCACGCGCGCTTCGGTGCGGAACTCTCTGATGCCGGCTTCGGCAAGCTCGCGCTTGAGATCTTTTCCATCTTCTCGAGACGCTTGTCGTTTTCGTTCTTGCGCTCCTTGAGAAGCTCGCGCGTCTTCTCGTATTCTTTGGGCATCGCGAAGCGAAACGCCGCGTCCTCGAGTTCCTGCTTCAAGACGCTCATGCCGAGCCTGTCGGCAATCGGCGCATAGATCTCAAGCGTCTCCAGCGCGATCCTCGTGCGCTTCTCGACTTTTGGTACGTGCTCGAGCGTGCGCGCGTTGTGCAGGCGGTCCATGAGCTTGATGATGAGGACGCGGATGTCTTTGGCGGTTGCGGCGAACAATTTGCGGAGCGATTCGGTGTGCCGCTCAAGTCCGCGGTAGCGAAGCGTGCCGAGCTTGGTCACGCCCTGCACGAGCGAGAGCACGTCTTCGCCGAAGAGCTCGCGTATCTCTTCGGGCTTCACGTTGGCGTCTTCGATCACGTCGTGCAGAAGCCCCGCGCTGATCGTCTGCGCATCGAGACCTGCGCGCGCGAGGTACCACGCGACCTCCGCGGGGTGCACGAAGTACGGATCGCCCGAATACCGCAAGGTACCCGTATGCGCCTTCTCAGAGAATTCGTACGCGCTGGAGATCGAGCGCGATATCCTCGGCACTCTTGCTCGACATCTCGTCGATGATTTCCTTGAGCGGTCGCGCGTGTACGGACATCCGACAATAGTACTCCTCAAAAAAGAGGTTTGCTACATGACATCAACCGTCGGGATTGCTACTTCTTGTCCAACTTATGCGGGTTGTGGTTAGGACAAGTTTTGTTTGAGCAACGTTCCGGTATCGTTTTTGTGCCTTCCATCATGAGCGAGCCGCAGATGGTGCAGATGTTGCCGGTCGGTTTTGCTTTGATCGCGTTTTTGCAGTCAGGATAGTTTGAGCACGAGTAAAAGATGCCGAATCGCCCGCGGCGCTGCACCATCTCACCCTTGCCGCAGACGGGGCAGCTCACACCGGTCTTGGTCTTTGCTTCCTCTGCAGGGTCCTGCTTCACGAACTTGCACTTCGGGTAGTTGGAGCAGGCGATGAATCGTCCGAAGCGGCCTTCGCGTTCCATGAGCCTGCCACCGTCGAGCGGGCACAGCTCATCGAGCATCTTCGGCGGCGGGATCTCGCTGCCGTCTTCGCGACGCGCACCGATGCAATCAGGGAAGCGCTTGCAGCTCATGAAGCGGCCGTTCTTGGAGAGTTTGTATTCCATTGGGCCCTCGCAGACGGGGCAGGGGAATTCCTTCGGGCGCTTCGCCCATCGTGGTGATCTTCGGGATCTTGTCCTTGCTCTTCACTGCTTTGTGAACGGACCGTAAAATTCCTTCAGGGTCTTCGCGTATTCGCGCTTGCCTTCGGCGATCTCGTCGAGCTCGTCTTCCATCTCGGCGGTAAAGGTGTCGGAAATGTAATCGCCGAAATTGTTCTCGATGAATGTCGAGACGACGTCGCCGGTCGCGGTCGGCAGAAGTGTGCGGCCCTGCTTCTCGACATAGCCGCGGTCGTCGAGCGTCTTCATGATCGAGGCGTAGGTCGACGGTCGGCCGATGCCGCGCTTCTCGAGCTCTTTGACGAGTCCGGCTTCGGTGTAGCGCGAAGGCGGCTGTGTCTCCTTGCCCTCAGAGTGCGCTTCGACGAGGTGAGCGGATCTGCAGCTTTCACTTTCGGCAATTCGTCTTCTTCGCCGCGCGCGGCCGGGTCGGCCTCGAGCCAGCCGTCGAAGACGACGCGCGAGCCGTTGGCCGCAAAATCAGGCATTGATGTGCCAGCGACATGCGTGACGAGTCTGCGTGCGCATGATCTCGCGCATCCGTCATCTGGCGAGCAAGCGCGCGCGCGCGGATGAGCTCGTAGAGCTTCTTTTGTTCCTCGTTGTGTCCGAGGTTGTACTTGTGCGGGTCGGTCGGGCGCACCGCTTCGTGCGCTTCCTGCGCGTTCTTGCTCTTGGTCTTGTAGGTGCGGGCTTCCGCATACTTGTCGCCGTAATCGCTCTTCACTGTCGCGATGAGCGCATCTTGCGCGTCTTTACCGAGGTTGGTGCTGTCGGTGCGCATGTAGGTGATGTAGCCCGACTCGTAGAGCTTCTGCGCGACGCCCATCGTGCGCGAAGGCGAGAAGCCGAGGCGCGTCGAAGCGGTCTGCTGCAGCGTCGAAGTGGTAAAGGGTGCTTTGGGCGAACGAGCCTGCTCGCTCTCGTCGACGGACTTCACGCTCCACGGACCTTTCTCGGCGATTTTCAAAATATCGTTTGCGCTTTCTTCGGTCTTCGGCTCCTCGACGCAGGTCGCGGTAAACTGCTCGCCCTTCTTGCTCTTTAGGTCAACGCTCACGACCCAGAATTTCTCAGGGATAAACGCGCGGATCTCGCGCTCGCGCTCCATAATGATACGGAGCGCAGGGGATTGTACGCGGCCCGCGGAGAGGCCGTAGCGCACCTTCTTCCAAACCAAGCCGGAGAGGTCATAGCCGAAAAGTCGGTCCAACACGCGGCGAGCCTCTTGCGCCTTGCGCAGATCTTCGTCGATATGGCGCGGATGCGCCAGAGCTTCTTGCACCGCGTGCTCGGTGATCTCGTGGAAGACGATGCGTTTGGGCTTCTTGAGGCCGATCGCCTGCGCGAGATGCCACGCGATCGCTTCGCCTTCGCGGTCGGGGTCTGTCGCGAGGATCACTTCGTCGGATTGAGCCGCGACGTCTTTGAGTTCATTGATGACCTTCTGCTTCTCCTTCACTATCTGATAGTTGGGCTTGAAATCGTTCTCGATATCGACCGCGTCTTTGTTGCTCTTGGGCAGGTCGCGGATGTGGCCGACTGAAGCGCGCACGGTAAAACCGCTCCCGAGATATTTCTCGATCGTCTTTGCCTTGGCGGGCGATTCTACTATGACGAGTTTCATAAGATCGAATTGATACATCAGTAGCTTAGCATAGTCAAATCCGCGAAAACCTAAGTCACGATCTGTAGTATGAAAAAACGCGCAGAATTTCTGCGCGTTTTTGGAGGTTCCTTATCGTGCAAGAGCAAGAAGTGGTCGGCGATCTCGCTCGCGTTCCCGTCGTCGATCCTGTCGAGGCTGGTATGCGAGCGTGCCGTGATACGGGCAATACGGAGTTCCGATATGCGCTTGAGATCCGCAGTATCTAAATGCGTCGGAGCCCGGATCTCCAAGCGGCCACCTGCACATGCTCTCGCGCAGTTCGATGATCGTGACTCTGATGGAGCGTGGCACGACGATCTCCTGAGGCGCACCCGCAGGCTGAGGTATTGCTGCAGGCTTCGCATCGACGAGCGTGGCAGTGATTGTCGGCGCAGTGTCCACTGTCGTTGCCTCTGTAATTGTCGTGGCGACAATCGCGACAGCCGGTGCGGCCGCGGCTGCACATGCAGCGATACGGTGATGTGGTGGCGAAGCGCTTGGCGTTTCTGGAGCTGGGATCGGGACGTCGACAGGCTTTACACGCCCAGCTAATCCAAGCCGATGTACCTTCCCGATCACGGCATTTCGAGTAAGATCTGCGCCGAGCGCGTAGGAGATTTGCGATGCACTTTTCCCCTCCAGCCAGAGTCTCGAGAGCACCTCGATACGTTCTTCAGTCCAAGACATGGCTAACCCTTTCACTCTATTATGGTCTATCGGCACAATACCTGCCTCTCGCGGATGCGCAAGTGGATATCATTTGGCCCGCACCACGCCGAGCTCTTCTACTATCAAGCCCTTGATCTCCATCGCCGAGAGCAAGACATTGGCCTCGCTCGTCGGCATGCCGAGCGTCTCAAGCAATTCATCACGCGAAGTGGGCGAGCCGATGATCTCAAGTACTCGTACTTCGTCTTCAGAGAGATCGGCTTCTGTATAATCCCGCTCGCGCGGCGAGAAGCCGAGCGCCTGCAAGAGATCCGCTTGCGAAGTGATCGCTGTAGCACCGAGCCGCAGGAATTGGTGCGTACCGCGACTCTCTGCACTAAATATCGATCCAGGTACTACAAGGAGATCGCGGTTGTAGTCGGTCGCGAGCTTCGCCGTGATCAAGCTGCCGGATTTTTCCTTGGCCTCGACCATAAGTGTGGCTTGGCAGAGGCCGGCCATGATCCTATTGCGCTGGGGGAAGGTCCAGTCCATCGCAGTCTGATCCGGGTCGAGCTCGGAGAGGAGTGCGCCGCCGCTCTCCAATATTTCTTTTGCCAGTTTCGTGTTGGCCCTTGGATACAGAATGTCCCAGTTGAGTCCTGAGCCTGGCACGGCGACCGTTGGCAGGTCGTTGTCGAGGGCGGCGCGATGCGCGAGCGCGTCGATACCATAGGCGAGGCCCGAGACGATCACCACCGGATACCCGCGCAAACCTTCTAAGAGATGCGTAAGTGCCTGCTTGCCGTAGCTCGTGCACGCGCGGCTCCCGACCACCGCGAGCCATATGCGATCAGTGCTCGGCAGCTCGCCGCGTACGTACAATTGCTCCGGCGGGTCAGGGATCTCTCTGAGAAGCGGCGGAAAGTTTGCCGCGGCAATAACACTGAGTGGCAGTTTGAGACCCCGTTGCATATATAGTAGTATACAGCGTAGCTATCAGCTTTCAGCTGTCAGCTGTCAGGAAAACTGAAATACTTGAATTCCTGAAAGCCGAAAGCTGAAACCTGAAAGCTTTTCACCATGCTCGACATCAAATTCATCCGCGACAACAAGGAAATAGTGAAGGCCGGTGCCAAGAAGAAGCACATCGAGATCGACATCGACCGTCTCTTGGAAGTCGACGACAAGCGCCGCGAGCTCCAGCTCTCGCTCGATACCAAGCGCGCTGAGCAGAACGCCGCGTCAAACGCGATTTCCTCCGCGCAGACTGACGGAGAGCGACAGGAGATCATTGCGCGCATGCAAGGTCTCAAAGAGACTATGAAGCTCGAAGAAGAATCGCTCCAGGCCATCCTCAAAGAGTGGCGCGAGCTCATGGTGCGCGTACCCAACGTCCCGGACATCTCCGTGCCGGATGGTGACTCTGACGCCGACAACCAAGAAATAAAGACGTGGGGGACGATCCCGAAGTTTGACTTCGAGCCGAGGAGCCATATCGATCTCATGCTTGCACATGACATGGCGGATTTTGAGCGTGGTGCAAAGGTTGCAGGTTTCCGAGGTTATTTCCTGAAGAATGATGGCGCGCGCCTGAGCTGGGCGATCTGGCATTATGCGCAGGACTTTTTCCTAAAGAAAGATTTCACTCCAATGATTGTGCCTTCGCTCCTGCGTCGCGAACCGTTCATCGGCACCGGCTACCTACCGCAGAGTGAAGAAGATTTGTACAAGACCCAGGACGGCGAGTATCTCGCCGGCACCGCGGAGGTTGCGACGATGGGTTATTACATGGAGGAAATACTTGAGAAGAAAGATTTGCCGCACAAATTTCTCGCCTTTTCGCCTTGCTTCCGCAGAGAAGCAGGCGCGCACGGCAAGGATACGCGCGGTATGATACGTGTTCACGAATTCTACAAATGGGAGCAGGTAATCTTGTGCGAGGCGTCGCACGAAGAATCGGTCAAGTGGCACGAATGGCTCAACCGCAACACGGAAGAGTTCATCGAGTCGCTCAATATTCCTTATCATACCGTTTTGAATTGCGGCGGTGATATCGGTCTCGGCCAGGTCAAAAAGTACGATGTCGAACTCTGGGTACCAGGCGAGAAGACGTATCGTGAGATATCCTCAGCCTCGTACTTCCACGATTTCCAGACGCGTCGGCTCAATATCCGCTATCGCGATGATGGCGGCACGATGCGTTTCGCTCATTCACTCAACTCAACCGCGATCCCGACGCCGCGCATTCTCGTTTCCATCATAGAAAACTACCAGCGGGGCGACGGCTCGATTGAAATTCCGGAGGCGCTCCGGACATATATGGGAAAGGATGTCATCCAAAAACGTAATTGATCTTCGTAAAAGAGAGGCGCAGCGTGCGAAGGAGAGTGTGCCAAAGGATACTCCGCGCGCCGCGCAGCAGACATTGCCGCTCTCCGGCAAGCGTGTCTCGCCCGTGCGTGTGCGAAGGCAACGTACGAGGCTCGTCGTCGTGTCGATCCTGATCGTACTTCTCGCAGCCGCTGTGTACGGTGTGCATTGGGCGTCTTATTTGCCGCGGTATTCTATAGAGACCATCACGGTCGTGGGCGCGCAAGAGGTCGACCCTTCGCAGATACAGGCGTATGTCGAATCAGAGCTCAATACCGGCGAGCATCCTTTCATCTCACCGGAAAACATCTTTGCATATAACGGTACGGCGATTGAGGCGGCGCTCATTGCCAACTTTCCACGCATCCGCTCCGTACAGCTCAGCCGTACCTCAGGACTCTCGACTGATCTCGTGGTGACGGTGATAGAACGACAACCGCTCGCGCTCTGGTGCTCAGACCAGACCCAAGTCAATTGTTATCAAATGGATGATACCGGTTTCATATTTGCTCCCGCGACAATACCTCCGAGTGCGGTTCCGACATCGACCTCGACTTCCACATCTGCTACTGCTTCTTCTAGTACACCAACACTTGCACAGACGCTCGGTGAGTACGTCTTTTATGGTCCGCTTGGAGCGCTTTCAGACGCTTCTACAAGCACCGATATGGCGACATCCACTGATGCCACTTCGACACCTGCGGCTCCTTCATATAGCGATACTAGCAATCCCCCGTCGAGCTCGATGAACCCGATAGGGGAAACCTTTGCGGGAGCACATGTAGCGGGCATGTATGCGCTTCTACAACTACTGGAGTCAGACGGTTTTGGGCCGACCGGCGCCACAGTGGAGAGTGCCAACAGTTTTGACGTCCCCTTGCAACAAGGCTTCTATATCAAGGTCGCTTTTGGAGAAGATCCGCAACAACTTGTGCAAGACCTGCAGCTCGTGCTCGCCTCGAGTGCTCTGAGTGGAGAGCAAAGCCAGCTCGAATATATCGATCTGCGCTTCGGCGACCGTGTCTACTACAAACTCCAGGATCAGAACGAATCCCAAATCCACTCGTAATAGAGCCAATATAGTGATGTCGGACATCACTATTTGCGTTCACTTGTGATATCGTGCGCGCATGAAGAACTTTTGGAAGGAGTTGCGGCGGCCCTTTTTTGCACTCGCACCGCTCGAAGACGTCACTGACGCTGCCTTCCGGCAGCTTATCGCGCGCCATGGCAAGCCCGATGTCTTCTACACCGAGTTCACCTCAGCCGACGGTCTCGTGCTCGCGCCCGAGGGGGGCCGTGCGAAGCTCCTGAAGAAACTCTCATTCTCCGGGGCAGAGCACCCGATCGTGGCGCAACTCTTCAGCGCGAAGCCCGAGCATATGGAAGCGGCGGCGCGTATGGCCGCAGATCTCGGTTTCGACGGCATCGACATCAACATGGGTTGCCCCGACCGCGCGATAGAGAAAGGCTTGTGCGGCTCAGCGATGATCAAGCATCCGGCGCTTGCCAAAGAAATTATCAAGGCGGCCAAACGCGGCGCAGGTGACTTACCAGTCTCGGTCAAGACGCGCATCGGCTACGCGAGCAACGAGATCCCGATCTGGATACCCAACCTCCTCGAAGAGGGAATTGCCGCGCTTGCGATCCACGCCCGTACGCGCAATGAAATGTCTGAAGTGCCTGCGCGCTGGGAGTATGTGAAGGAGGTCGTGGGTATACGAGACAGCATGGGCGTCGACACGCTCATCATCGGCAACGGCGACCTGAAAAGTATTGCAGATGCGCGCGAGAAAGTCGCGGCGACAGGTGCCGACGGCGCGATGCTCGGCCGCGCGATCTTCGGCAACCCGTGGCTTTTCTCCGAGCACATTCCCACGCCGAGTGAGCGCGTGGAGGCGCTTGCCGAGCACATACAGCTTTTTGACGAGCTGCTCAGAGACGTCTCCAACTTCGCCACTATATCGGAGAAGGACCCCGATATATCGTCATCACTCGGACGAAATGAAAGCAAGCTTTCATCTCGCTCCTCGTTTGCCACTATGAAAAAGCACTTCAAAGCGTACATCTCTGGCTGGGACGGCGCGAAAGATGTGCGTATGCGATTGATGGATACCAACAATTCACTTCAGGCGCTTGCTATTCTGCGAGAAGTTACTAATCTGTAATTCAGATGAACACGAGAGGTGATGATCATGCGCAGATATGCAGCATCAAATGTCTCTCCCAGTACAATCTTTCAGGTTGTTGCTGGACTGCGTCGAGAAAATAAGTCGATTACTCCCGAGATGGTGGCCCAGCGCTTACGGGTCAATACCACCGCAGTTCGGTCCGTGATTGCGGGAGTACATATCGTATTTGATGCAGGCGGCCAACTACCTTGGGGAAGGCGTTTAAGGGACGCCAAAAATAAATTTCCGGATCTGACACAAGGGACCACACTGACATGGTTGGGTGCGCGTTATGAAAAGCGCGCGGCTCACTGAGACTCAGTGGACGCCGTATGGCGTCCGTTCTCTACTTTTTGATATACTCCCACCATGCAAAAGGAGAAAACTAGCACGACCCTCTACCGCGCCTACCGCCCGCAGTCTTTTGATGAGATGCGCGGGCAAGGGCATATCGTCGATGTCTTGGAGAATGCGATCAAGCACAAAAAGCTCGCCCATGCGTACCTCTTTGCCGGCGGCCGCGGCACAGGCAAGACCACTGCCGCGCGTATTCTCGCGCGTGCGCTTGGTGTGAGCGACAAGGATCTCTACGAGATCGATGCGGCAAGCAATCGCGGTATCGACGACATCCGCGCCTTGCGCGAAGGTGTATACGCGATGCCCTTCTCATCGCCGTACAAGTTTTACATCATCGACGAGGCGCACATGCTCACTAAAGAAGCATGGAATGCGCTCTTGAAGACACTTGAAGAGCCGCCCGCTCACGCGATATTTGTCCTCGCGACGACCGAGATCGAGAAGGTGCCCGATACTATCCAGTCGCGCTGCGAGGTCTACTCTTTCAAGCAGCCGACGCGCGAGCTTCTCGCGCAGGTTGTAAGCGATGTCGCGAAGTCCGAAGGCTTTAGTATCGACAAGCCCGGTGCGGAGCTCATCGCGCTTCTTGCCGAAGGATCCTTCCGTGATTCGCTCTCGATATTGCAAAAAGTCTTGTCGTCTTCAGAGTCCAAGAAGGTAGACATGGCGCACGTCGAAGCGGTCTCGGGCGCTCCACGCGGCGAGATCGTTCGCGAGATCGTTCGCGCACTTGCCGAGAAAGATGCCTCGCCTGCGATCGCTGCGATCTCACAGGCGATCAAGCAAAACGTCGACGCGCGCACGCTCACACGCCTGCTTATCGAGCGCATGCGCGTGATCCTCCTCATGCGCTTCGCGCCAGATATCGCCGCTGATCTCGCGCAAGAGCTCAGCGAAGCCGACTCGGCACTTGCCGCCGAAGTATCCAAAAATCCTGGCATTACATCGGAGACCTTGCGCGCACTTCTCGAAGCCCACTCTCGCATGGCCTACGCTGCCGTGCCGCATCTTCCGCTTGAGCTTGCAATCATCGACATAACGCGTCAATAGGGAACCTGGGCGTTGACTTAACAGTGCGTCGGTAGCATGATTCTTCGTGTTGGGAAAAGTGGAAGGAATGGGTAATGGATATGCCTTATCAGTCAACGTGCGGCAGCTGTAATGGTGCTAGGACCAAGACTTCTAAATTCAGGCTTTTCTGGATTAGTTTCCATTTCAGCTCAAAATGCCCAAGATGTGAAGGGACTGGGAAAGTCGACCTTCATGATGTATTGACGGCGAATAGCGCCATCGAGCCGGACCCTTTCGATGGGCGAGTTCCAAGGATAGATTCGTTCGTCCAACCCCGGCATTGACTGACGGCACAATTCCAGTACTTGCCGCAGCTGCTACAAACGCGTCAGTTGCGGCTGGCTAAGGTCGCGGAAGTACTGGTAGTTGCTAATAAGCCTAAGGCCTCAACTCGAAGCCCCGCACCGCGGGGCTTCTTTCTTTGGCTCAAATCTGTTATCTTTGATAGGTTCGAAATAGAAAAGTAAGGAAAATTAAACATTTGGG
>CAVYCR010000011.1:0-42672 GCA_963767115.1 Candidatus Kaiserbacteria bacterium | reverse complement strand
TGGAAAGGCGGCGGTGTCACTCATGGCCCTCTCAAGGAGAAGAATTATTCTCGCGAGATCCCCAAGAAGATGCGCGCGAAAGCCCTCTTCATGGCGCTCTCCAAGAAGCTCAAGGACGGTGAGATCATCTTCATCGATAGCTTCGGCCTCGAGACGCCGAAGACCGCAACCGCGGCGAAGGCGCTCGGAACATTTGCCGGCATCAAAGGCTTCGAGAAGCTCAGCAGGTCCAAGAACGCCGCCCTGATCGCACTCGCTGACCCCAAGGAAGCGACACTCAAGAGCTTCCGCAACATCGAGCGTGTCGAGACCAAGCCAGTCCGCGACCTCAACCCAGTCACCGTCTTGAAATACCGCTACCTCGTCATCGAGAACCCCGAGGCTTCCGTCGCTATCATGGCGAACCGCACGAAGAAAATCTCAAATCTCAAATCTCAAAAATAAAATCTTATGGCACTCTTCGGCAGCAAGAAAAGAGCAAGTAAGAAGGTGGACGCGGCGCAGTCTGCACCGAATGCTTCGGGCATGCGCGAAAGTAGGGCACACGTCTTGCGCCATGCGCGCATCACCGAGAAGGCGACCATGCAACGAGTCGAACAGCGTCTATGTCTTCGACGTCGCGACCAGCGCGACCAAGCGCGACGTCATCACCGCCATCCGCGACATCTACAAGGTTGCGCCGCGCAAGGTCCGCGTCGCGAAGATCCCGACGCAAGGCCGCGCGCAACGTGCGCACGGGCATCACTGGCGTGAAGCGCGGCGGCAAGAAGGCCTATGTATACCTCAAGAAGGGCGAAACCATTTCAATCTCATAATATCAAAAATCAAATCTCAAATCTAAAATCTAATTGCGTATGGCACTCAAATTCTACAAACCTCGTACTCCCGGCACTCGCGGCATGTCGACGCTCAACTACCGCGAGCTCCTCTCCGGCCACAAGCCGACGAAGTCGCTTGATGAAGGGCGCGAAGAGCCACGGCGGTCGCAATTCAGCAGGGCCGCATCACGACCCGCCACCAGGGCGGCGGCCACAAGCGCTCGCACCGCGACGTCGATTTCATGTTCAACAAGAAGAACATCCCGGCCAAGATCACCTCGATCGAGTACGATCCGTTCCGCTCCGCTTTCATCGGCCTTGCGGTCTATCGCGACGGCGAGAAGCGCTACGTACTTCTGCCGCAGAAGGTGAAAGTCGGCGACAGCTTCATCGTCTCTGAGACCGCGCCGGTCAAGCTCGGCAACCGCTTGCCGCTTGGCAAGATCCCGGTCGGTACCTTCGTCTACAACATCGAGATCAAGCCGGGCAACGGCGGCAAGATCGCGCGCTCGGCAGGCAACTACGCCGAAGTCGTCGCGCAAGACGCCGGCTACACGCAACTCAAGATGCCTTCGACCGAAGTTCGCCGCATCATCGGCACCGCATGGGCCTCGGTCGGCGAAGTGTGCAACGAAGAGCACCGCCTCGTCAACTACGGCAAGGCCGGCCGCATGCGCTGGATGGGCATCCGCCCGACCGTGCGCGGTACCGCGATGAACCCGGTCGACCACCCGCACGGCGGCGGTGAAGGCAAGCAAGGCCGCGGATTGCGCCGCGCCAAGACCATGTGGGGCAAGCCGACCGGCAAGGGTCAGAAGACCGCGCCACCCGAAGAAATACTCCAACGTCTTCATCGTCTCCCGCCGCAAGGTCGGCAAGCGAAAGTAACGAAGAAAGCAAAAAGCCCCGTTTAGGGGCTTTTTGTTTGACATTCATATTCATTTCCTATACATTGTGCTCTACCCGCACGAGCGGGTTTTCAATTGCAAACAAGATAGATATGGCGCGATCACTCAAGAAAGGTCCGTATGTGGACGAAAAGCTGATGAAAAAGGTCGGCGCCCGCAAGCCGGGCGCCGGTTCTATCAAGACGTGGGCGCGCCGCAGCCAGATCGCCCCTGAATTCGTCGGCTACACCTTCGCGGTCCACAACGGCAAGAGCTTTGACGAGGTCTTCGTGAACGAAGACATGGTCGGACACCGCTTGGGCGAATTCGCTCCGACGACCAAGTTTCGTCCGCCACGGCGGCAAGATGCAGAAGGAGATCGAAATGGCCGCGAAGGCCGCCGAAGATCGCGACCGCACAGGCTGCCAAGGCGACTGCCGCAAACTGCCGCAAGAAATAATTTTTTATTGGTATGAAAGCAATGCTCAAAAATTATCATCAAGCGCCCCGCAAAGTGCGCCTCGTCGCGGACCTCATCCGCGGCAAATCCGTGCCGCAGCACGGGTCGCGCTTTCGTTCCTGCCGAAGAAGTCGGCTCCGGCGATGGTGAAGCTCCTCGACTCCGCTGTCGCCAACGCTCGCCACGAGAACGAGTCGGTCGACATCGACACGCTTTTTGTGAAGACACTCACCGTCGACAAGGGAATGACGCTCAAGCGCATGCGCCCCTTCAAGCAGGGTCGCGCCGGTCGCTTGCACCACATCATGAGCACGGTCACGTCTCGAGCTCGGCACCAAGTCCGGCAAGGCGCCGAAAGCCGGGAAGACCGTCGCAGTCGCTGATGAAAAGCCCGCAACCAAACCTGTCGCCAAAAAGGCCGCCAAGAAATCCGCATCTAAAAAGCTAGCAGCTAGAAGCTAGAAGCTATTCATTTTATGACTCACACTGTACATCCTTACGCACATCGCCTCGGCATCATCCGCGACTGGAAGTCGTCGCTGGTTTGCCAAGACGCCGGCCGAATACCGCACCAACGTCATGGTCGACGCGACCATCCGCCGCTTCCTCAAGAAGCGCTTGCGCGGCATGTACGTCACGTCGCGTCGAGATCGAGCGCAACGCAGAACGCGATCCGCATCATCATCAAGACCTCGCGCCCGGGCCTCGTCATCGGCCGCGGCGGCGAAGGTTCGCAGAAGCTCACCAAGGAGATCGAGGAGGTCATCCGCACGGTCAAAGGTGCCCGCAAGAGCCGCGCGCAAGCCGGTCAAGCCTCGATATCGAAGAGTCCGCTCGCCCGAATCGCACGCGCCGGTCGTCGCCTACATGGTCGCTGAAGGTCTCGAGAAGCGCCAGACGTTCCGCCGCGTACTCAAGCAGACGGTCGAGAAGGTGATGGCGAACCGCGACGTGCAGGGCGTGCGCATCGCACTCTCAGGGCCGCCTCGGCGGCGCTGAAATGGCCGCCAGGAAGAGATCAAGCGCGGCCGCGTGCCGCTTGCAGACCCTGCGCGCCGACATCGACTTCATCCGCGAAGATCGCATACATGCCGTACGGCGTCATCGGCATCAAGGTCTGGATCTATCGCGGCGATATCTTCGAGAAGGCAACAGCCGCTCAGAGTGCTGCACGACCCGCAAATAATCCAGTCTTAATTGGCATATGTTGGCACCTAAAAAAACAAAATACCGCAAATGGCAGACCGGACGCAAGAATCCGGACCGCTTGATGCGCACCGGACACCCGCGGCATCACCGTCGCTTTCGGCTCGTTCGGCCTGAAGGCGATGACCAAGGCGCGCATCACGAGCAATCAGATCGAATCCGCCCGCCGCGCGCTCACGCGTGCCGCAGGCAAGACCGCGAAGATCTGGGTCCGCATTTTCCCTGACCGTCCGTTCACGCAGAAGCCCGCAGAAGTACGCATGGGTTCCGGCAAAGGCGATGTCGCAGGCTACGTCATGGAAGTCCGTCCAGGCCGCGTCATTTTCGAAGTCGACGGCGCACCGGAGGCGATGGCACGCGAAGCACTTCGCAAGGCCGGCACGAAGCTCCCGATCAAGGTTCGCGTCGTCGCGCGCACATAGTATTCATTTTTATGGCAAACGAATTTCACAAACAAGACGCCGAACAGCTCAAGACGAGCGTGAACGACATGCGGAGAAGCTGCGCACGTTCCGCTTCGGCGGCGCGGGCAGCCGCTCCACGAATGTCCGCGAGGGCCGCAACCTCCGCCGCGATATCGCTCGCGCCCTGACCGAGATCCGTGCCAAAGACCTACCTACTCAGACAAAGAGTGCAAAGATTGCCAGTGTGGCAAAAAAAGCGTAGTATAGCGATTCAATTATGACTTCAGCACAAACACAGCAGAAAAAGGTAGGCGTGCCCTCCGAAGCCTTGGCGAAGGAGGGGAAGACCTTCGAAGGCGTCGTCGTCAAGACGGCGATGAAAGACACGGCGACGGTCTCTGTCGAGCGCTATGTGAAGCACCCGAAGTACAAGAAGTACATGCGCCTTTGCAAGAAGTTCCTCGTCCATGATCCGGGCAATACCGCGGCAGTGGGGGACAAGGTGACCATCAGCGAGACCCGCCCGATCTCGAAGCGCAAGCATTTCATTCATCGTAACTTCAGAGGCAAAATAATATATGATCCAAGACCGCTCACTCGTAAAGATCGCAGATAACTCCGGCGGCCAGATCGGACGCGTCTTCAAAGTGCTCGGCTCTTGCAAGCAAGCGCTACGCGGAGCTCGGCGACGAAGTCGTGCTCTCGATCCAGACCGCGCAGCCGCGCAAAGCGGTCAAGAAGAAGGATATCCACCGCGCCGTCGTCGTCCGCCAGAAGAAGGCATTCCGCCGCAAGGATGGCTCCTATGTCCGCTTCGATGAGAACGCAGTCGTCTTGGTCGAAAAGGACAAGAAGGAGCCGAAGGCCAACCGCGTCTTCGGCCCGATCCCGCGCGAAGTCGTCGAGCGTGGCTACCAGAAGATCGGCTCTCTCGCGCCGGAAATCGTCTAAGTATTTTTATATGAAACTCAAGAAAGGAGACAAAGTAATAGTGATCGCCGGCAAGAACCAAGGCGAGACGGGCACCATCGTCCGCGTGTATCCGGCAACCGACATGGTCCTGATCGACGGCATCAATATGGTCAAGCGTCATCGCCGTGCGACGAGTGCCGGCGGCACCGGTCAGATCGTCGAGAAGCCGATGCCGATCCATGTCTCCAATGTCATGCTCGCCGACCCCAAGACGGGCAAGCCGACCCGTTCCGTATCTCGCGCGAGAAGGGCGGTCGCACGCGCATCGCTGTCAAGAGCGGCCAGACTATCTAAGCTATTTTCTAATTTCAATTATATGAACGCAAAAGTCGCAAAACACACGGACACCTTCAATGCGCTGAAAGGGGATTTCGGCTATACGAATGTCATGCAGGCGCCGAAGGTCGACGAAGGTCATCGTCTCGGTCGGCGTCGGCTCGATCAAAGATAAGAAGCGCACCGATCTCATCCGCGATCGCATTGTCAAGATCACCGGGCAGTCACCGTCGCCGCGCTTGGCCAAGAAATCAATCGCCACCTTCAAGATCCGCGACGGGCGATCTCTCCGGCTACCAGATCACATTGCGTGGCGTGCGCATGCAGAGCTTCCTCGACAAGCTCATCAACATCGTGCTCCCGCGCGTCAAGGACTTCCGCGGCATCAAGCCCTCCGCCATCGATGAGATGGGCAACATTACGATCGGCCTGCGCGAGCACACGGTATTTCCCGAGACTGCCGACGAAGACGCCAAGGATGTCTTCGGCCTCGCAATCACTATCGGTACGACTGCCAAGAATAAGAAAGAAGCTGAAAGTTTCCTGCGCCATCTCGGCCTCCCACTCCAGAAGTAGTCTATTCATCTGCCACCGCTCCGCCCCTCATCGAGGGGCTTTTCGTTATCAACACCCCGTATCTGCCCGCCAGTTGGATTTACCAAACGAACCGCGTATTATTCCCCTGTGAAGTACGGGAAGGGTCTCACGAAGACCTCCATACCAAAAGGCTCCTGCGTGATCACCCAGCTGACGAAGAGGGCGCCTATATCCATCCGGAATTCGGCATGTACGAATACGTCTGGAGCGAGGAAAAGGTGCGCGAATTCTTCGAGTCATACTTCACACTCCACAAGTTCGACAAATCCCACCGCCACATCATCCGCGGCAAAGCCGGCAAGCGCCGTACCTTCACGGCGTATTTCCAGAAGGAGAGCTAATTTATACAGGAAGCTTCGGTTGGCTTTTCTCAAATTCAAACACCTCTGTGTTTCTGATTAAGATCGTCCTGTTAGTTGTAAATGAGATACCCTTATTCGGCTGTGATTCAAAGCCAAGATAGACACAACTGGTGCCCGTTCTCAATGCCGATCATCTCTTTGGAAGTAATCATACCGACCCTCTTATATACACGCCGTTTTGAGACCGTTGCAATTTGATCTGCTGCAGCCTTGCTCTTTGCGTTATTAATCGTCACGATCGACTCGCTCGGGTATATCTTCTCGATGTTGCTCGTTAGCGGCACCACTTGGATGCGTTCAAGGAATTCAGAAACTTGGGCGTCGCAGGCGTCGGTGGCGGCTTGACCTCGACAGATGTGTCGAATCTCTACAGTCGCCTACATACGTTCCTCAACGCGGTGAATTCGACGACATTCCCGTGATATCGCAGTCGGCGTTGCCGACGCATTAAGGTTGTATACTTGGCGTATGGACGCGTTTGCTGCTGTATTGAATAACCCCTTCTCTTTTGCTGCCTCAGTCATTTTCGCATACATGGTCGCGGTGTATCTGCTCGCGCTCTATCTCGAGAACAACAGCATTGTAGACACGGCATGGGGGATTGGTTTCATTCTCGCGTCGATTTCCACCTGGCTCTGCTTCGGCACACCACTCCTTGGCGGACTCATTGTGGTACTCATCTTGGTCTGGGGGATACGCCTCTCGACGCATGTCTTTATCCGTAACCACAAAAAGGGCGTAGAAGATTTCCGTTATGCCAAATGGCGGCACGAATGGAAGTGGGTACGGACGCGCAGCTTCTTCCAAGTATTCATGCTGCAGGGCGTCATTCTATACTTCATTGTCTTACCAGCTGTCTTCGCTACGTCGCAGCAAGCGAGCTTCGGTCTCACCACTCTCATCGGCCTTCTCGTGTGGCTTGTTGGATTCTTTTTTGAATCAGTGGGCGACAAGCAGCTGACCACCTTCATCGCCAATCCTAAAAATATCGGCACGATCATCCAGACTGGCCTGTGGAAATACACACGCCATCCCAATTATTTCGGCGAAGCGACGATGTGGTACGGCATCTGGCTCCTAGCGCTTCCGGCGATCATTCCTTTTGGCATCTTTGCCGTAGTCGGCACGTTCCTTGCAAGCCCTGTATGGATCACCTATATGCTCCTGAAGATTTCCGGCGTCCCGATGCTCGAAGAAGCGATGGCACAGAAGCCTGGCTGGGCGGACTACGCCGCGAAGACCTCAATGTTTATCCCGTTGCCGCCAAAGAAATAGCGGATGTCCGATGGCATCAGAGATCCGGTGGTAATGATAATGTCGATCATGTCAGGCCGAACATGAATTAATCTCCCTGAGGGAAGCCTCGGGGAATGCTAGAATGGCTGTCATGGAAAAAGCAGTCCAGTATGGGATCGTTTTTCTCATCGTGGCTGCACTCAGCTTCATATATCTTGATTGGAAGGTGTTTGATGCTTCTTATGCGGGTATCCTAAAAAGTGACAGTACACCCGCGAATGTCCAAAAGGAACATACGGCGCCGATACTAGACCAAGCAACAGATACGTACAGTGAGCGGCTCAATGTGACCGGATCCGCTCCGGTCATGAGTGCAACAAGATATGGATACGGTACGATTTTTGCGTCTTCAACCACCTCTGCGGCAACGTCCAACTCTTCGACCTGCATTCCAGAAACTCCGCCGCCTGGAATGTTCAACTCCTTTTACCAAAAGTATTGTCTCGCAGACGGTGTTCCGATACTGAGTTCTGCGGCTGTACCTGATGCGGCGCTGCAAGAGGCAGCGGCAATCATAGAAGCCATGCTCGCTCCTCGTCCTGATATCGTGCAACAGCTCATCGCACACAAACTGCGAGTTGGCATCATCGGGCAGAATGAGGTCACGACAGATCTTCCCGAATATTCAAAGCTACAGACGCTCTATCCTGGAACAGATTGGGACACTCGTACGCGCGGTGTTGCAGCAACACTCTCGATACCGATGGCCTCGGCCGCCGAGGAAAATCTTCTTTGTTACCCCGATGACAAATACAAGGGCGAGAGCATCATGGTCCACGAATTCGCTCACACCGTGAAAGATCTCGGTGAGATATTTATTGACCCAACCTTCGATGACCGGCTTCAGGAGGCGTATGAGTCCGCCATGACCAAGGGTTTGTGGGCGGATACCTATTCGACCACAAACAAGCAGGAATACTGGGCCGAGGGCGTCGAATCGTACTTCGATGCCAACGCATACTCGAATCCGCCGAATGGCGTGCACAATCAAATCAACACGCGCACCGCGCTCGCAGCCTACGATCCCGCGCTCTATGAATTGATTGCGCAAGTGTTTCCAACTAACTGGAGGTGGAGCTGCCCCTAACAGGGTCGACAAAATACTGGCAGGGGGTAGTAATCGAAACATCAAACATTATCGATGTTTGTTGATGTAAGAACTCCGGCGCGAATATTTTGGTTAATCAATTTCTTGCACATGTGTCGCACAACGGGCACCGTGCAACAGCTCACTCCGCATTGGTGTACACCTCCTCGACGTCGTCGTGGTTGTCGAGCTCATCCATTATTTTCATCAGCGATTCGTCGTCAATTTCTGAAAGCTGTACCGTCGTTTTGGGACTATATCCGCCGGCAGTTTTCTCGAAGACCCACAATGCAGAACCGCTCGAGCCGAGTGCGAGGCCGTTTTTGGAGAGTAAATGTTTCACTTCTTGCACGGTGCGATTCTTGTTGTCGGTCAAGGCAGTGATGAGAATTGCCGCGCCGCCCGGACCATATGCTTCATAGAGTACTGATTCCATTGCGTTTGCTTCCGCGCTCGTGCCTTTGGCAACGGCGCGCTCGATGCTCTCTTTGGGCATGTTCTCATACTTAGCCTTCTCAACAATTGCGCGCAGCGTCGCCGCATTGGTATCGCCGTGCGCAAGCTTGCTCTCCACGGCTATGCGGCGCGCAAGCTTGCCCCAGAGGTTGCTCTTCTTGGCATCCGCCGCGCCCTTCTGCCTTTTTATCTGCGCCCATTTGTTGTGCCCGGACATATGTTTCAATATAAAATCTCAAAGTTCAAATCTCAAATCTAAGTAAGATAGTTTTGAGATAGTATATACGCACCGATTTGCCTGTGCAAAAGTGCGGTATTATTCACTTATGTTCAAGAGCAGATTCTTCGGATCCGTCATCGTACTTGTCCTTGGTGTCAACTTGAGCGCGTGGGCGCTCTGGGTCGGGACGACGCCGGGAAGCCATGAGGCCCTCGCTCCGATCACGCCGGAGGCGCTCGACAATGAATCGCTCGCCGCGGCTTCCGACGCAGCCGTTGCCCCGAGCGACCCGACAAAAGCGACTTCTTCCACGACATCCAGTCCGTCCAATCTACCGCAGACACCAGTCCCTCCGAGCTCTCCGGCGCATCCCGACATCACGCTCATCCAAGACTGAGCCTGGCGTTTCTGTGCATGATAGGGCAGGATAGGTTTATGCAACGCGACAAAGTCTATATATACGGCAAGCACGCGCTCCACGAGGCGCTTCTCAACACGCCGCAGATCGTGAAGAAAGTCTTCGCAGCAAGCGGGGCCTTGTCGGCCGAGGTGCTCGACCTGTTGAAGAAAAATAATCTGAGCGTATCTGATCTCAAAGGGGAAACCAATAACCTCGAACGGGATGCGACACATCAAGGTGTGGTTGTAGCGATCGACCCCGCAGCACTCCTCCTCGATCTTGAAACATTTCTCTCCAAACTCGACCTCTCCAGGAACCCTTCGCTCATCTTGCTCGATGAGGTGCAGGACCCCCACAATGTTGGCGCCATTATCCGGAGTGCAGCAGCTTTTGGCGCGAGCGCTATTCTCATTCCGAAGCTCAACCAGGCGCAGATCACGGGCGCTGTGGTGAAGACTTCCTCGGGCATGGTCTTCCGCGTGCCCCTAGTCTCGATAGGCAACGTTAACCAAACGATCGAGGTTCTCAAGAAGCGTAAGTTCTGGATCTACGGCCTCGCGATGGAAGGAAGCTCGCCTTTGACTCAGGAAAAATTCGACGCGCCCGCCGTTTTCATCGTCGGCAACGAGGGCGACGGGATCCGCAAGCACACGCTGGAGCTGTGCGATATCACGCTCACCATCCCGATGCATGCGCGTACCGAGTCGCTGAATGCCGCGGTCTCCGCCGGTGTCGTCATGTACGAATGGTCGCGGCAGCATCCGGAAGCACTGCAATAATACGCATACGTATGGAGCGCAAAGATCTCACGACGAATGGCTGGAATGATTACGAACTCCTCGACTCGGGTGAGGGCGAGAAGCTCGAGCGTTGGGGCGAGCTCATCCTCGCGCGGCCCGAGACGCAGGCTCTGTGGAAGAAAGCAAAACCGCAAATGTGGAGAGACGTGCATGCGCGCTTCGAGTGGCATGAGAGCAAGGGTGCGTGGCAATTTAAAAAACAGATCTCAGAATCATGGAATTTGAAATGGAATGATGTCACCTTCAAGGTGCAGCCGACCTCTTTCAAACACACCGGCGTATTTCCCGAGCAGGCTGCAAACTGGGAATGGCTTCAAGCAAATATAGCAAATGGCCGAGGTCCGGCCTCGCCCAAGGTATTGAATCTTTTTGGTTATACCGGCATCGCGAGTGTTGTCGCCACAAAGAAGGGCGCCTTCGTGACGCATGTCGATGCCTCGAAGCAATCGCTCGACTGGGCGCATGAGAACGCCGACCTCTCAGGCATCGCCCCCGACGGTATTCGTTATATTTGCGACGATGCGCTCGCTTTCGCCAAGCGCGAAGTGCGACGCGGCTCCACATACGAAGGAATCATCCTCGACCCGCCAGCCTTCGGCCGCGGCCCCAAAGGAGAAGTATGGAAGATCGAGGAGCAGTTGCCGGAACTGATCGAGGTCACCAAAGAATTGCTCTCCGACACACCCGGATCCTTCTATCTATTGAATGGTTATGCTGCTGGCTACGCAGCTGTTTCCTTTGCGCAACTCATCGAGAGTTTCTTTGGTGTGGTGCATGGTACTTTTGGAGATCTCGGTATTACCGAATCGGGCTCGGATCGAATCATTTCGACGGGGATTTACGCCAACTTTGTCTGCTAAAGCGAGTGAATCCAGTTTTTGAATGCAATTGCGGCAGTCTTTATTTCTTGCGGAAGATTAAGGGTAAATACATGTACTTGCGGCACATACACGAACGCCCAACAAAAAGCGATCACAAGGAAAAATACCGTGAGGCCGTCGGCGACACCTTCCCATCCGCTGTAGTGATACTGGCCGTTTGCCGACTGTGCTTGGTGGTATGAGCCGCGCATCGGGCCGGTCACTGCTTGATAGATCAAAAAGAGTGCGATGACACCGATCCAGATGGGAATTCCCGCGGGTAATGCCCATCCGAAAATCGCGCCGCTTGAAACGAGCGAGAGGAGTGCCAAGATCCATAGAAGCCCGAGTGCGCCGATGAGCCATCCTATTGCAGGATTTGGATGATGGTATTGATACTGATCTCGATATTGTCGCCGCCACTGTTTTGCTTGGTGTTTCCAATATCGGCGTTCGCTGCGCGCATACTGCTTCCAATTTTTCTCGATGTGCGCGTCGTGCCAGCCCTGTGCCGTGCCGGTGAAACGCTTCACGCTCTCCTCGATGCGCTCCTTCGCGCGGTCGACGATATCCTGCGCGGTAAATGTCTCACCATATGCTTGCGCGCGCTCCTCGCCGGTCTGCGCGTAGGGGATGATGATCGCAAGCGCGATATAGAGCGCGATCCAAGCGCCGCCGGTAACGACAGTGAGAGCAACGAAGATCACGCGCACGATCGTGACGTCGACATCGAAATATGCCGCGAGTCCCGCGCATACGCCGGCAAATACTGCGCCCTCGCGCAGGAGATAGAGACGCTTGAAGGGAGTTGCGTCCGCGCTTTGCTTCGACGACGAATCCGACGATTCGAATTTTGATTCGCCAACAACAGGGCCCATTTCCTCGATGATTTTCTTGACTTCATCATCGGAAACGACCGACTTGTTTGGGCTCAAGACCTTGTCGCACTTCTCGGCGACGGCCTGCTCAAGGTCAGCGATAATCTCGCTTTTGTCCGGATCATTCGTAAGGCGCGATTCGCCGTCGCTCAGATACGCACGCAACGCATCGTACGCAGCTTCTTCGAGCTGGTAGGCGCGGCCGTTGAGATTGATGGTGACAACCTTGTCCATACTATTTTCCTAAGCTTTTAATGGTCTTTGTAATTTCTTCCCAATAATTTTCGAGATCCTTCAGTCGCTTCTTCCCTTCGCCCGTGAGCGAATAATATTTGCGCGGCGGTCCTGTCTCGGATTCCTTCCATTCGTATTCCAGCAAATGTTCGCGCCGGAGCTTCGAGAGGAGGGGATAGAGCGTGCCTTCCTGTGTTTTGAATTCCGTTTCCCCAAGTGCGGCAAGAATATCGGCCGAATAGACCGATCCGCCCGAGATCACCTTGAGCGTAGAAAACTCAAGCAATCCGCGCCGCAAGCCTTCAAATGATTCGTTTCTGTTCATAAAATAAGGTACCTTGTCACATAAAGGTATCAGACAAGAAAAAGCTGTCAAGCATATGCATATCTTTAGGGTAAAGTACGCGAAGAGGCAGGAGGTGTGAATGCGAGCCCTTTTGAAAAGAGGAATCAAGTATATCGGTGTAAACGGAGGGTTATTGCCGCTCAATCTGGCTATGGGTTGGATGTTGTACCGAGTAGGAATGAAGTACGAGATTGCTTATACGATTGGTTTTCTCATACATGTAATGCTCGAATTTCTGATCAATCGACAATGGACGTTTCGGCGCACGGATCTGAAACGATTTCCAGGGTTGATGCGGGGCCTTTGTGTGCAAGGAAGCGCTCTCTGCTTGATGGTTCTTACTATGAGAATCGGGATCGATATCATTGGAGCCGGGGAGTTTCTCGCTCGAATCGCTGCTGTGTTCGTTTGTGGCGTGTGGTGTTTCGTTTTGGACCACCTCTTTACCTTTCGTACCAAGTTTTATGAGAATACTTAGCCGCCAGACTCGATTCGATCGACCTGGTGGTTTTCTTTCATGAAGACATACATCAGCAAATATTCATCATCGCTTTGCGATAGTGGGTTTAACAGGTTCTTTTTATTTTTAATGCATCTCAAATTAAATTATTTATGAAATCAAAAATCAGATCATCAGTCTCGGCTGCACTCGCGACTGCAGTTGTATTCGTTTCCATTTCGCCAGCGCTCGCCGCGGCCGATACCACGTATGTCACTTTGAATAGTTGGAGCGGTACGCCGGGCACTTCCATCACCGCTTCCGGCGGCGGATGGAAAACAGGGGACACGATCGATATTTATTTTGGTTCGGCATCAGGCACCCCAGCAGGCTCGGCACTCGTAGCCACAAACGGTAGCTTCACGAGCCCACTCACCGTTCCTGACAGCGCTTCGCAAGGATCACTTGCGATCATCGCGCTCGATACGACGACGCATCTGCAGGAATCGAACTTCTACTACGTCGACCCGCTCGCGCCAATGATAACGATCACCGCACCATCACATGCACCTTTCGCGACGGTGCAGGTAAGCGGCACCGGTTTCGCACCGAACGAAACGGTTGATCTCGGCCTTGCCGGCGCATCTTCTACTGCAGCTGCCAATGCGCAAGGAAGCTTCATGGGTACGATCGTCGTTCCGGTCACACCCTCCGGTCTGTATCACTTGAGTGCCATAGGCGCTTCCTCTGGGGCATCGGTGCCGAGTTATTCTAATTATTTTTGGATCGATGGCTTCTATCCTTCTGCTGCGCCGTCTTCGTACTATGTAGTGCCGGGTGCAAACCTCGCCTTCAATGGTTCTGGTTTTGCACCCAGCGAGACGATCAACGTCACCGCCGATACCAACTCTTCGATATTGAGCACCATTAGCGCGAACACGAGCGGCTCGTTCACGAGTGCGGGAAGCTTTGCAGTACCCATCGCGTTTGCGGGAACTTCGCATACTTTCACCCTTGCGGGAATCAAAAGTGGCTCGTCTGTCTCTGCGAAAGTAACGATCGGTAATTTCTATCCGTCGATTTCACCTGCTTCGTATTATGTCGTGCCAAACTCTTCGCTCACGATCACGGGCAGCGGATTTGCACCGAATGAAAGCGTCACACTCTCCGATGGTATGGCGACCACGACTGCGGCTGCCGATGTAAACGGCCACTTCACCGGTGCGATTACCGTGCCGTTCTCATCGTCAGGTAGTGCGACTATCATGGCGACAGGGTCTCTCAGTGGAGCACATACATCTGTTGGTGTTACGCTTGCGCGCTTTTACGGGTCAGTAACACCATCGTCATACTTTGCCTATCCCGGCGCAATGATCTCTTATCACGGCACAGGATTTGCACCCAACGAGACGGTAAACATCCAGTCTGGCACATCCATGAGTTCGATCGTAGCGAACTCCCTCGGTAACTTCACGACTGCGTCGACCACGCTTCCTTTCACGGCTTCTGCTTCGATACACACTACCTTCACCGGTCTCTTGAGTGGCACGATCGCAGCGGTCGATGTCGCAATCGGGACATTGAGCCCATACCTCTCAGCTGATTCGTATTCGGCGCAGCAAGGAGGCGTGGTACATGTGACAGGCTACAGCTTCGCACCCGGTGAAACCGTCGCAGTGCACGCGGGGAGTTTCAACACGACGACCGTTGCGAATACTTCCGGTACGACGCCCGCTGTCGCCGTTACCCTGCCGTATGGCGTGACGAGTGCGCAGGTCACCTTGACCGGCGCATCTTCCGGCGCGTCAGCTTCTGCCTCGATCGCGCTTGCAGCGTTCAACCCGCAGGTCGTGCCAAATACGTATTATTCGACACCAGGTACCTCGATCTCGTTCACCGGTAGTGGATTCGCTCCCAACGAAACGGTCGCGGTGACCTTCAATGGAAATGCAATCGCTTCAGCCACCGCTTCTTCGACAGGTGCATTTAGTTACAGTTATACGCCGAGCCTCACCGCGACCAACGCATCATTTGTCTTCACTGGTGAGACGTCCGGCGCGTCCAACAAGATCGCAATCGGTATTGCGCCCTATGCCGCCTACCTCCAGCTCTCGACCTACTATGCACAAGGCGGTTCGCCCATAACTATCTCGGGGACAGGATTCGCACCAAATGAGACGGTAACTCTCAAGGACAACGGCGTGACCTTCGGTAGCACCTCAGCGAATACTTCCGGCTCCTTCTCGTACAGTGGAGTGATACCGTTTGGCGCAGCAGGCCCGACGACCTTGAACGCGATCGGCACTAGCTCGGGTGCGAGTGCTGCCGCGACGATCACACTCGCGAAGGTCTACACCAACCTACAGCTCGGCTCATACGCCGGTGCACCGGGGAGCGCCGTCGACTTCATCGGCTCAGGCTATCTGCCCAATGAGATGCTCTCGCTCACGAGCGATCGTACAGGCGCAACCCCCGTGTACACCTTCCAGGCTGACGCGGCCGGCAACTTCAACAACTCCGGGTACTCGATCCCTGTAAGCTGGACAGGCGGACCGCTGGTCTTGACGGTAAGTGGCAACCACAGCTTCAGTACTACCTCGATCACGTATTATGTGACGGGAAAGTAATGAAAAGTGACTACGCACAAAAGGTACCCTAAAAGAAGGGTACCTTTTGCAGCATATGGATGGTTCAAGCTTGATACAAAAATACAGAGGTCAGACCTCTGTGTTTGGTATAGTGCTCTCATGAAAAAGCCACGACATTTGCAGGCGGGATCGAGCGGTAGAGCTACCAAGAACAAGAAGGGGAACCGGCATGCGGCGGTATGGGACCGCGAATACCAGAGCGCCGAGCACCTCAAGCTCTCGCTCGAGCCTGGCGAGGACTTCCTCAAAGGCACGCGCTTCATCGAACGACGCACGGGTCATACATTCCTCAACCCCGCATCGCTTGCACTCGATCTCGGCACCGGGAACGGCCGGCATCTCGTCTACCTCGCCGAGCACTATGCGATGCGCGGTATCGGCTACGACATCTCGCCGGAAGCTATCAAGCGAGCGAGGGACCTATCGGGAGTATTGCCGATCGTCTACGAGGTGCGATCGATCGCCGGAGATTTTAGCGAGGTCAAAGATCACTCCGTCTCGCTCGCACTCGACCTCATGGTCTCGCATTTCCTCAAGAAGGCCGAGCGCGAACATCTTCGCGATGAAATCGTTCGAATACTTAAATCTGGGGGATGGATCATCTTCAAATCATTTCTCGGCGAAGAAGACCTCCATGCGAAAAGGTTGCTGCGCGACAACCCTGCCGACGAGGAGGGAGCGTACATTCATCCGGAATTTGGCGTCTACGAATACGTGTGGGAAGAAGAGACACTTCGAGAATTTTTCGAACCGTACTTCGAGATCCACAAGATCGAAAAATCCCACCGCCATCTCGACAAGCAGGGCAGGGCCGCCAAACGCCGAACGATCACGGCGTATATGCAAAAGATATGAAATCAAAAATCGACACGTACGTCGCCTGTTCCATGTCGGGACTTCCGGCAGAGGAATACGCGAAGTTCCGGCACATAGTGCTCGCCGTGTGTGATGCGTTTCGAGACAGCGGCCGCGTGCCGTATTCCGAGCCGTTTGAACGGGGGGGGTTCGGAAAGCCGACTGAAGAAAGGCAGAAAAATCTCGTTGTGCTCGACGAATGCACGCACTTCATCCTTCTCTATACCAGCAAAGAAGCAACGAGCGCACTGATCGAGCTCGGCTATGCGCTCAAGCAAGGTATCCCTATCACTGTCTTTGCCAAGGAAGGCGTCAAGCTCCCGTTCTATCTACGCGATGTCGAGCCCACACCTTCATTCAATGTAAAAGTCATCCTGTTCAAGGATGAGGAAGAATTGCCCGAGCTTGTCCGGCAACTCTGACTTGTTTGAGAGAAACAGTTTCTCTCAAACGGAGGTGTCACCTCCGAATTTCACTAATACCACACTTTATATATTGCATTTACGACGGCAACAATAATCAAGATAGTTATTGGCAGGGCAATCGCGATAATTCCCAGACGCACTTTTGATCTAGTCACTTTCCCAACCACAGCACTCATAAGCATCATGCAGCTACCAAAGAAAACAAAAAAGACGGAAAAAATCAGAATATGCAATAGTCTTTCGGTGTGATGCGGGTCATCAGAGCCCGCGAGCATTACAAAGAAACTGATTGCAAGTCCGGCAATATAGAGGATTTCGAACAATCCAAATATGATTTTATACGTAAAACCATAACGGACCTCGGACTCAATAACTCCTTCCGCGCCTATGCCCTCATTCGGTCGAGATACTGCATTCATGAGGTGAATCATATCATGCGGGGCATCCGAGACAGCTGCTATCAGGGAGGTTGTTTGACTTTGAGCCCTGTCTCGCGTATATTTCCAAGGCCTCGCAGGGGGCCTTGTTTTTAGCCTGATCTTGGCCACAAGCCTCGATATCGTAAGAAAAGGGCCACGTCCGCCTTAGCTAAAGCTTCGGCGTGACAAGCAGGGAAGCGATAACCAGGACCGAAAGGTCAGGTGCACGCCCCGGCAACTCTCCTTAAGGGCATCAAACTACATGGCAAAGAAATCAATGATCATCAAGGCTAACCGCCCGCCGAAGTTCAAGTCGCGGGTCGTTCGTCGTTGCTTCAAAGTGCGGTCGCCCGCGCGGCTTCATGCGCGATTTCAACCTCTGCCGCATCTGCTTCCGCGAGGAGGCTTTGGAAGGAAATATTCCGGGCATTAAGAAGTCATCTTGGTAGCTATTATTTATATGGTCAACGATCCTGTCGCAGATTTCATCATTCGCTTGCAGAACGCTGGCGCCGTCGGCCATGCGAGCGTCTCTATGCCGTTCTCCAATTTCAAATACGCTATCGCGGAGAAGCTCAAGGACGCGGGCTACGTCTCTTCGATCGAGAAGAAGGGCAAGAAGGTCAAGAAGACGCTCGACGTCACGCTCAAGTACAACGATGCGGGCAAGCATGTGATCCACGGCGTGAAGCGTGTCAGCTCGCCCGGCCGCCGCCTCTACAAGAGCGTTATCGAGATCAACCCGGTGCGATACGGCTACCGGCGCCCTGATCCTCTCGACTCCCAAGGGCATCATGACTGACAAAGAGGCGCGTAAGGAAAAGGTCGGCGGCGAGGCACTCTTCGAAATTTGGTAGTTCGACTTCGCCCACCACAAGTAACCATCAACTATTTATGTCACGTACCGGCAAACTCGCAATAAAAATCCCCGCAGGCATCGAAGTCGCCTCGGCTTCCGACGACGATCACCGTGAAGGGCAAAGGCGGCACGCTCACACGCCCCGTTCATCCGTCGATCGTGATCACTGTCGAAGGAGGTCAGATTTCTGTCGCTCCCAAGAATGATACTCGTCTCGCACGCGCCTTGTGGGGCACTTATGCGGCGCATGTGCGCAACATGGTCACGGGAGTAACACACCTTTTAGCAAGCGTCTCGACGTGCAAGGTATCGGCTACCGCGCTGAGCTCTCCGGCAAAGCACTCAAGCTCTCCGTGGGCTTTTCGCACCCGGTCTTGCTCGAGATCCCGGAAGGATTCACGACTCTCGTTGAGAAGAACATCATTACGGTCTCGGGCATCGACAAGGAGCCGTCGGTCAGTTTGCCGCGAAGATCCGTGCGACCAAGAAGCCGGAGCCGTACAAGGGCAAAGGCATTCGTTACGAAGGCGAAGTCGTGCGCGAGAAGCAGGGCAAGAAGGCGGCCGGCTCGGCATAATACATAGATATATGGCACTCACTAAAACACAACAAAGGGAACGTCGGCATACGCGCGTACGCGCACGCGTGATCGGCACCGCTGAGCGCCCGCGCCTTTCGATTTTCAAGTCCAACACGCGCGTGGTCGCACAGATCATCGACGACGGGAAGGGTCGTTACGATCGCCGCAGTATCTTCTTCGGACCAGAAAGGCACGACGCCGCGCGAGCGCGCAGAAGTCGCAGCACAGGTACTTGCTGCTTCTGCTTACGAAAAGGGCGTGAAGGCAGTCGTCTTTGACCGCGGCGGCTTCTTGTACGCGGGAACCATCAAGTCTTTCGCAGACGCCGCACGCAAGGCAGGATTAGAATTTTAAACTATTGTATGGCTGAAGAAATTATCACAGAAAACGGTGCTGAGACGACGGAGGTTCTCGTCGAGACTCCTGCTGCAGAAAGTGCGAGCACGGCGCCTCGGTTCGCTCCGCGCCGCGGCAGCGACAACCGCGATCGCCGTGGTGGAGGCCGTCCGCCGCGGCCGTGCCGCGGAGGTGATGATCGCGCGCGCTCCGAATTCGCCCAGAAGCTCATCGGCATCCGCCGCGTGGCGCGCGTCATGGCAGGCGGCCGTCGCTTCAATTTCTCCGTCGCGATCGTCATCGGCGACAAGAAAGGCCGCGTCGGCGTGGGCTTGGGCAAAGCTGCCGACACGCAGCTCGCTATCGAGAAGGCGACGCGCGCCGCCAAGCGCGCCATGATCACCCTGAACCTCACCAAGAACCGCTGTATCACGCACAACGTCGAAGCCAAGTACTGCGCTTCGGTCGTCGAGATCCGTCCATCGCCGGGCCGCGGACTGTCGCAGGCTCTTCCGTGCGCACCGTGCTCGAGCTCGCCGGCGTCTCCGACGTCACCGCCAAGCTTCTGAGCCGCAGCAAGAATTCCGATCAACAATGCGCGCGCGGCTATCGAAGCTCTCAAAGGCGTAGCAAAATAATATATCGTATGGCATCCTCAATCTTTTGAAACGAACAGGCCAGCGCAGGAAGACGCGCGTCGGGCGCGGCGGCAAGCGCGGCAAGACCTCGGGCCGCGGCACGAAGGGTCAGAACGCGCGCGCCGGCCACAAGAAGCGCCCGGAGATTCCGCGACATCATCAAGAAGCTCCCGAAGCGCCGCGGCTACGGCAAGAACCGCGGCGCACCGTCGACGGTACGCGCCCTGATGCGGTCGCTATCTCGCTCGAGCTCCTCACGCAGCTCTTTGCTACCGGCGGCGAGCTCACCCCGAAGTCCTTCAAGGAAGTCGGCGCTCGTGAAAGGCCGCGGTTTCAAATTCCCGCAGATCAAGATCATCGGGCGGCGGCGAAGTTTCAAAAGCATATATACTCAAGGGTGTTGCCGCTTCCGCCACAGCTCGCGCTGCGATCGAGAAAGCAGGTGGTTCCATCACTGCACTCGCTGCTCGGGGCAAATCTGTCAGCGCTAATCGCGACAAGTAACCTATGTTTGACGCATTCACGAGGAAGGTGCAGATCGTCTTCGAAGACGCGACTCTCCGCGGCCGCATTCTTTTCGTCTTGGGCGCGCTCGTCGTCTTCCGACTGCTTGCGGCGATCCCGATGCCAGGCGTCAACGCGCAGGTATTGCAACAGTTTCTCACCAACAACCAATTCTTCGGTCTTCTCAACGTCTTCTCGGGCGGCGGCTTCTCGACGCTCTCGATCGTGATGCTCGGCGTCGGTCCTTTCATTACCGCATCGATCGTGATGCAGCTCATGACCATCCTCGTGCCGAGCCTCAAGGAGATGTATCAAGAAGAAGGGGACTCCGGCCGCGCGCGCTTCACGATGTATTCTCGGTATCTGGCATTACCGTTGGCCCTTATCCAATCGTTCGGTTTCATTCTGCTTCTGCAGCAAAACGGCATCATACCTCCGCTCTCCTTCATTCAGCTTCTCAACAACATGATGGTGATCTCGGCCGGCTCGATCCTCCTCATGTGGATCGGCGAGCTCATCTCGGAATTCGGCGTCGGCAATGGCGTCTCGCTCCTGATATTCGCGGGCATCGTCTCGCGCATCCCCAAAGACATTTCGCAGGCGGCCTTCACCTTCGACGCTTCGCAGATCCCTGTCTATCTGGTTTTCGCAGCTGCGGCACTTCTCATCATGGCGGGCGTCGTCTTCATCACCGAAGCGGAGCGCCCGATACCGGTCACGTATTCGCGTCGCGTGCGCGGCAACAAGGTCATGGGCGGCGTCTCGACGTACCTGCCGCTTCGCGTCAACCAAGCGGGTGTGATCCCGATCGTCTTTGCACTTTCCATCCTTCTTTTCCCGCAGATGATCGCGACTTTCCTCGCGAAGAGCTCGATCGTCTGGCTTGCTTCTGCCGGGACTTGGGTGGTGGCACAGCTCGCCAACCAGGCGATCTACGGCACGATCTACTTCTTCCTCGTATTTCTCTTTACCTATTTCTATACCGCGATCACCTTCGAGCCGCACCAAGTCGCCAAGAACCTCCAGAAAAACGGCGCATTCATTCCAGGAGTCAGGCCGGGGCAGAACACCGAAGAGTATCTCGGCAACATCGTCACGCGCATCACGCTTGTCGGCGCGCTCTTCCTCGGCGTGCTCGCGGTACTTCCGATCATTGTGCAGGGCTTCACCGGCCTCACTGCGGTCACTATCGGTGGTACCGCACTTCTCATCGTCGTCTCGGTCGTCCTCGACATGATCAAAAAGATCGACGCGCAGACTTCGATTCGCGAGTACTAAGACCGGACGCGACAGGAAATATATTTTTGGTGTTCGAGAATCGAACCCGCAGACCGCGAAGCGGGCGTGAGGGCGCTTGCGTCTCGGAGAACACCAAAAATATATTTCCTGTCGCGTCCGGTCTGTACTTTTTATATGCTAGTATGCGCCGATGAAGCAGGTCGCCGTCATCGCAGGGCCGTCGGGGAGCGGTAAAAACACGATCATTCACGAGCTTCAGAAACGCTATCCGCACTGCGTGAAGCTCATCACTGCAACCACGCGCACAATGCGCCCAGACGAGGTGAACGGTACGGATCATTATTTCTTTTCCAAGAAGGAATTCGAAGAGCTTCTCGAATCCGGTGATATCATCGAACATCGGTACGTAGCTGCGCTTGATACCTACTATGGAATCTACCGGCAAGATCTCGATCGCCGCATCGAAAGCGGGCACGTCATTCTCGCCGAGGTTGATATTAGCGGCGCCAAAATCCTCAAGCAGCTCTATGGTGCGACGACCGTTTTCATCATGCCTGAGAGTGTCGAGCAATTTCGTCAACGCCTCTTAGCGCGCAATCCCGAGTGGAACGAAGCAGAACTTGCCGCACGCATGTCCACCACAGAAGAGGAGCTTACAGTGCATGCGCCGCAGTATGATTACCGCATCGTGAACGCCGACGGCAAGCTCTCTGAGACCGTCGACAGGTTCGTAGAAATTCTCCAAAAAGAGGGGTACAATTTGGACATATGAGCCCACTTTCAATCGTCTTCTTCGGTATCTCGGGCGCTGGTAAAGGCACGCAGGCCGATATGCTCGAGAAGTATCTGCGCGAGCATGATGCTTCGCGCGGCATCGTGCACCCCGATATGGGTGAGCTTACACGCGCCTTCGTAAAGACCGCCTCGCCGCTTGGGAAAAAGGTCAGCGAGATAATCGCGCAGGGTAAGTTGATGCCGTCTTTCATGCCGATCTATCTCCTCACCGACGACATGAACAAGCATTTTACCGGAGCAGAGCATGTGATCTTCGACGGCGTCGCGCGCCGCCCCACGCAGTCGCACGCGATCGACGACATGATGCGCTTCTGGGGACGCGATAACCTGCACGGTATTTCGCTTACCCTTTCGGAAGAAAGCGCGCGAGCGCGCCTGCGCGGCCGCGGCCGCTCCGACGACGTCGATGAGCTCGTCATCAAGTCGCGTTTCGCCTGGTACCGCGAGAACGTAATCCCCTCGATCGAAGCGCTGCGCGCGCGCGGGTGGACCATCCATGAGATCGATGCCGAGCCCGATCCTGAAACTATTCATCGCACTATTCTCGGCGCTCTCAACCTCGCATGATCGCAAAGACACAGACCGATATTGAAATCCTGCGCGAAGGCGGGAGAAGGCTTGCGCGCGCAGTGCGAATCCTGAGCGAGATGGTGGCGCCCGGTGTGGCGGTCATCGACCTCGAGAAACGAGCCAAAGAATTGATCGCCGAGTACGGCGACACAAGCGCCTTCTATAACTACCCGTCCGGCAAAAGAAACGAGCGATTCCCGGGTGTTTTGTGCGTCTCGATCAACGACGCGGTCGAGCACGGCCCCGCGGCGATCATGGAGTATGTGATAGAAGACGCCGATATCGTCTCGCTCGACTTCGGCATCGTACATCGAGGTCTGTATACCGACCACGGCAAGACGGTCATTGCCGGAAATGCGCGCACCGAAGATGCTCGTCTTTTGAACGGCACGCAAGAAGCGTTGCAAGCAGGCATCGCCGCCGCGAAGATCGGCGGGACGACAGGTGACATCGGCTACGCCGTCGAGCAGGTCGCCAAGAAGTACGGTTTCGGATTCCCCAAGATTCTCGCGGGGCACGGCGTAGGCGCCTCGGTGCACGAGGAGCCGCAAATTCCCAATTATGGTACGCGCGGCTCGGGCGCACGGCTCGTTGAAGGAGAGGTGATAGCAATCGAGCCGATGATGACGCTTGGGAAGGGTGATCTCTACATCGACCAAGACAACTTCACCTACCGCACCCGTGACGGCTCGCGCGCAGCACATTTCGAGCACACGCTCATCATCACCAAGGATGGGCCGGAGATTTTGACGAAAGAATAAAGAATCCGATGGTATACTTTCTCAATGCTGAAGACGATGGAGAAGCCGCGCGTACAGACTCCTGAGAAATTCAAATCGCCCGAAGAGGAGCTCGCATATCTCAGGCAGCGGGTGGCCGAGAAGGAGCGAGAGATCGGCGTGCCCGACAACCGCTTCGAGGGCGATCGTGTCGCCAAGCGTGAGATCGTGCAGTATGCCGATGTGCCCGCCGCGCGCATCTTGCATGAGAGCTATGTGATGCCCGAGCATGAGACTCTGCGGCATATTCTCAAGCTCGACCCTGAGCCGCACGACAAGCAGATCGACGGCATCCTCGACATCGTACAAGAGAAGGGAATACGCAATGCGCTCGCCGTCGCTGCGCGCATGAAGAACCCGCATCTCGAAGACGACATCCATCGCGTCTTGGTGCGCTATGTCGCCGAAGGCTTACCCGACAAGGGCATCGCTGTCCCCGAGAAGATCAATCGCGCGCTGCATCTCGTCTTGTTTGAAGTCTCGCCGCAGGCATATGGAATGGGCGAGAAAGGCGAAGTACCGTCGCACAAGCTCGAGCAGCTCCTCTCGAGCTCCGAGCAGCTCTACGCGGGGCTTCTCTCGACCGTGGGTGTGCACGAGCAGTTCTCGCTCGAGATCGCGGTGCCGCAGGACACCGAGGAAGCATCGCTCTACCTCGCGGTGCCGCGCGCGAGGAAGGAGCTCGCCGAGCGCCTGATCTCATCGGTGTTTCCCAACGCGCGCATCTCGGAGAGTCGCGGTGATTACAATATTTTCAACGCTGAGGGGCAGCATGCAGGCGCCTACGTGCAGCTTGCCGAGCACGCGAGCAAGCCCATCAAGACCTACGAGAGCTTCGAGCACGACCCCTTGAACATCATGCTCGCCGCATTTGCAAAGATCGCGAAGCATGGCGAGGGCGCCGCGCTGCAGATCGTCGTTGGCAACGAAAATGACCGCTACAACAATCACTATCAGAAAATGCTGCGCCAGCTCGAACGCGGCAAGAGTTTCAATGAGGCCATAAAGGTGCCCGAGACGGCATTCGGCGACGCGATCCACGAGATCGGCAAAGCAATCATGAATTCCGATACCTCCCACGAGCGGCAGGAGCATGTCGACAGCGTCGCAAGCGAGGCGCTCGGTCGCAAGATCAAGAGTCGCATCGCGCCTGCTGTCATGCGCATAGTCGCTTCAGCTCCCACGCAAGCGCGTGCCAAAGAGCTCGTCGCCAATATCGAAGGGGGCTTGGGCCAGTACGATGACGCCAAAGGCAACCGCTTCGTGGTCAGGCAGATCTCCTCGTGGAACCTCTTGGGTTTCTTGCGGCAATTTACCTTCCGTGAATTTGATAGTTCGATCGCGATGCCGCTCTCGCTCTCCGAGATGGCGACACTCTTCCATTTCACGGCCGAGCACGTCACGACGTCGCGCGAGCTCAAGAAGTCATACGCCAAGCAAGCGCCCGCGCCGGTCGAGATGCCCTCCGAAGGTATCACCATCGGCATCAACCATTACGGTGCCGACGAGACCCCGGTGCGTTTCTGCGCCGAGCGACCGCCTGCGCCACTGTTATGTGATCGGGCAGACCGGTACCGGCAAGACCGGGCTTATAAAAAACATGATCCTGCAGGACATCAGGAACGGCGAAGGCGTTGCTTTCATCGACCCGCATGGCATCCGACATCGAAGATATACTAGCGGCAATACCGCCGGAGCGCATGGACGACGTGATCTATTTCGACCCGGGCGCTATCGACGCGACCAATGGGCCTCAACATGCTCGAGTACGACCGCGCGCGGCCCGAGATGAAGTCCTTCGTCGTCGACGAAGTCTACGGCATCTTCCGCAAGCTCTATGCGGACGTGCCGGAAGCATTCGGACCCGATGTTTGAGCAATACTATCGCAACGCCGTGCAGCTCGTGATCGAAGACCCTGATACCGGCTCGACCTTCATCGAGATCCGCCGCGTCTTCGCAGACCCGCAGTTCCGCGAATTGAAATTCTCTCGCTGCCAGAACCCGATCATCGTGCAGTTTTGGAAGAAGATCGCCGAGCAAGCGCAGGGCGATCCCAGTCCTCGAAAACGTCGCGCCCTATATCACGAGCAAGTTCGACGTCTTCCTCACCAACGACATCATGCGGCCGATCGTCGCGCAGGAACATTCCGCTTTCAACTTCCGCGAGATCATGGACGGCAAGAAGATATTCCTCGCGAATCTCTCCAAAGGCCGCTTGGGCGACCGCAACACGGCGCTCCTCGGCCTCGTCCTCGTTTCCAAATTCTTGCAGGCCGCCTTCTCGCGCGTCGATACTCGTGCCGCGGACTTGCCGCCTTTCTATATGTACATCGACGAATTCCAAAACTTCGCGACGCCGACGATCTCGACGATCCTCTCCGAGGCGCGCAAATACAAGCTCTCGCTCACGGTCGCGCACCAATTTATAGCGCAGCTCGAAGAAGATATCCGCGACGCGGTCATCGGCAACGTCGGCACCAAGATCTCGATGCGGATCGGCACGACCGACGCGGAATTCTTGGAGAAGCAGTTCGCACCGACCTTTACCGCGCATGACCTCGAGAACCTGCCCAACAGGAACGCCATCCTAGCACTTCTCGTCAATGGCTCGCCGGCGCGCCCCTTCACCATAGAGACGATGCCGCTGCCGGATTTTGATTATAAGAACGTGGAGGACCTCAAGGAGCTCTCGTATCTTAAATACGGCAAGCCGCGCGAGGAAGTCGAGGCCGAGATCAAGCAGAAGTTTGAACAGTCGCTGTAGGGGAAACATGTTCCCAAATTCATTTTTGGGGTCTTTGCAGCGCGGCGGTGCGAAACAGAGGGATTTTCTAGCAAGAAAATCCCGACCCCAAAAATGAATTTGGGAACATGTCTCCAAAACTCGCGATTGTGATACAATCGGGTTATGAGAAAGTTCATCACTTTGCTTATTGCGCTTGGTTTCCTTACTCCGGCATTTGCATCCGCCGACATATCCGCGCCATTTCAGCCGACACCGACGCAGCTTTTGACTCGCATCGCCGCGCTTGATGCGCAGATCGCTGCAGCGAGCTCTACCAATCCCGTCTCGTGCGCCGCTGTCTTTAGTGCGCCGCAGGTGACGGTCGGGAATACAGTTCTCCTCGCATGGGGCTCGGTCGGGTCGCTCCCGCAAGGCTCCATCCCCGGTGTATCGATGTGGCCGCAAGCTGGTGCCTCGACCCTTTCATTCAAGCAGGCCGGCAACTGGACCTACAGCTTCACTTTCTACGGAGCCAACAACGCGACTGCCACGTGCACGGCGAGTGTGAAGGTTACCTCCTAGCGCAAAATTTCCCCGTGCTATAATGGCCGCGACCCCGGGGCCCTCTCAATCATTTTCGCGTTGCGGCGCGCTCTTTGTTTGTATATGACCCTTTTTGGCCGGCGGCATGGTGCGGGGTCGAACTTGTCATTTCGCGCCCCGGGAGTTCGATCCTCCCCGCCGGCTTCAGAGGTCGTTTCGTTGTCCACGTTTCTCGCTTGACCTCCACTCATAATCGGTTATATTTATAGGGACAAGTTCGATCCCATGGAGAAACCATGCGGGGCGCGAAAGCAGAGACCGCCACCTAAAAGTGGCGGTTTTTGTTTGTATGGTCATTTCTGATACACTCCGACTGTATGACCTCGACATTGCGTGAATTCGGCACGCCGCGAGCAAACGAGGAGCGACGCGACGGCGGCTGCGCCGTGGTGTTTGATCCCGCGACTAGCCTTTTTGCAGTGGGGAAAGAACGCGTATCCGGCCTGTTGCGGCTCTTTTCCGGAGGTGTTGACGAAGGGGAGGAAATGGAAGCCGGTACCTTGCGCGAAGTGCGCGAAGAAAGCGGTCTCTATGATTTCGCGCGGGTGGAATTTGTCGGCGAAGCGCTCGCGCACTATCACAACAGCCTCAAGAAAGTGAATCGCGTCGCGCACGCACGCTGTTTTCTTGTCTTCCTAAAAAGCACTGCGCAACAGCCGACCAAGCTTGAAGCGCATGAGACCTTCGACCTCGCGTGGGCGAGCGCGCAAGAGATTTTCGATAACTGGGCCGCTTTAAACGAAGATCACAGCCTCGATCATTGGATTTATTTTATGGACTTAGCATTGGATCGCATCAGGGCCTTGGGGCACGCCGTCTCCTAGCTTTGGCGTACTGTATATCGGCATGATACACTGGCGCCCATATGGAACATCAAAAAGAACAGACACTCGTTATCATCAAGCCCGACGGCGTTCAGCGCACCTTGATCGGGGAGATTATCCAGCGCTATGAGCGGGCAGGTTTCAAGCTCATTGCGCTCAAACTTGTCGTCCCTACTATGGACCAGGCTACGGCTCATTATATGGTCGGCGGTGAAGAATGGCTCATGAATGTCGGCACAAAGGCTGCCGCTGCTTATGAAAAGAAAGGCTTGAAATCACCCTTTGCAACGCCGCGCGAAAACGGCCTCGCGATCCTTGAGACCAACGCTAAGTACATGGCTTCCGGCCCGGTCATCGCAATGATCTGGCAGGGCGCACACGTCGTCGAGGTTATCCGCAAGCTCACGGGCGGCACCGAACCACGCTCGTCGGACGTCGGGTCGATCCGCGGCGACTTCGTGCACGATTCCTACATGATGGCCGATGCCGACAGTCGATCCATCCGCAATCTCATCCACGCTTCCGGCTTGCCAGAAGAGGCTCAAAAGGAAATCCCCATTTGGTTTGGCGAGAATGAAGTGTTTAATTACCGCCTCATCAATGAAGAGATCCTCTACGACGTGAATCTTGACGGAATCCTCGAGTAGAGGCGATAATTTCCTTATGCAATACCTTCACCAGTCGACATACGGCCATGCGGGAGGGTTCCATACGGCGAAGCCCGTGATGGCGATGGATCAGGGTCACATCTACAACATGGTCAACGGCCGGCCCGATACCAAGGCGATGTATGTCGTGCGCGACAACAAGGCCTATGCGACGGCGTTCCATCCAGGAGGGGAGAGCCCCCACGCGATGTTCGAGATCCGCGGCGACAAAGTGCATACGACCGAATACCATCCCGCGCACAATCCCAGTAGTCACACCTTCGAGATCAAATCCTCGATGTAGGCGGCGCAATTCAGTATTTCTTCACAGTTGCCTGTGATATAGTAATTCTTAGCGGCGGTTACTTTAACCTGCTTGGTAACGTAAGGGATTCTCACATCGCTTCGTGCATTGCGCACGATTGCTGCGGAAACCCACCTGGTATCAAATTCCAGGCTTACCGTACCCGTCGCACCCAAAAATCCGCCCCAAAGGCGGATTTTTGGGTGCAGTACCGGATGTTGCTCATGGCAAGGCTCCATGCCATACTTTGAGTATATTCATTAAGGGGCATCTCCATGCATAAAAAACTCATTACTGTAGGTCTCGGCATCGCACTTCTCGCGTCCCCGTTACTAGCTTCAGCGCAGACATCTACATCTGACAACTCTTCGGTCATCGCCTCGCTCGAAGCACTCGTTGTGACGCTTACACAGGAGTTGCAGCAGCTTATTGCAGCACGGTCCGTATCTACTCTACCAGCAGGAATGACTATTGCCCCGGCACCCGTCGGCACTCCGACAGCGCCGATCGCTTGCATGAACTACGAACCACTCAATAAAGGCGACACCGACGCCACTACCGGCGGGGAAGTCTCACAGCTCCAACAATTCCTCGGCATGCCCAACGTCACCGGCTACTACGGCGCACAGACTGCGATCGCATATCAAAACAAGTGCGGCAACCTCGGCAACAGCCAGCCGACATCAGTGGCAGGAATGAGCCAATACATTGATCCTGGTTTTGGATTTTCTTTTTGGTATCCGAGTGGGTGGCAAATAACGACACTTCCAATCTCAAGTAATGATAATGCAGTTGGCTCGATCGTGTCCGGTGATTCGATAATCGGTGAGATAGAAGTAAACGCATCTTCTCCAAACGCTTTTATCATTTACGAAATCAATTCTCCGTCATCTGTGATCAGAGGGTTTGATCATCTTGGCTCCATACGCTACAGCTTAGATTCTGGTGAATGGATGGTTTCAGATGATGATAACGAAGGGGATGTAAGCAATACACGGCCAGCAGACATATCCACTAATACCATGGGTGGCCTGCATATGTTGTCGGGTGGTTCAGCTTTTGTCACAGACATCATTCCTTTGAGCGCACAGCATTTCCTGGTGCTTAGCTTTGGTGGAGGCGACAGCGCGACGGGTTCTCTGATCAATCCATTGGCGACAACCATCGTCGCCACCAATCCCGCCGTCGCCGTTCCCGTTTCGACTGCTCAACAAACCGCAAGCATCCAGGCGGAGGCGAGTGCGTATGGCGCGAATACTTCGAATTCATCGCCATCTATCAGTATTACTTCTCCTGCAGGTGCAAGTAGTGCTTCGTGGATTCAAAATACTACTGCGACCTGGACATGGGCATCCTACGGCAATATTCCATACGTTGATATATACCTTGGAGTAGGGAATACGAACTATCCATTTGCGATCTCGTATCCGAATAATGGATCGTTTCAGTGGAAAGTCGGCGCAATTATGGGTAACTGGAGCGGCTTATCTGTAATACCGAACGGCACGTATACCATCATCGTGTGTCCATCTGGTGTCGCGACAACCTCTTTCCAATGTGGCAAGGTTCCTGTTTCCATCGGTGGCACGTCCTATGCCGGCCTGACATATCAAATCAACTCGATTAGTCCCGCTATCGCCGCTATCGGTAGCACCGTCACTATCTCAGGCGCAAACTTTGATCAGTACGCTCTCGTGAGTCTTGCTAATCAGAACGGTGGTCCCGAGTCTGAGGCGGTAATAAATCCAATCAGTATTACGCCAACCACAATCACATTCGTAGTGCCTGCAACAAACAATAGTCAAACAAATCCTTCAACTGTAGGCACTAACACTGTCCAGGTCTTCGCCAATCAAGGACAAGGCGGCGGTTTCCGTGATAGCGATGCCACTACACTCAATGTAACGGCACGATAGTGACATTCTGATCAGCATTACATCCTTAAGGTCATATCTATGCATAAAAAGCTCATCAGTCTCGGTGTCGGCATCGCACTTCTCGCATCTCCATTATTGGCTTCTGCCCAGACGACCACCTCTTCCAATGCCTCCATCATCGCCTCGCTCGAAGCACTCGTTGCGACGCTCACCCAAGAACTGCAGCAGCTTATCGCGGCGAAATCTTCTTCATTGGCCCCAGAACCGATTACAGCTTCGTGGTCTTCTCCGCAACCTGCGGCTTCGGGCATGACCAGTGATGTTGCACTTGTTTGTAACGCCTCCGTCACCCTAAAGCGTGGTGACACGGATGCGACCACAAACGGCGAAGTCTCAAGACTCCAGGAAATGCTCGGTATATCTCCGACGACCGGCTACTATGGCGCGCAAACATCAATCGGCTTTCAGAATATTTGCGGTGGACTTGGTAATACTCAGCCGACATCCGTTGCAGGGATGAGCGAATATACTGATTCAAATTTCGGATTCTCTTTTTGGTATCCGAGTGGGTGGGCGGTAGCGACAGTTCCTAGCGCATCACAAAATGGCCTCAAGCTCGTTGATTCAAGTGGCAACCTGAAAATGTTCATTGATGAGGAACCCGTCACCAATGGATCAATTCCAAGCGAATATTGCAATGCGGGCGCGTTTGGCGAGAACTATTACTTCGACCAAAACAGCGGATCATGGATGGATTCGGGAAAGAATTTCGACGGAACAACTTTTAGCGGTCCGGCCGACGTCTCACATAACACAATGGGAGGATTGCACATGTTTACCTTCTTTTGCTCTAATCCACAAGACGTGGCAATTCCTTTAAGTGCAAGTAAGTATGTAGAAGTACATGGCGGCTCGAATGACGTTCAACTCGCAAACACGATACTCGCCACCAACCCCGCCGTCGCGATTCCTGTCTCGACGAGTCAACAGTTTGCAACCATTGAAGCAGAAGCACAATCGTATGCATTGCCAGGCGGTGGCTTGCTCGCTTCGCCTGGTGCCAATAACTCAACATTTTCCGCTTCGCCGACGTCCGGTTCTTCGCCGCTCACCGTCACATTCTCTGCAAATTACGGAGTCGCGTCATATGTTGGATCAACACCTATAACTGAATGCCCATCTGACATCGGATATATGATTGATTATGGAGACGGTTCACAACCTCAAGGAGTTGATTGTCTAGGTCATCTTGTGGCCAATGCTGATGGAAGCGTTGTGCCGGCACCTCCCGCTGCCACGCATACATACGCAAATAGCGGGACATATACGGCGAGATTCGAACAAGGCGGAGGCCTCAATAACTCTTCCTATAATACGATTAGCACCGTGATCGTCACTGTCACTCAATAGCGAAATGCTACAATAACGCGATGGAGAATCGCGCGCATATTACCTTCATTAAAGCAATTTCCTGAACTCTTCCTCGCTCAATCCTGCTTGACGAATGATCTGTTTGAGGAGCGACCGCTTGATGTCGCCACCATGAATAGGTACGGTAGTCAGGAGCTTTTTCTCTTCGTGCCAGAGGTAGAGATGGCTGCCACGCTGGCCGTCTTCGACGAATCCGGCTTCTTTGAGCGTAGCGACAACTTTGCGGGCGTTGATCGTCGGCAAGCGGCTCATGCACTAAGCGGAGCCTCGACCGTTACCTCAAGAGAGCCAACGAGTGTCTGCCGTTCTTCGACGGGAATGGTCTGTCCGTGCTCAACGAGAGAAGCCAAGTACCCTTCGATGGCGTCTTTGGCCATTGCAAGCACTTCATCGAGCGTCTCGCCCTGCGTCAGACACCCCGGAAGCGCCGGCACCTCCGCCCAGAAGCCGCCTTCTTCTGCGGTATGTACATTGACTGTGTAGTTGAGAACTTGCATGATTTGATTATACCACACCGGCGGATTACCGCTGTCCCTTTGAGTTTTTGTCCACACTACTCCGCTATCGCACTGATTGTGGACAGACTTTTCTTATCCGCGCGACTTCCTTGCGCGAAAATCGCTAAAACGCTACCATTTCTTCATTATCCTCACAGGAACACATTAGTCTTAAACTATGCATAAAAAGCTCATTGGTCTCGGTGTCGGCATCGCACTCCTCGCATCACCCTTACTTGCTTTAGCGCCAGACTACAACGACCTCTTCTAATTCATCTGTCATCGCATCGCTCGAGGCGCTCGTTGCAACGCTCACCCAAGAACTCCAGCAGCTCATCGCGGCACGATCACAGTCTTCTCCGACTCCTCCCGTAGCAAGCACGGTCAACACCGCTCCAGCTGGCTGCATCAACTACGCAACCCTCCAAAAGGGAGACACTGATGGATCGACCGGTGGTCAAGTCTCTCAACTCCAGCAATTCCTCGGCATGCCCAACGTCACCGGCTACTACGGCGTGCAGACCTCGATCGCGTATCAAAACAAATGCGGCAATCTCGGCAACAGCCAGCCGACGAGCGTGCCTGGTATGAGCAAGTACACTGATTCGAATGAAGGATTTTCGTTCTGGTATCCGAGTAGCTGGACGGTAACTCAAGCGCAGCAAATTCCCATTACAGACGCAATAAGACTTTTGGTTTCTTCGCCGGATCAGCAAGAGGCGTTCTATATCGACGAAGTCTACCCTTCTAAGTTGATTACAACTCAAGATGCAGCCTGTCTACTCTCAATTTTCTTCGATACGACTACGGCCGAATGGATGCAACAAACATCGAATTGCAATGCCCCTGCAGGTCTTGCGAATGGTGTTTCGAATCCGGCGCAGCCTGCAAATATATCGTCTAATACTATGGGTGGACTCCATGAATTTACTGCAGGTGGACCAGGAACGACACAAACTATAGTGCCTTTGAGTGCCTCTAGCTTCGTCAGTATCGAGACATTCGGTAATGATAACTATGGTTCACAGAAATATCTTGCGGATACCATCGTGGCCACCAACCCCGCCGTCGCGATTCCTGTCTCGACAGCGCAGCAGACCGCGACCATCCAGGCGGAGGCGAGTGCGTATGGGGTCAACATGCAGAGTACGTCAATGGGTAGTACTTTGGATCAGAAGCCTGCATTTACTGCGACACCGACATCAGGCCGTGCACCGCTTACGGTCTCATTTTATGTCAACGATGGAGATACAATCGATTTTGGTGATGGCGCAACCGGCTGCAGTGTTTCAACAGACCCGTTGAATTGCTTTGTCCCAAGTAGTTTTATGCATACCTACAATACACCTGGTACTTACACGGTCACTGTTGGGGCGTTGACGCCCGCGCGCACAATCGGCACTGCGACCATCACTGTCACGGGCAATAATTCAACTCAACCTTCGGCGTCAATAAATGCTTCGACTTTAACGACTGTGTCGACAAATCCGGTGATTTCAGGCACCGCCACTAATGTCCCGTATGTTCGTGTCACGGTTGTTGAAAGCTCGAATACCAACGCGTGGAATATCTTTCAAAGTGCGCTCATTCCTGTGGTGAATGGCGTATGGTCGGCAACTGTTGTCCCTCAATCGCAATCACCGCTTACCCAAGGCGGATCGTATTCAATCGAAGTAGACGGATATACGAATCCTCAGGGTACGCAATCGGTAGGTACTCTTGCAAACGGCGTGCTCATATTCCAATAGCAGTTTGGTGATAGAATAACGCGATGGAAAGTCGCGCAAAGATTACCTTTTATGGGGGAGCAGGGTCGGTGACGGGAGCTAATTTCCTTTTCGAGCCCTCAAGTGCCCTCGGGCCAGGCACCCGGATACTCATCGATTGCGGGGCGCTTGAGCGGGAATCGAGTCATGGGTGCGATACTGAAAACGGCAAGCCTTTTGCCTATGATCCCGCATCGATCGACGTACTGATCGTCACGCATGCGCATCAAGACCACATCGGCCGCGTCCCGAAGCTCGTGCACGACGGCTTCAAGGGTGTGATCTATTCCACGCCGGCAACCAAGGATCTCTCGGCCTTGATGTTTGAAGACGCGGTCAATGTGATGCGGCAGGATGCGCTGCGCAACGGCTGCATGCCAATGTACGAGCGCGAGGATTATGAGCGCGCGCTCTCGCTCTGGAAGACGCATGAGTATAATGAGCGGTTTGAAATTGTCGAGGTTAAACCTCAGCATCCCCGAGGTTTAACCTCGACAATTTCGATCGAATTCCTCGATGCAGGACACATTCTCGGCTCGGCGATGGTTAGATGCGTTCGCAATGAAAGGACTATTATTTTCACCGGCGACCTTGGCAATTCGCCTGAGCCGCTTTTGAATGATACCGAAAGCCCTGAAGGTGCGAACTATTTGCTGATGGAGAGCGTGTACGGCGACCGCGTGCACGAAGACCGCGAAAACAGGACGGAGATCCTGAAAGCTACGATAGAGTCCACGCGCGAGCGCGGTGGCACGCTTCTCATACCTTCCTTCTCGATCGAGCGCACGCAGATACTGCTCTTCGAGATCGACAAGATGATAGAGAAAGGCGAGATACAGTCGATCCCCGTGTATCTCGACGCGCCGCTTGCGATCAAGGTGACCGACATCTTCCGCAAATATAAATCTATCTTGAACCCTGACGTGCAGTCGTATTTCACCGACTCGAGCGACCCTTTCAGCTTCAAGAACTTGCATGTGATCCATGACGTAGCCGAATCACATAAGATCCACGACACGCCCGACCCGAAGATCATCATCGCGGGCGCGGGAATGTCGGTCGGCGGACGCATCAGGAGTCACGAGAGTCTCTACCTGCCCGACCCGAAGGCGACGATTCTCTTCGTGGGGTATCAAGCGCCGGGTTCGCTTGGTCGTCGCATTGCCGACGGCAACAAGGAGATCGTGATCGATGGCAAGCACGTACAGGTGCAGGCGCAGATAGCATCGGTCTCCGGGTACTCAGGGCACAAGGATCGTGACGGACTGCTTGCGTTTGTCGAAGAGGCAGGGGAGTCTCTCGAGAAAGTATTCGTCGTGATGGGCGAACCGAAGGCTGAAATGTATCTCGCGCAGCGAATAAAAGATTTTTTGGGAGTAGAAACGGTCGTTCCTAATGCGCTCGATAGCCTCGATATCGAATGGTGAGAGAAACTGTTTCTCTCATGATATAATTTCCGGACAATGGTAAAAAAGATCCTTCATCCCAACCATACTGCGGTGCCGAAAAACTTTTGCAGGCTGCCAGACGGCTACGGCGTCGTGAAAATCGGCGTCTCCGGTACGGCCGACATGGGACATCTCGGCCTCGGCGCGGTCGAAGTAGCCAAAGAAATCGGGCGCGAGATCGCCAAGCACGGTGCGATCATTGTGACCGGTGCTACTACCGGTTTCCCGATGTACGCTGCGATAGGTGCGAAGGACGAATGCGGGTTCTCGGTCGGCGTCTCACCGGCTTCAACCGAGCTCGAACATATCGAGGTGTACAAGCTCCCGCGCGATTATATGGACGTCGTGATGTACACCGGCTTCGGCTATTCAGGCCGCGACCTGATCTTCATCCGCTCTTCGGATGCGGTGATCGTCGGCCCCGGGCGCGTCGGCACGATCAATGAATTCTCAGTCGCCTTCGAAGACCAGCGACCGACGGGTATATTGCGCGGAGTCGGAGACACTGACTCGCTCGTCGACCTCATGATCGAAGCCGCGCATCGCCCCAACCCCAACATCATTTTCGACTCTGATCCGAAGGCGCTTGTCGAGAGACTCATCGAAATGGTCATAAAGAAGAAGCAGGAGGCCGACCTCGTCTACAACAGTCACGATGGCTACTCAGCGACAGGGAAGGGTGCCAATGTGATTTTGTAGCGTCGAGAGCCCCGGAAACAGAATTCATTTTTTCGTGCCCTGCGGGACGCAAGCGCCCTCACGCCCGCTTCGCGGTCTGCGGGTTCGGTCCTCGGTCACGAAAAAATGAATTCTGTTTCCGGGGTTCTCGTACCACAACTCCCCAAAACAAAAACACCTCTGAGAGTCAGAGGTGTTTTGGGCGTTATGCCTTGATGCTCTTCACGAGCCGTTCGAAGGTAGCCGGATGATCCTTGGCAAGCGCCGAAAGGGATTTGCGGTCGAGGAGGCTGCCGGCTTTCTTGAGGGCGCCGATGAATTTCGAGTACGACATGCCCTCGACGCGCGCGGCGGCGTTGATACGCAAGCTCCAGAGGTTGCGCGCGAGGCGCTTCTTGGTGCGGCGGTCGCGGAAGGCGTAGGCGCCTGCGTGCGCGATCGCTTCCTTGGCGACGCGCTCTTTGGTAGAGCGGCCGAAGCGATAGCCCTTGACCTGGGCCAAGACGTTCCTGCGGCGCTTCAGTTTGGTTGTTCCTCTTTTTACTCTAGACATACAGGTATTTTGAAATTATTGGGGAAGAAAGCGGGCGCGATCCTGCACCGACATTACGATCGAACCGGCGCGGCGGTCCTTCTGGCGCTCCCCGCCGGACTTCTTGGCGTTGAAATGGTTTTGGCCCGGCGCGCGAGAAACGATCTTACCTTTCTTGGTAAGGCGCAAACGCTTTGTAAAAGACTTGTTAGTTTTCATGATTTTCTGTGGCCGAGACCTCCTCCGATGCCGGCTTCGGCGCCGATTTTACTGGCTTTTTTGAGGCATCTCGCTCAAGAACGACCGAGAGGCCCTTGGGGCTCTTCTTGATCTCATCCGCGATTTTATAGGATTCCGGGATTATTGCAAGGAAGCGCTCGAGGCGGTCCTTGAGGAAGTCGAATTCCATGTATTTATAGCGCCCCCAGAGGAAAAGGTCGATTTTGACCCGATGTCCCTCTCGGAGCCACGCGCCGGTCTTCGAGGCCTTGAGATGCATGTCGCGCTCGCCGGTGCCGATCTTGACCTGGGTCGTTTTGGTCTCAGAAATGGTCTGTTTGGACTTGATGTCCTTGTCCTTTTTCTTCTGCTCATACTTGAACTTGCCGTAATCGGTGATCTTGGCGACCGGCGGGTTGGCGTTGGGGGAAATTTCGATGAGATCGTAGCCGAGCTCCTGTGACTTCGCAAGAGCGTCGCGCAGCGCAAGTACGCCGAAGTTTTCGCCTTCGGGCCCGATGACGCGGACTTCCTTCGCGCGGATGCCCTCGTTCATCCTAACGCGCTCTTTTTCCGCCTGAGAAGTGTATTTCGTGAATCCCATTAGAAAGCAAATTATAGCATAAAACGCGCCAAAATACCAGCGATACAAGACAGAGCGGGAGACGTAACTTGCGGGAGAATGTTTGTTGCCGGCTACGCAGGCCCGACGGGGCCGAGTCCGAGCGCTGGGCGAGCACGCCCAGATAGCGACGGCAAAAAACATTCTCCCGCACGGTTACGTCTCTATCCTTAATGAAAAAATAATGATTCACCTTAGCTTAACCCCCCATTTGTTTTCCTTACGTATTAGCAGTCTTAGAAGAATAAGTTACGCATATGAAATCACGATATTATTTGCAGATCTTTGCGGGAGTTTCCGCAGCAGCGCTTCTGGGTGTAGGAGGAATCGCCTCAGCAGCCACCGGCGGCCCGACCGTTACGCTTACTTCGAGCATCTCAGGTACGACGACTACGAGCCCGGTCCCTGTTTCGGTGAGTTTCTCGGAGCCGGTCAACGGTTTTGGTGTCAGTGGCATTAGTGCGACCAACGCTAACCTCAGTGCCTTCTCGGGCTCAGGCGCGAATTATACGTTTGATCTCAACCCTTCCGCTCAAGGGACGACGACGGTATCGATCGCGGCCGACGCAGCGACCTCGGCGTCTTCGAGCATCGGCAACCTGATGTCCAACATACTGAGCTTTTATTACGGCACTCAGGCGTCCACTTCGACCTCAACATCAACCTCAAGCACCTCGACTTCGACCACGGAGACCTCTCCGCCGATGATCTCAGGCGTCACTGTCGCCGATACTGATCCGACCGACGCGACCGTAAGCTGGATGACCGATATGCCGGCGACAAGCCAGGTCTTCTACGGCACCAACACATACTATGGTGCATCTACCACTGCAGACCCGACGGCCACCACTTCGCACTCGCAGGTCCTCTACGGTCTCACTGAAGGCACGCCCTATCATTTCTACGTGCAGTCGACTGATACTGGCGGCACCGCGACCTCAAGCGACATGACCTTCACGCCGGGCAGCGGCACTGGTGTCGGCGGCATGGGCACCAGCACATCTACCTCAACTACGGCAACATCGACGTCATCGACCACTGGTACGTCGACCCCGCTTGCGATCACGGGCGTCGATACGATACAGGGCAACGCGACCGCTGACGGCACCTTCGCCGACGGTTTCCAGTGGGTGCTGCACTTCAGCGTCCCGTCCGCTGAGAACTTCTTGTCCATGAAGTTTGCCGACTTCACCAACGGCAGCGGCGGCACGATCCCGGCTTCGAGCAACATCGAGTTCTATTCCCCGCAGTCGATGAACGCATCGACGAGCGCCGCGGCACTCACTGAGACTGACAACGACTACGACGGCGGCTGGCTTGACCTCGCTACCTCGACGAACCCCGACCAAGAGGTCGACGTGTACGTCAACGTCGCAGTGCCGACCGGTACGCCGACAGGCACCTACGGCACGACCTTCGGCGCCTTCTCCAACACTTCGGCTTCGACCTCGACCGCCGCTTCCACTTCGACGGCCCAATAACAGTGGCAGCGTTATCAGTTCACTACTAGACCTATGACTTCAAAAAGTATCATCGCGGGCTCCGGCATCGCCGCACTCATGCTCATGGCATCGGTCGCGAGCGCAGACCAGGTGACTGGCACGCTCTCGACCAGTAATTCGAACAACTCGCTCTCCGGCACGGTTGTCGTTTCGACTTCGACGAGTGCCACGAGCACTACGACGACGGGTAGCACAGGCTCTTTGAGCGGTACCGTCTCGACCTCTTCGGCAGGAACACTCAGTGGCACGGTCAGTGCGCCCGCTTCCGCGGCAAGCTCCGGCGGCGGGGGAGGGGGCGGGACTGTTGGCGGCGGTAACGGCCCGATAGTCGGCTCGATCGGCGGCAGCGGCATTGGTACGCCGATCATCCCAACCGGCACGCCGAGCGGCCAAGTCCTCGGCGCCTCGACGACGGGTTCGGCAGGCAGTGCACCGACGGTCCCCGGCACTCCTAACACGGGCGCCGGCGGCGAAGCCTCCGACAACGCGCTTCTGCTCGCTCTCTCGGGAGCGACGATGCTCGGCGCAGGAGCCTACGCGCTCCGCAAGAGCAGGACTGCGTAAGAGTGCAGATGACCGCACGTCTGTACTCGGGAACAGTTCGAAAACAACCCCGCTTCGGCGGGGTTGTTTTCAATTCTGGCCACATACGTGTATCCTGCATGCATGATCATCGGCGTTGCAGGCACGATCGGCGCGGGCAAGGGGACTGTTGCCGACTATCTCACAGAGCACCACGGCTTCGTGCATCTCTCGGTGCGCGAATACCTGCGCGAAGAGATCGAGCGGCGCGGCATGTTATACAACCGCGATTCCATGACAGTGGTCGCCAACGACATTCGTGCCGTTCACGGTGCAGGCTACATCTCGCAGGAGCTCTTGGAGCGCGCGAAGGGCAGCGACGGCAATGTCGTTATAGAGTCGATCCGCTTGGTCGGCGAGGCGACCTACCTGAAGGAAAACGGCGCGACTATCTGGGCGGTCGACGCCGATGTCCGCGAGCGTTACGAGCGCATCGTGAAGCGCGGGCTGAGCGAGACCGACCACATTTCCTTCGAGAAGTTCCAAGCCGACGAGGCGCGCGAAATGACAAACGCTGACCCGAGCAAGCAAAACATCGCGGCAGTCATGGCGATGGCCGACCATGTCTTCAAGAACGCCGGTACTGCCGCAGACTTGTACGCGCAGATCGATGCAGCGCTCGCACAGCAATGAATGTCCAAAAGAAAATCCGCCGTTCTGTACGGCGGATTTTCTTACTGAACGTACCCGCTGTTATTACGAGCCGCTCACCTCAAGCGAGGAGTCGCTGCCGTCACCGACGTTCGCGGGAGCCTTGCAGGCGACTGCGGCAGCGCGATAGGTTGTCCACGCTTCGCTCCGCGCCGTCTGCCAGCTCTTTCGCGCGCCCTTTGCCGACGTGCTGAAGGCCGACCATGCGGCGTTGCGCGCTGTACGCACGGCGCTCACTGTCGTTTGCGAATATGCCGACTGCAGCGCGCTTGCGCGCGCGCTGTAGGCGCTGTTGAGGGCGCCCGTGTAAGCGGTCATCGCGGAATCGAGCGCGGTTTCGCGGGTCTCGACCGCTGCACCCACGCACGCGATCTTCGATGCGGCACTCGATGACATCGACATTGAGCTCGAAGCGCTCGTGGTCTGTGCGAGGGCTGGCGAAGCGGCGAGTGCAAGCATGCCCAGTGATATTGCACCTGCAATGATGTTCTTTTTGTTCATAGGTTTATTGATGTGTTTATTTTTAGCAAAGTAAGGACGAGAGAGATACTCATGACACGGGCGGAGCACGGGCGCTACGCCATGAGGGCGGAGTGATCGAGGGCGGTACGGCCCTAAGCGGCGCGACCACGGCTCCGTAATGCTCCGGTGCCGCCAAAGTGAATGATGCGATCTGGGCATCAGGGTGCATGTACTCGCGCTCCTCGTGCGCCTTTTTCTCGGGATGGACGTAATCGGCGATCGCGGCGTTGCCTTGTAAAGGTGCGCCGTCGGGGACCGACAGTGTCATGAGCCCCGTGCCCGGCGCCAAGAGCACTACCGTCACGACCAAAAAAGAATATGGAAGCGTGCGCAAGAAAAATCCCGTGCCTTTCATGCGGCCAGTATATCAAAGTACGGCAGTAGAAGGGTTGTGTGCTACTCTTGGCGTATGTCATTTGCCGACATCGTCTCGCTCATCGCCAACATAGCCCTCACGCTTACCTTCGTTGTAGGCCTCATCGTGGGCGTCGTGCAGATCAAGGCGGCAGAGCGTGAGCGCCGCGAGCGTCTCACGATCGACATCTTGCGCGTATTTCAAACCCGTGATTTCGCGGAGTTTATAAACTTCTTCCGAAGCGGGAGGTTCCCGAGAAAGAACGGCGATCTCGATACGTTGTCTGTACCGGAGCAGCTTATGTACATACAGTTTTCACAGCAGATGGAATCACTGGGCGTTCTTGTCGCCGACAACATTATCGATATAGATCTCGTCGACAAGACGCTCGGAGATTTCGTCACTGTCGCTTGGAAGCGGTATGAGCCGGGCTTCACCGCCTCTCGCAAGAACGATCAGTATTTGGGCGAATATTTCCAGTGGCTCGCGGAGCGCATGGATGAGTACAGCAAGGCTTCTCCGCGCGATCCTTTCTATTTACGTAAATGACGTCGTTCAAATCAGAAAAAAGCGACCCCGCGATGCTGAAGCATCTACGGGGTCGAGAGGAAGAACGAGAAGGGAATGGTGCGGTTCGCTCCGCGTTTCTTGATGAAAACGGCGGGAGTATCTCCGGGCGATATATGCGTGCCTTTTGCCCATTCTTGCAGGAGGTTTCTCACTGTATGGCAGAATGCCTTTTCTCTAAAGAGTGCCACGACGCCCTCGTCACCATTCTGGGCGATCTTCGGGTCGAACACCGCCCAAGAAAGTATCGGCAGAACTTCGTCATAGCCCTGATATCCGGATGATTTGACCCATCTTTGCAAGACGGTTACGGTGACCCGGTCGAGAACCTTGGAAGTGGTCTCGTAAGGATCCTGCCAGCATTGCTCGCCGAGCCATGCGCGCTCTGCTTCGGCACGCATCCATTCCTCAAATCTGTTCCCATCTTCTGTTGAGAGAAGTGTGGGAATGAGAGCGGTGTCTTGGTCTCGAAATACGAGAGGCACACCGATCAGGCAGCCTTTTCCAGCATCCCAGACCAGATGACAATCATTATTCTTGCCATAGTACTTGCGCCGGATCACATACCTTCGCTGATCCAGTAGATGCTCGATTTCAGCTGTCGTCAGGCTTGACCGTCGCAATCGCCGTTCTAAGGCATGATGACTCCATACATATCTCATCTGCTGCCTCCT
>CAVYCR010000010.1:0-48162 GCA_963767115.1 Candidatus Kaiserbacteria bacterium | reverse complement strand
GAAAATCTGAAGCAGGCGGCATTGCTGATGAAGGAAGCTGACGCGGCCGCGACCAATGAGGAAGCCAACCACCTTAACGACCAGGCCGTCGCACTGAAGGTTGCAAACAGCAGCCTTGAGCTTCGTATCACCCAGTTCGACCGGACGACCAAGAGTCTGCTGCAAGATGCCAAAAAGGTTGGTCCAAACCTGAAGGACGTCAGGCTGAAGCTGAACAAAAACTGGATTCCGGTTTGGCTGAAGAAACCCACCGATTTCCGTCCCACCACCAAGATGCCGAACTTCCGGTTGAGCGACGATCAAATCAAGGCGATCTCTGCCTACCTGTGGCAGTCAGGTCTGACCGATGATTTGCCGAAACACAAGCCGGGGAATGCGGCCCACGGAAAAGTTGATGATCTTTGTGAAGGCAAATTCCTTACTCTCGGTTTTTGGTATGTACTGATCTTGCAGATTCGCCTGCACCTTGTCGAACAGCTCCTTGGTGATGATTGGCTCGTGCTTACCTTGATACCAACATGCCGCCTCCAACCGGGTACTCAAATTCGCCATAGTAGAAGGTATTCCGCAAAATCAATATACAAGTTGCCGAGCGATAGTTTTTTACCGTTCTTTGTTTTGAATCCTGTCTTGCAAGCCACTTATACGTCTGCCGTCCGCTCCATCCTTCGTTGCCCACTTTCTCAAATATCTGCCGTATGACTATGGAGCGTTTTGGGTCCAGCCGCACCTGGCATTTCTTGTCGACATGCTTTTCGCTTAAGTAGCCGGTCGCTGGTGTCGCTCGGCCGCCATCCCATCTCGCATCGCGCCCGCAGGCCGCGCTTCACGTTGATGATTTTCTGGTCGTTCTCCAGTTTTGCCTGCTGAGCCAAGAATCATCAGCATGAATTTCTCGTTCGGGTTGTTGGTGAACTTCTGCGTATAGGTGCGTATCTCGATCAGCTTTCCCTGATCGAGCAGATCCACGACCGCGCCGAGGTCGCCCGCGTTGCGACTCAAACGATCCGGTGCCCATGTTAGTATGCCATTGAATTTACCAGTCCTGATTTCGGCGAGCAGCTCGTTGTAAACTGGCCGCTGACCGACCTCCTTGGAAGAGTGAGACTCACGCTTTATCTCCGCTATATCAAGACCGTCCTTTTCTGCTAATTTCGTCATCTCTCGCACTTGCGACTCTATCGAGAAGGCCTGCTTGTCCTCTTCTTCGGTGCTTTTTCTCGCGTACAGGCAATACTTGACCTTACGGGCGCTTGGGCGGCTGCCTGTTAATGCCTCCCAAAGGAGCCCTTGTTACTGTTTCCATACAACCTATTGAATGACGCAACGGTTCTAGGAGTCCAGGGAGTCCGAGCAGCCTCGGAGTTGATAACTTAAACACCCCAAAGGCCCTAAAATTAATCATTCTATGAGAGTCCGTTTCAGTGCCACGGCACTCACTGATCTCGATAAGATTTTCTCCTACGTTGCCGCAGATAACAAAAATGCTGCATTCAAATTGGTCGGCCGTATTTATGCGGTAACAATACTAATTAAGGAATACCCTGGTATAGGGGAGTGGATTGAGGTGGGTCGATTCAGAAAATTATCGATCGGGAATTATGCACTTTCTTATGAAGTGAAAGGGGGAGAGGTGATTATTCGTCATGTGAGACATCGTGCTCGGAAAGGATTTTGGGAAGATAAAAGGTAAGTCTTTTTAAGTAAGGAAAATATAGAGAAAATCACAAACCAGAAAATAACGAACGCGAAAATATGGGATTCCAAATCTTCGCGTCTTCTGGTCAGACCAAACTAGAAAATCCGTTGCGACGAGGACGATGTCGCGGCAGTCGCGCTACGAAGCCACGTCACAAAAAGGATATTGTCCAATTGCGGCGCGTACTATTGGCTTGTACTCGTTGCCGCCGAGCTTGTCGCGGCCGATCCGGGTGGCGAGGGAGCGGCTGCGGGCTCGATGATGACGGTACGGGTCGAGGTGCTTGTGAGGCCGTTCTGGTCGGTGACAACGTAGGCGATCATGTCGGTCGCGGTGGCGCTGGTGTCGAGCGTGATGGGGGACATCGCAACGCCGTTTAGATAGGTCGCGATGTCGAGATTGAGGTCGGCTTGCGGGCCGGTGATCGTAGCGCCGAGGTCGCTGTAGCTCGCGCCGAGCTGGATGATGGCGGGGTTCGCTCCGCTGATTTGGATCACTGGGGGCGTGGCGGTCGCATTAGAAGTCTGAGTCGATGGGGAAGTGGGCACGCTGCCGGACTGATTGGCGGCGGCGAGAAGCGCCTGAAGCTGCGATTGGGTGACGCATGTTGATCCGAGCGCAAAGCTCGGTCGCGTTGACCTCGCTGAGAATTGCCGGTGGTTGCGTTTAGGACTGCAGTCGTGATTGACTGTGCGAATCCTGAGACCGTCGAAGCGAGCGAAGTGATCTCCTTGTCCAGCTCCTGGATCGCCGCGATGATCGGCGAGATCAGGTCGATGTAGTTGAGGCCAAGCGTGCCGTCGGGCGTAAGCGCGGTCGGCGAGGTTGTCGAGACGAGGCTCGGGAAGATGCCTTGGACTTGTTGCGCGATGAAGCCGAACTGTGTCCTGCCGTCCTTCTCGGGATCGATCCAGTTGAAGGTGACCGGATTGAGCGCGTTGATTTCGGCGAGCGAGCTTGAGCCGTCGAGGTCTTGGATGTTGGTCTTGAGGCGCTGGTCGGAACTTTGGGTCAAGGTGCCCGAGAGCTGTGCGTTGCCGCCATCAAAGACCGCAAAGACTGTGGATGAGGCGCTGTTGACGACGGCGAAGGCCGAGGTCGAGCTCGCGGCGTCGGTGCCGAAGACTTCCAGACGGCTGTAGGGGGTCGAGGTGCCGATGCCGATATTACCCGATGATATATTGGTTGTGGAAGCGAGGCCCGTACCGAAGAGGAGGTTGCCAATGTCAAGTTGTGCATAACTCGAAGTCGCTAATACTTGTAATTGATCACCAATTTCGATGGTCTCTTTGGCAGTCGTTAGGCCGTTGGTTGCGGCTTGCGATCCGATGATGATGTTTTCTGAGCTTCCGGTGGTTAGATTGTAGCCAGCAGCGCCTCCAATTACCGTATTATTGCTACCTTGGAGATTTGCCCAACAAGAATTTGCTCCGATGCACGTATTCCCGAACGCTGTAGTCCCAGCTTGTCCAGCGCCATATCCTACATATACGTTGCTGTTTCCTGAGCTTTGTGATTGGCCGGCAAGCGAGCCAAGGAAGACATTCTGAATGCCCGCAAGTTCCTTAGCTCCGGCGCTATATCCCATCGCGGTGTTGTTGTTTGCTAAGGTGCTACTTGCAAGTGCTCGATATCCAACTGCAGTGTTGAACCCACTGTTCGATATTACGGTGCTGCCCTCCAACGCCCAGAAACCGACCGCTGTGTTATAGGAAGATGAAGTTGCGGAATTAAGAGCAAACGGCCCGAGCGCGACATTGCCAGCCATGGTGCTTGAAGCCAGGAGGTTTGCGCCCGCGCCCAGGCCCAGAAGCAGCGAGCCATTTGTGGTAGAAGCCTGGAGAATGGTGTTTCCATCGATCTGATACCCGCCGCTCGTACCGGAGGTATTCACGCCGTTTTGGAAATATTGCAGAGCCGTCCATGTGTTGGCTGCGTTCGTCTGAGCGCCGCTTGCTCCCGAGAGACAGTTGCCGTTGATGAATATGCAGCCAGCGTTTATTACAAGACCGTTGGTGAGCGTCGTCGTCGCGCCATTCAATGTAAGTGACCCATTGATTGTGGTATTACCATTATCCATTACAGTAAGAAGTGGGTTGTTATTGGAATCGGCAACATCAAGCGCAGGAGTGCTCACTGACGTGTCGATACCGGTTACAGCAAATCGTCCCCAGGGAGTTGTAGTGCCGATGCCGATGCTACCTGTCGCGACATTAGTGGTGGAGGCAAGGCCGGTTCCAAAGAGTAGATTGCCGATGTCGAGCCGAGCGTACGCGTTATTAGGAATCGCACTCAATTGATCACCAATGAGTATGCTATCCTTATCGGTCGTTGGTTGGTTGGAGTCACTAGCATTGCCGATACCTATAATGATATTTGCCGAGCTTCCGGTCGTAAGTTTATATCCAGCAGCGCCTCCAATTACCGTATTATTGCTACCTTGGAGATTTGCCCAACAAGAACTAGAACCGATACATGTATTTCCGAACGCTGATGTTCCTGCTTGTCCAGCGCCATATCCTACATATACGTTGGCATTCCCCGCGCTTTGCGTCTGGCCGGCAAGCGAACCCAAGAAGACATTCTGGATACCAGTAAGCTCCTTCGCTCCGGCGTTATAACCCAAGGCAGTGTTGTTGCCGCCTGTTGTGTTTGCAAGAAGCGCGTTGATCCCTGTAGCGGTGTTATTGGTATAGCCGGTCGTCGTCGCCACTGAGTTGATAGACTGGTATGCTGATTGTGTAAGTACATCGGAGACTGCACTGGGGTCGATATATGCGTACAGAGAGCCTTCTGTGGCGTCGCTGGACACTATGTTGTTACCACCAACCATCGGCGCTGCGCCCACATACAACCCATAGTCGAGCATGCTCATTGGCCAAAAGCTGAATGTGTTGTTTCTTCCTGCATCTATTTCCAAGCCACGTCCAAATCCGGGCGATGCAGTCATGTCGCCGTTGGTAACAGTAATCCCGTACGGTTGGTCAGTTGAGGAGTCGGCGGTTAATCTCATGGCTGCGTATCCCAAATATGGATTCACGAGATGCAGCTCATCAAAGTGCACAGCAGTGACTGCACCCGGAAGCGATGAGTCTCCCACCCGAACGAGGTCGCCCTGGTAGAGTCCGATGTCTCCTTCTTGTCCTTCGACGCGCAACTGATTGACTCGTATAGTTCCGCTTGTTCGCGTTGAGCTAAGGTTAGTGCTTCGAATCACAAATCCAGGGCCGTTCGGAGCATAAATATTGATGGTGTTAAAGTCAATTTCATTTGTTCCATCCCCGGTACTATCAGTTCCAATGTCCATTGCTGGCGACGTCGAGCTTCCCGAATTGAAGCAACGTATATTGTCAAATTGCGATTCGCGTATGTAGGATTGTGTGGTATTTTTCAAATATCCTGTTCTGAGACAACTACCAGTGAGATAACTCATCTCGACATCCTCCATGTCAATCGAATCATCCCGATCGAAAAAAGTGATGCCATTTTGTACATTTGTCGAGCTTTGGTCGCCGATAATATCCATATCTTTGATGATCGGCCCGGTATTGGATTGCGAAACATACGGAGTAGGTGCCCCGAACGGATACGTGCTGGCCGCCCAATCCTCCGACCAGGACATGACATCGCCGGCGAGCGAAGGTGCTGCATAGACGAACGTCTTGTCTCTTCCTGCTCCTTCGACACACCCGTTCGAGTGATAGAAGGTGGGTAATGCCGAGGTCACCACGTAAATACCGCCGGGAAACGAGACGCACGCAGGGGAGCCAGCTTGATTTAACTGTGACTCATAATTGAACGCATTGGTCAGCGCGGCCGTATCGTCAGTGCCGTATACGAAAGTCCCTCCGGTCACGAAGAGCGAGGTGAATGTGGCGCCCGTCCCCGAGCCGCTCGTCGATGATTGTGTGAGGGTGCCGGCTGTAGCGCTATAGGTGCCTTGTGTCGTGGCGATAGGCATCAGAACACCCATGATCAGGCTTACTGTAGCTCCCGTCAGATTTCCGCATCCTGTGACTGGTTCAGCGCTGAGCGAGGTCGGGTTTGCCGAGTACTCGCCACCCGTTAGGAGGCTTCCTAGTGATGTAACGACACCGCTTGTTAGTGTAGCATTGATGGAAAACTTGCGCTCTCCAGAGCCAGTTGTGCCGGTGAGCGTGCAGGAGCCGCTCGATGCACCCGATGAAGTACTGCCGCTCGCACCTCCGCTGACAAGTGTCGCACTCGAGACATTCGTGCGCTCAACCGTCAGTACAGCCGGTACCGAAGCGGTCCCGCCCGAGAGCGTGATGGTGTCGCCCGGAGCATAGCTGCCAGCGCCGCTTTGAGATGTTGAGACGAAGACACCTTTCAGGAAGCTGTACGGCACACTCGTCTGTGCATTTGCCGCGAGGGTAACGTGATGCGAGTCGGTGAATCCGGAAATGGTAGTTTGAAGAGGTGCTCCTGTCGAGCCAGCATAATCGATCCAAATGACCTTCCCAACATCCGCTGATGTGAATATTGCGGTGTTGCTCGATAGGGTGTTGGTGCCCGACGTAATCGTGCCATCCTTGTATGAAAGGGCATTGCCTGCCGCACCAAAATCCTTCACGCTGATCGTATCAGAGAGCTTGCCCTGGAGGGTGCGGACGACGGCGGTCGAGGTAGCCTGGAGGAACTGGATATTCGAGAGGATGCCTGTTGCAGAACTCGTGCCAGTGCCGCCGAGGGCGAGCGGGAGGACACCTGATGCATCACTGCTGAGATTGATGGTTGAGGTAGATATTGTCCCGTTGTTCGCCTTCAAGAAGCCTGAGAGTGTGCCGATCGAGGCGGTGTTGGAGACGTAGAGGTTAGTCGTCGTCGCGTTGGTCGCGGTGAGAGCAACGATATTCGCCAAGCTCGCATTGAACGAGTTCACGACTGCGTTCGTGAAGCTCGCAATTGGAGAGAAGATCGAGGTGGACGTTGCGTTGCCGAGAGTGGAACTCGCGGCAGTTAGACTGCCTGTGAAGTATCCATTTCCCACAACCGAAAGCGCCACGAAAGGAGAGCTCGTTCCAACCCCCACGTATCCACCCGTCCTCCACACACTCGTCCCATCGCTCGTCCAGTTGCCCGTCGCTCCTCCGGCGATGACGCTGCCTGCCCAGTAGAGCGAACCGCCATTGGCATAGAGGCGGTTGGCGGTGTTAGTTGGTGCGGTGATGCTGGCGAGGTATGCCGATCCGTTGAGTGCGAGCGCGTCTTGCGGCGAGGTAGTGCCGATGCCGACATTCCCGGTGAAATATGACGCGCCAGTCGTCGTCGCGTTGCCATTGAGCTCCAGGTCGCCACCGAGCGTGCCGCCGGAAAGCGAGAGGTAGTCGAGCGCGGGAATCTCCGACGCCGTGAGATTGGCATTGGTTATGGTCACGCCGGAGAGCTGGCCGATGTTGCTTGCCGCTGCGATTCCGTTGGGAGCGCCGCCCGCCGCGACCTGTTGGGGGATGACGGCTGAGGCGTCGTAGCTTTGGTTGCTTTGCGAGCTGAGCGCGGATTGCAGGGCGGCGATCTGGCTCTCGATCTTGGAGTTCGGGGTCTGCGACGCAAATAGCGTCGTGAGGCCCTTCATCCCTTGGGAGAGCTGCGCAACGGTGCTTTCGAGTTCGAATATGTTGTCGGATGCACCGCTCGGCCCATCGCGAGAGGACGGGGCGGCAGCGGTGGTGATTGGAATCGGTGGGGGATTGACTGGGGATGGATCCGACATGGTTGATGCGTCAGACCCGTTAGCTACGGGGACAGGCGAAATCACCGCTGCGTCTACACTAGCGGTGTTTGAGAGCGAGCGATTGAAGGTCGGACCCTGGCCGGTGATCGCGAGCGCGAGATTACCGACCGATGCCTCGATCGAAGCGACAATGTAATCGGCTTCGCTCATGATCGCGGCGATGGCCGTCTGAAACGAAGACGCGGGCGCGGAACGGGTATCGACTGGGAGGGTTATTGCTTTGGCCGTGGGAGCGAAAGCGAGTCCAAATAATGCAATAACAAAAATCACGCCGGCCTTCTTCTGCATATAGAAGGAAGTGTACTACGAAATGAATTTATGATTGTTTCAACACGGGGATAACTTTGAAGGAGCGGCCGTATTGACAATATTGGCTTTGTATGTCGCAAAAATAGATATTGTGCGACCATAAAATATAGATTTGTCAAGGTGTCGTCCCCTTCCTTGTCGCATTTTGCATTCTGTATTAAATTTTTAAAAAGAACTTTCCCTGGGTATTTTTATTTATTAGTATTTGTAAATGCGTATTCTTATATAGAGTGACCGGCAAATATGGCCGGTCTAGAGCGGCAACCGTTGCCGGTGCAGACCGGCAAATTTTGCCGGTCAGGACTGTCCGCTAGGCAGAAGAAAACGTATTGGGTCGGGCTCGATAGAGCTTCGCGAACTGGCGCGGAATCGTTATTTTTCAATGGGTTGGAGCGTCGGCGGCTATATATACGGGATATATGCCCGCATATATGCGCCGATCCGCATGTTTAGATGCCCTGTGAACTCGGGATCATCGAAACCGGCGGCGGCACGTCCGCCGGATCTTCCCTTGTCCTTTATCCCGGTCACTGCCGGAGCAGCGGCGATCTCCGCGGCGATAGCTGAAAGCGTCACCGAAATTCCTCAATTATAAATTCACACTGCACGGATGTACTATGCCTCAGTTTAATGGTAACATCTAGCTTAGGAAGACGCAAACGTAAGCTGCGGTACAAGATGGCTCGGCAAGCTGGCGCGCCAGCGAAAGTCGAATCGGTCCCCGTGTTCGGAACTTGCCATGGATCACTCTCTTGCACCAGCTACTGCCCCAGATAAGACGCGGGAAGACGCTCCCCCCTACCACTCGGCGCACCCTGGCAGCGCGCCGATCGTATGGAGGAGCTAAATGTCTGCTGTTGAGAATCTTTATCGGGATCGGGTCCGCGAGTTCAATGATGCGTTTCGCGAAAGCTTCGATCCGAAACTCGGCATAGTAGTGACGACTGCTGGAGTCGACGCCTTGTCTAGCTCCCTGCGTACGACAGCCCTGCGCAGGGTTATGGCACATGAACCGCTTGCCGCCTTCACTGATTTAACGAGAGAACACGACTTCGCCTGCTTCGAAATCGCGGGACATAGATTCTCTTTCAAGATCGACTGTTACGATCCGAAGCTTCAGCACCGATCTCCGGACCCGAAGGACCCGGCCAAATCCACGCGTGTCCTCACACTCATGCTCGCTGCGGAATATTGAATTGCTCTTTGATACCCCGCCGTGCGCGGGGTATTTCACACAAATGCGTAGACTTTTCATGTCCCACTCCCCCTTCCGCGCTGTTCACAGTGAGCAGCTCCTCACCCATAGTTTTGATCTTGATCGATGACGCCGCTGCGGGCAATGCTCCGGAAAAATCGCGCGAGGTCTTGCCAGGTGAGTTTTGCCCAGGTCGTGCGGTCGCCGGCCGCCCACGCGCGAGAGCGCATGCCGCGCAGCGCTTCCTCGCGCTCCTCGGCCGCGCGACGCATGGCTTCGAGCTCTTCGTCGATGTCGCGATAGGTTTGCTCCCACGTCCGATCTTCCCAGTGTTGCCTCCTGCCGGATTGCGCGTATTCTTCCTGCCCTGACGACTCTTCGCGTTGTTGCGCGCGCCCTTGTTTGAGTTCGTTGAGGATAGCCGTTCGCGTCTGCACTCGCCCATAGGATCGGGACGTTGATGCCACTATAGGATCTCCCGGTGACTGCGTTCGCCGGCATGACGCTTGTCTTCGAATATCGGTTGGTTCGCCAAGGACGAACCCAAGGAACCGCTCCGCGTTCCATCTCATCGATGATGGCGCGGCTGACGCTCTCGTACATTCGCATGTTTCTCTCCCACACAATCGGAGCACGGGTTGCGCTCCGAGCGGCGAGGGCGAGAAGAATCGCAGAACGCCGTCCAGCGAGTAGTCTCTTGAAAACGGACGTCAGATTGCTCAGAAAAGGTGGATCTCCTAGCGGATGACGTTGGTCGTGACGACCAATGCTTCAGCGATTTCGGTGCCGCGCATCAATTTGGCATCATCGCAATGTCTGGACCTGTCTTTTGCGTTTGAGGGCGTTTCCCATTCGGTTCGACGGGCGTGAAATATCTCTTATTCACCGGTGATGAGATGCTCGATTTTACCCCTTCCTACAGGTTCGTTGATTTTGCTGGATCAGTCGTTGCAGTGGACGTTGTTTCCAGGAGAATTGCGTTCTCGGATGCAGTCGGAAAATATAGGATTTATAAATCATCCGACATAATCTCTGTGGAAAGGCTGGAAACTAGATCGTTAGTAACTCGGACAAGCACTTTTAGCCAGATCGTTAGAGCATTTGCCTGGAGGTGTTTTTTCGGAGAAAAGGGATTTTGGGTAGGAGCGAGGAGCGGAAAGGAGCTTACCGACGATATGCTAACATCTATTACACTAAAAATTTATATTCGAGACATCGATAGTCCACTCAAGGAACTTTGCTTTTACAGGGGCAAGCCAATTCAAATCGGTGGGAAGCGGTGTAGCAGGTTCGCGGCATCAGCAGAAGAATGGCGAGCGCGAATACGGCTACTCACAGACGAACCCGCACCGCCCTCGGGGCCGATTACCCCGTCAGAGGGCAGTCGGTTGCGCCGTCGCCTTCGAAGACGATGATGGGCTGGGTAGCGGCAAGACAATTTGCAGCAAAAACGTTTATCTCATAGAACCTCCGTAATGTAAATTGAGGTGCAAACGCCCTGTTGCAAATTCGACGGTAACTGACTTTAGTACCTGACTTCCCAAGCGCTGCCCGGTGTGGAGAGCTGCTCCCGTAGCACAAGGCGTCTTTTATTAACGGTTGCTCCGGTTCGAAGGTCGACCAATAGTGCATGCTCACCATTTAGCCGTCTAATTTGCCAATCGACCTCTGGTCTATCACGTTGCTTTAGTTTGGTGCCCACTGCCAGTTCAGGTGGATCGCCCTCGGGCGTCTTTATGTCGACATCTGGTTGAAGACTGGGCGCACTCTCTCGCTTGTTCTTACTGATGACTCTCGAAAGTCCTTCCTGATTTACCTCGCGTAGATGCTGGACTGCTTTACCGGTCACACGTGAGTTTAGCTCTTTCTCAAAGCTCATATTATAAATATTATAACTTATAAAATATCCACGAACTTATCTTAACACAAGGACGATGCAGGTATGTTGCTTACATCGAATGCTGCCGGATACCCATTGCCTCCGATCAGATTGCCGAATTGACGAAGGATAATAGCGAGCTTGGGCTCGGTGCGGCAAAGACTTTAACGAGTATGCTTGTTGACAAAAAACTGGAGCAACTAGCACAGGCGGGGCACCCGTTTCCGATTCCGGTAGCGAATTCGATTGTTGACACCGTTTTTAATTTGCTAGAAGTGGGAGTTAATCCCAAGGCAGCGGTGGTAGATCAAGTGGTTGATCAAACTATGTTGGTATTGCAACAAGCAATTGGCCTATCAAATGATAGCGCAAATCTTTTAAACAATACAATTCAGGGTGGTGAAAATTATATCAACGCTTTTGCGGTAGTTGCGCAAAATCCCAACTCTGTAGATGGAGTAAAACTGAATAATGTAGTTCTATCTTCGCTAGCTTCGCAAGATCAAATTGCAAATGAGTTGATAAATGGTTCGATTTGGCCAGCGCAAATAAATACTGGAAAACAAATTCTCGTAATTGATGCGATCATTAAGGCTAAAGGTATTCAAATGACTGGCGGAGACGCGACAGCAGCAATCGTTTCTGCCAAGCAATTGGCCGCAAGTTTGGACTCTCAAAATCTAACATTTGAAAGCAATCCTATTCTCGCAGGGGCTCAGGATGTTAATTTTCAGAATTTTGCGACGCAGATTGCACAGAAATATAACATAAACGGCTGGCTGTTAGCGATACAATGAAATACGAATCAGTAACAACAATCATATTATTGTATGGGAATTCGCAAATGATACGAATAAGTTGGCGTCAGTCTGGCTTTTAAAAGACAAATTAATTTTATCAGTTCCGAGAATAAAACCGACCCATCGACTCTTGTGAGTCTTGATACACGCGGAACATGTACCGGAGTGATCGACTCTAGAAATTTCTTCCCAACGCAAATGAACGAGGCCTGAAATTCCCTCTTCGGTAACAAAAACTTTCCCCGCGAGCCTGTCGCGTTCCGAAGGAGTGAATTTGTTGAATACAACATCGTTGACAACGTCAGTTGGTCTATCTATCCCCATATCGTCACTTAAATTCGTGTTAAACGTCTTAGGATCCGTTTGGTTTGTATAAGTCGCCAAAATATATGCAATAGCAAAAAACACCGGCACAAGAGCGCCAATACAAATTATTATGTCTTGAGCACCAATTCCTACTTGTATCATTCCCACCAAAAGCACCGATGCACCGGCAATGGTTTCGATCGCAGCGATCCGCATGCAATTTATTTTTGAAATCACAACCTCCCGAACCCCAATAAATTCAAGCTCTGAACCCATGTGGATATTATACAGCAAAATCATGGCGAAAAATCGCGAAGCAGAGCTTATCTTTGGTGGCTCAGGATGCCCCAGATTAGGCATAAGCCTAATTATGGTCCACCCTCTAACGGGCGCTCCAACCCAACCTACCCCAACTTAAGCCGTCCCCACGAAAATATTCTTATGATTCCCGTGCCAAATCCGTGCCAAACAGAAAGTCAGTTTTTGCTAAGTGTTGGAGCGGGCGAAGGGAATCGAACCCTCGTATGAAGCTTGGGAAATTCTTTCGGACATGGCACCTTCAGCCGCTGCCGATAGCGACCACGACCACACGTGATGGCAGCAGGGCGATTTTAACCGGCGCACGGCCTACTCTTCGACTTGAGCGCTTTCATGGCCCCGCACCGGCCATGCCTTCCACGACTCCACCACGTACCTCTTCGGTATATTTATCGGCTCGTACCCAATTCCCGCGCCCATCCGCTCTATCGCCGATTCGTGGATTGCGCGTCGAAATGCTCGACAGATTAAAGACGGATTTGCAAGTCGCCAAGGCGGTCGATGGACCCCGAAGAGACTGGCGGTTCTTTTTCGTCGCCTCAGCGCATTACTAGGAGGCACCATGCCCCGCCGCTTCCGCCTTTTCTTGCTCGCCAGCACCTCGCTTGCGCCGATCTGCGCCCCTACCGCCTTCGCCAATCCGCTCGGTGGTCAGGTGGTCGGGGGCTCAGCGAACATCGCTGGCCAAGGCGGAGCCAATGTCACGATTACCCAGACGACGCCGATGGACTCAAGGGGTTTCCCGACGCGATTAAGGCGATCTACCCGCAGGCCGACGTACAGGTCTGCATCGTGCACATGATCCGTCACACGGTCATGTTCATTCCCCATAAAGACCGAGAGGCATTCTGCAAGGACTTGCAGCTCGTCTACACCGCACCGACCGAAGAGGCCGGACGCGAAGCGCTCCGAGAAGTCGGCGAGCGCTGGAGCCAGTACAAGGCGTACCTCAAGAATTGGGAAGATCGTTGGGAAGACCTCTCGCCGTTCTTCAGCTATCCGGCCGCCATTCGTCGCATGATCTATACGACGAATGCGATAGAAAATCTCAACAGGCAGTTTAGAAAAGTGACGAAGACCACGACGGTCTTTCCTCACGACGAGGCGCTGATGAAATTGCTCTGGCTCGCGCAAGCTGACATTACCCAAGGCAGGAAGTTCGTCGTACGCAACTGGAACGAGATCATGGCGCAGCTGTCGGTCACGTTTCCGGATCGCGTGCAGTTCTAGTAGATAGTCATTAATTCACATCGCTGATGACGGGGCCGGTGCCCGCGAAAGCCGCAGCATTGCGGCTCTCGTCTCGTCTGTTAGTAACCCGCTTCGCAACCCTCCGAATGTAAGGTAGGGTCTTGGACGGTAGCCTCGATAAGGGCTATCATGTTCCATACAACTGAATATCAGTCGGCCTAAACCACTTACTGTGGCATGGCCGAGAAGCCGTCCAAGGCAGAAAGCTCCTCGTCGAGCACCTTGGACGGTCCCACCGGGAAACTGGTGGTGGGTGGCGCAAGTCACCGCGGCGGGGAGCTTTGTGTTTCCCGCCAGTAAAAACCGTCCAAGGTTATGTCCGATACAAAACAAACCGAGCTCAACGCTCGGATCTCAGAGTTAGAATCTGAGATCAAAAAATTGAAGAGCGCGAAAACCTACGGCCTCATTTGGGAAGACAAGCCCGAGGACGTCATTTTGCAGTGCCGTGATAACGTGCCGGTTCTCCGCGAGGTCAAAAATAAAAAGATCGTCGCTGATCCGCTGCTACCGGTCAACCTGCTGATCGAGGGCGACAACTACCACTCGCTCTCGGTGTTGAACTACACGCATCGCGGCCAGTTCGATGTGATCTACGCCGATCCACCGTACAACACCGGCAATAAGAGCTGGCGCTACAACAACGATTATATAGAAAAGGAAGATGAGTTCCGCCACAGCAAGTGGCTCTCATATATGAACAAGCGAGTGCGACTCGCCAAAAATCTGTTAAGCGATTCCGGCATTCTTATATTCGCAATTGACGACTATGAGGCGCATACGTTGCGACTCTTACTTGACGAGATTATGGGCGAAGATAACCGGCTCGGCACCGTCGCCGTGGTACACAACCCACGAGGACGAAACGACGATAGATTTTTTGCGACGCAGCACGAGTACATGCTCGTGTACGCGAAGGATAAAGATAAGGCCGTGCTCGGAAATTTCGACCTCACCGACGAAGAGCGCGGCCGGTACAAAAAGAGCGACGACCTTTCGTCGTATTCGGAGGCATCGTTCATGCGTACCGGTAATAACTCCACCCCTCGGGAACGTCCGAAGCTTTTCTATCCGATTTTTTACAACCCGAAAACCCAGAAACTGTCCCTCAAAAAAGCGAAGGGCTGGGTTGAGCTTTTGCCCATCAACGAAGCGGGCGAAGAAAAAACATGGCGCTGGGGCACGGCCACATTCGAGAACCTTTGCGATACCGATCTCTTTGTGAAAACCATAAAAGGCAAATATCGCATATTCAAAAAACGTCGCCTCACCGACGATGCCGGTAAAAAGCCAAAATAGATCTGGTACAACCCGCGCTATGACGCCTCGACGTACGGAATCATGGTGCTTCAGGATATATTCGGACGCGGCAATCATTTTAACTATCCGAAGTCGTTGCTTTTGATGGAGGACATTCTTGAGGTCACCTCGAAACCCAACTCGCTCGTTCTCGATTTCTTTGCTGGCTCCGGAACGACCGGCCACGCCGTACTCAATCTCAATGAGAGGGACGGCGGTACACGTCGGTTTATCCTCTGTACAAACAACGAAAATAACATCTGCGAGGAAGTGACGTACGAACGCATCAAGCGCGTCGTAAAAGGCTACAAAGATCGCCGGGGCAATGCGGTAGAGGGGGTGCCCGGCAATCTCGGCTACTACAAGACCGATCTCGTGAATATCGAGAAGCTGCAAACAATATCCGATACGGCAAGATTGAAAATCACGTACCAAGCCGGTGAGATGATTGCGATTCGCGAAGACACGCTCGTGGAAAAAGAGAAAGACGAATGGCGGCAAATATTCGAGGGGCACGGCCGGATCACTGCCATCTATTTCAGAGAGGACAAATCGCGTCTCGGCGATCTCGTCAAAGAATTGGATGCTACCGGCAAACCCTCGGTGCTCTACGTTTTCGGCTGGGGCAAAAATGATTACAAGAATGAATACACCAGTGCGCTGATTCGCGTCGAGGATATTCCGGAGCCGATTATCGAGGTCTATAAGGAAATCAATCGACTCTAATATGATCGCCCTCAAGCCATTTCAAGAAACCGCCGTATCCAAGCTCAAGAACGAGTTTCTATCCCTCTGGAAATCCTCGCAGATAAATATCCCGTTGGTGTTCAAATCGCCGACTGGCTCAGGCAAGACGATCATGCTCGCGCAGTTTCTGCGCGACCTAGTTGGCGACCCGCGCTTCCAAGGGAATGACGTCGCGTTTATATGGTTCTCGTTCAGCGAGGAGTCATATCTGCAAAGCAAGAAGCAGCTCTTTAGATATTACGGCGGCGCATCCGAACTCGATCTTCTCGATCTCAACGATCTCACGCGCGGCAAGCTGGAAGAGAACAACGTCTTTTTCATCAACTGGCAGAAAATCAAGGGCCGCTCGAAAGAGAGCCGCAAACTCCGCCGCCATAATGAGTGGGGCCACACGTTCGACAATTTCATTAATCGCTCGCACGCCGACGGTCGACAACTCGTCGTAATAATCGATGAGGAACATATCGGCTCGGATACCGAGCTCGCTCTCGAGGTTGTCGAAGGGCTGATCAAGCCGCGCATTACCATCCGTGTGTCAGCTACGCCGAAATATATTCCGAATGCCGAGGAGATCTCCGACAAGCGCGGCGGGTTCGTGCAGGTCAAACGCGATGATGTAATCGAATCCGGACTCATCAAGGAAAAAGTTGTGTTTCAGACCGAGGAGGATCTCGCGCGAAAAGAATTCAAGAAAATGGATCAGGACGATATTCTGCTTGAGCTCGCTTTCAAAAAGCGCCTCGACCTCCTCAAACGCTACAAGGTATTGGATGTCGACGTTAACCCGCTTGTCTTAATCCAACTGCCCAACGACGATCAGGCCGGCAAAGGCACCGGGACAAACAAGCAGGACATCGTCGTCGCTTTCTTGAAGCGGCACGGCCTACGCGACGAGGAAATCGCCATTTGGCTGTCGCAAGAAAAAGTGAACCTCGAAGACATTGAGAAGAACGACTCGCCAGTAGCGTTTCTTCTTTTCAAACAAGCTGCCGCGACGGGGTGGGATTGCCCTCGTGCAAGCGTGCTCGTCATGTTCCGCGAGATTAAGAATCCGACTTTCGCAATCCAGACGGTCGGCAGGATTTTACGAATGCCGTTCGGTACTCACTTCGCACAACCCGAACTCAACATCGGATATTTGTATACCAACTACAGGCGCGATGAAGTGCTCGCCGAATATGCGCGATCAAAAAACGACAATCGACCGGCTATTAATGCGAGCTACCGAAAGGAGAACGTGATGCCAGTGCAGGTGGATTCGGTATTTATGAGCCGTACCGACTACAACGATCTCGGCGACAGCTTCCAAAGTACGTTTGAGAAAATTGCTGACGATTACTTCGGACTGAGCAAACGAAAAGGAGCGCCGGACGCACTGGAGTCGAAGGGTCTTGCCATCGGCGCAACCGTGACCAACGGACTTATCGTTGACGTCGAGATCGACGATTACGACAACTTTACAAACGAGCTGCTGACGGAGGGCAGCAGCCACGACCAAGAGATGTCGCAGTACGATCTTGAGCGTCTCTACAACTTGCTCTGCTTCAAGCTGATTGCAAAGCAGGTGGATGAGAATAAAAAATTCGCACCGGAACGATCTTGGGGCAAGTTGAAAACTGCGCTGAACGTTTGGCTATCAAAATCTATAGGAGATTCGCGCCACGAACTGTACACGATTATCGTTTTTGATCTGCTCAACCCCAACGGCGTGCTTGCGCCGCTCACCGGCGAAGCGCTCGCGGCGTACCGTCCCATTCGAGAACAAGAGGTCAATAAAAAATCAGAACGCGCTAAGCGAACAGAGACCATCGAGATTCCGCGCGAGTCGCTTTTCTATACCGATCAGTTCAAGGAAATGAAAGTGTCCAAGTCGGCCATGGCCCCTTTCTTTATCGAGAAAGATTATCAGGGAGAGGATAACGAAAAGGAGTTTATCGCATTCTTAGAGCAGCATAAAAAGGTTGTGTGGTGGTACAAGAACGGTGACGCGGGTAGTGAGTTTTTCTCGATCTCGTATCGCAATCTCGACGAGAATAAAGAGAAGCTTTTCTATCCCGACTGGATCGTAAAGACGAAGGACGCTGTCTGGGTTATCGACACGAAAAAAGGCGCGACGGCAGAAATGATTGATACGAAATACAAGGCGGAGGCGCTCCAGCGATGGCTCGCGTCGCATAAAAGTTTCGAGGGAGGTATCGCTGTTCAGGATGGTCCCAATGGGTGGAAGCTAAGCAACTCTAAAGCCTACTCTTACACGCAGTCGCTGAACGGGTGGTCGCATTTGGCAGAGCTATTTTAGGCTGTGGTCCCCGGATTTTGATCCTGCGAATTTTGGCATTTTTTGGCATTTGGTGCGGTACCGCAGGGCCCTCGACTGAGGCGTGAATCTCATGCTCGGAATCGCTGAAATACCCTTACGGGGCTTGCTAGAATCGCGAAAAGCCGAGGTATTGCCAAAGGGCAGATAGATGCGTGATCGCTTTAATTTCGACCTCGACCGTGGGGCCTTTGGTATAGTAGTAGAAGTGCCGCCAGAAAACCCTTGAATTACCTCACCTGGTGGCCTGCGGTACCGTGCGGGGGCACCAATTGATTCTTTGTGATGATAGCCGCATCCGTTATTTGCCTCGAACGGCCGGTGCTTCAACCACATCCGTATAATAATAATTTTAGTGTGTAGTACAATATCGCTATATGCGCTGGAATAAACGAATGATCGTGCATACCGTCTTCGTACTTCTCGTCTGTGTGCTCGCGATGCCTGCTACCAGCGATGCGGCGCGCATTATCCGGCTCGTTGGCGGCGTACGTCTTGTCGGTGGCGTGCGCCTGGGCGGTACTTCGCCTATTAGTGGCAACGGCCCTTGTTCGCAAGCGACTCAATTCTTGAGCAGAGTGACGGTGGATGCCACGCATCAGGCCGCCTATACGACCATGATCTGCGGCCTCGTGAGCGACGGCGTGTGGAGCAAGCTCGACCTCTTGTACGTATTTGCCACCCAAAACAGCTCGGCAGCGCTCACCAACCTGATCAGTAGCAACTTCACGGCTACCGCCAGCAACACGCCGACCTTTGCGGCCAACACTGGTTTCGCAGGAAACGGATCGAGCGCGTACATTGATAGCAATTACAACGACGCGACTCAGGCTACTAATTTTTCGCAAAACTCCGCCTCATTGTTTGTATGGTCCACGGAATCGGGCCTTGATAACAACTACGCCATAGGAACCAACGCAACCTGTAACTTTAGCCTCACCATTTCCCCTTACAACTACGGATCAAATTTCTACGGAGCTGTGAACACACCCAACGGTCTAAACTGGAACAATCCTGGATCATACGGCAGCTCGGGCATAGGTTTCTATACAGCGAGCCGTACATCTGGTACGCAGGTGGACTTGTACCAAAATGCCACCGATGTCCTTGCCACCTCTACGAACGCTTCGTCAGCACCGCCGAACGCTGATATTACTTTCCTTGCCAACGGAGGGGTGTGTGTAGGTTATTTCGGCGGCAATCTCGGCGCGGCCGGCGTAGGCGGCGGCTTAACTTCCACAGACGTTTCGAATCTTTACGGCCGCCTGCATACGTTCCTCAATTCGGTAAACTCAAGCACGTTTCCATAACGAGATATGAATGGTATGAGGAGATCTGTCGTGGTTACTGGCGGTGTGGTGTGCGTGGGCGCGGTAATTTTTGCTGCTCTCTATGGCGTTTCTCGCCTCGACGACAATAGCCATACTGCTGGACCAACAACTGTGACACAGGGTATACAGGTCTCGACCAGTGCTTCGTCGAGCAGCGACGTGGATTCATCCTCTACACCTCTCGTGCAAGAGACAGCACTGAGCGGATATTTGTCCTACTCCAACCAGAAATTTCATTTCGCGCTCTCTTACCCGCCCGATTTGAAGTTGAGTACATACAACGAATCCGGTGGCGCATTCACCGCATCTTTCCAAGACCCGAGCACCAATGAAGGGTTTGAAGTATACGTAACGCCATACGACATGGCGCAGATTGATGAGACTGAATTCAAGCTCGACGAACCCTCCGGCACGTTCAATGATCCGACCAATGTGGTCATCGACGGCACGCAGGCTACGATGTTTTATGGCTCCAACGCGATCATGGGCGATACGCGGGAAGTATGGTTCATACACGGGGGATTCTTGTACGAGGTTGCGACGTACAAAGCACTTGATAGCTGGCTTGGTGGAATCATGCAGACCTGGCAGTTCATGTGATCCTCGTTATACCCTTAGGGGCTCATTTCTTCACACTGATCCCACGCAATGTGAGACCCATCGCGACGGCGAATTTCGGGCCGATACATGGAGGGTGTCTCACAATATGATCGGTGTGCGTGTGCGCGCGAAGGGATTGGCAAGTGTCACCTCACTCTGGAAATGTGCAGTCGCAGCTGCATATCTATCGTTTGTGCAAAATTCTTGGAAACGAGTACTTTCTGAATGGAAAGGTGATCAGGAAGGGAGCCAGAATATCAGCTAACCACAATAACGGCCCTAATACTGGTTCATTTTGACACATGTGGATAACCCTCTTTTATGGGATGTGTCACCTGTACATTTAGAGATATAACCGGGTTAATAAAATAATTACGACGCTTACAACTATGCGCACCATATTAATCAGGGCAAACATTATTGGGTTGCTCGCGACTGCTTTCATTGCAATAACCCTTTTACTTGAGCCGCTTGCCGTTTCAGCTCAAAGCAGTGAAATTTCCTCCGGTTCGACTGTTCAGGCAACCGCAAAGCTCAATGTCAGAAGTGCACCACTCGTAAAGACGGGTAATATACTCTGTGCGCAGTCGATAGGCTCGCTCGGTACTGTAATCGGTGGTCCGACCTCCGCAAGCGGCCATCTGTGGTGGAACATTGATTTCAATAGTGGTTGCAGCGGCTGGAGCGTACAAAATTATCTCAAGGTCGTTGCATCTTCCAATGACGCTTCCCAATCTACCGTCACTTCACCATCCACTCTTGCGGCCCCCCTCGCGCAGGTCACTGCAGTCGCGGCTGCTACCAGTACCGCTCCCAATGCTTCGCAAGAGTGCACCGGCAGCACCGATGCATATGACGTCACACACGAACCAGTCGTTGGAAACTTACCTGCGGGTGTCACGTGGATGACCAATTATGCGACCCAGCCTGTCTCCGGCGGCTGGTACGAACGTCAGGTCATCGACAACTGTCATTTTCAAGCAGATCCTACCTGGCCAACCTGGCATGGCCTCACCTCGGCACGTGTCGAAGTCGATCCGGGTAACGATCCGCTTGCACTCGGTGAAAACAGCGAACGCGCCGAACAACTCCTCGAGCAGACGCAATCAGGCAGTCTTGTTCAGGAGACCTCATCGAGCGGTACGGAATACTATGCAACCAGCTATTATTTCCCGACTACCTGGGCAGGTACTCAGTACGGCTGGTCGACCATGGAAGCAGCACAGCCCGGCGTCGACTGCTCGACTGGCGACGGCAACCAATGCAACAGCTGGTCTATCGTGATGCAATTCCACCTCTCGGGCAGCAATCCGTGGGGCTTCCTCTATGCCGCCAAGACCTCTCCGACCGGTCCCGAGCTCTACTCCCTCGACCTCGGCAAGACCATTCCGTTTAGCGACGGCGGTGCGATCAACCTCGGAGGATGGACCGACTTCGTTTTCCAGATGAACTGGGGCAACAACACCGTCTCCGTCTGGCGCCGCGACCAGGGATCGACCAACTTCACCCAGGTCGTCAACAACGCCGCCTTCTCGGCACCTTCACAAGCCGTATACCTCAAGCAAGGCCTCTATCGCGGCGGCGACGTGAGCGGCCGCTCTGACATCTTCTGGATCGGTCCGACCGCGGTCGGCACGACTTTCTCAGCTGTTGAGCAAGCGGCCTTCAATACCAATGTCGGCAATGGCTCGGGAGGAGGTACTACTACCCCGGTTCCAACCGCGTCACTTTCTGCCTCTCCGACCTCAATCACCACCGGCCAGTCATCCACTTTGACCTGGTCCTCGACCAATGCGACCTCGTGCACCGGCATGGGCTTCACCGCCTCCGGCACCTCAGGCTCGGTCTCTGTATCTCCGACTGCGACGACTAATTACTCGTTGACCTGCTCGGGTGCTGGCGGCACTTCATCGGCACAAGCAGCAACCGTTACGGTCTCTGCAGCCACGTCGAGCAAGTTCACTATGGGCGAGCAGGTAACTCCGACGGCAACCGTCAACGTGCGCTCAACTGCCGCAGGCACATCCGTCGGTACTCAGCCGGCAGGAGCGGTCGCAACGGTTATCGGCGGCCCTACCGTCGCAGCATTGAGTGGCACTACCTATACGTGGTGGGATCTCAATTTTGCTACTGGCGTTGACGGGTGGGTAGCGGACACTAACCTGCAAGCAGCTCCCGCGACTCCCGCACCGACCGCATCGCTCTCTGCATCTCCGACATCAATCACGAGCGGCCAGTCCTCAACGCTCACCTGGTCCTCGACTAACGCGACCTCCTGCACCGGCACGGGCTTTACCGCTTCCGGTACCTCCGGTTCAGTGTCAGTTTCGCCGACAACAAACACGACATACTCATTGACCTGCACCGGCGCTGGTGGAACGTCATCAGCACAGAGCGCGACGGTCACCGTCAGTGGAACAACTGCACAGAAGCCGACCGCATCGCTCTCAGCTTCACCAACGTCAATCACGAGCGGCCAGTCCTCCACTTTGACCTGGTCCTCGACCAATGCGACCTCGTGCACCGGCTCAGGCTTCACGGCTTCCGGTACCTCAGGATCGGTTACCGTATCGCCGACTGCTACGACCAACTACTCGCTTACATGCTCGGGAACTGGTGGAACATCTTCCGCAGCAACGGCGATGGTTAGCGTAAGTTCTGGAAGTACGGGCGGCGGCAGCACCGGTTTCCTCGATAGCTATAGCAGCCTCGGCGCCACCTGGGGCTTCTCATCACATAAATTAAGCAGCGGATACACAGGGAACTGGGGTACGGTCACCCGCCAGAGCGACGGTACTGCCATGCCAATCGCATTCGATTCCTCCGGCAAAGCAAATACCGCGACGTTCAATTCCTTCTGCGCAGGCACCAACTGCTATCTCTCGACGCTTAACGATCAGGTTGCAGGGGATAATGCAACGCAATCAACGATGAGCAAGATGCCCCGCGTCATCATCGACACCAACGGCAATCTCGCCGTCTGCCCGCAACCGACTTCAAGCATGACGACGCCGTACAGTGCGACAGTCAATACGCCGAAAGTCCACCTCTTCGCGGTCGCACAACTCAACTACGCTGACAACAGGCCGTATCAGACAACCCTCCCGCCCTTCGTCGTGACCGGCACCGTTACGCAAGGATCGAACACGATTACCAACATGTCATCGCAGACGGGGATCTCAACGGCGAACATCAGTAATATAGGACCTGTGCCAGGAGTGATCGATTCATCGGGCTTTATACCACCTGGAACAAGCCTCTCGGCGCTCCCAAGTGGTTCAACAGCATCGCTTTCATTCAGTCCCGGCGACATATCGGCCTCCGGTACCAAGGTAGGCGATACACTCACTTTCAACAATGCAGTCTTGCCGGGCGCTTGGATCGTCAACGGTCCCTCAAGCTCCACGTATTACTCGTCGGCCTATTGGGGAGCGGGTATTGGCGGCGATGGATCGATCGACAGTTGGACCGCACCGCGCAACGGCAACCTCGGATATATGTCGACCTACCAGAACATCATCGATCAAGGCATGCGCGGCGCTTGGGCTGTATACGACTTCGACACCTACACGTGGAATCTTTCGTACGATGGCATTAGTCTTGGCAATGCAGGTGAATCGAGTGGATTGATCACATATCCAACCAACACTGGCATGACGCTCTTCTCCGATACCAATGGCGCCGAGAATACGAGCAACACCTGTTTCGAGACCATGGTACTCTTCCCAAATACAGAATCATCGCGCGTCGCCATGGCGCAGAACCTGATGTCGCAGGACAATATTTCCGCCCCGTCAGCTCCCACCACTTCCGACGGATTCACGATGACGGGCGAATACCTACCCAGCTATGGTATCTCGGCTGCTGGACTCGGCTCCGAATCGTTTACCGATGCGCATGGTATGACGTGGTATCCGCAGAGTGGCGGCTATACATGGCCTTCGCTTGCCTATGCCAACAACATCACTAATGGCGCCACGATGTACCGCTTCATTGACGAGCCGGGTGACAGCGACACGAATATAACGGGCGCAGAACGCACCGAAATCGCGGAAGGTAATGCGGTCGTCACACCAGGCAGCAGCTTCTCCTTCTTCTACCAATTCGAATTCGAACAACTACCCGTACAAAACGGTGATTGGTGCGCCATCGGACAGATTCACTACAATGATGCGCTCTCTGGTGCCAATGCACCGGACCTCGTCGCGCTTAGTTGCAAGGGTGGCGTGCTTCAATTTGGCACCAATCACACGTCTGGAGGGAATGCAGTAGACGTGAATGTTGGGTCGGCATATACCCTCACGCCCGGCGAAACCTACGCCGTGGTCGGTACAGGCTACTGGTCCGCGAATCATACGAGCGACACATTGCAGATCTGGTTTGGACAGAATGGTACGACGCTGAATCAAGTCGCCAATATCGGCCCTTCTGCAATCTGGGACAACGATACGGGCGCATATCTGAAAGCAGGCATCTACCGTGGTTATCCCTGGAGTAATGCAGGTACGGCCATTCTGCGCGTGATGAATCCGCAGATGACCACAACCGCTAATACGTTCTCGTCGTATATTACTGCGCAGCCCCCTTTGCCGTCGCATTCAGGCACGACGAGTCCCGCACCGACCGCCACACTCTCCGCCTCACCAACCTCAATCACTGCGGGTCAATCATCAACGCTCACGTGGAGCTCCACCAACGCCACCAGCTGCACCGGTACCAACTTCACCGCCTCCGGCACTTCAGGCTCGGTCTCTGTCTCACCGACTGCAACGACTAACTATTCATTGAGCTGCTCGGGTGCTGGTGGAACATCATCAGCGCAGACTGCGACGGTTACTGTCACGGCGGTAACCGCACAAAAGCCGACCGCCTCGCTCTCCGCATCACCAACCTCGATCACCGCCGGCCAATCATCAACCCTCACGTGGTCTTCAACTAACGCAACGAGCTGCACTGGCACGGGCTTTACCGCTTCCGGCACCTCCGGATCAGTTTCTGTCTCACCGACCGCAACGACTAATTACTCGCTGACCTGTTCGGGAGCGGGTGGGACCTCTTCCGCTGCAACAGCGATGGTTACGGTCACTCCGGCGAGTACGCAGCCGGGCAAATTTACCATCGGAGAGCAGGTCGCGACAATCGGCGCGGCAAACGTTCGCGCAACCGCTGCGGGCACGCTACTCGGCTCGCAACCTGCGGGGGCAGTCGCCACTGTAACCGCTGGTCCCGTCGCCGCCGCGCTCAACGGTACTACCTATAACTGGTGGGATCTCAACTTCAATTCAGGAGTTGATGGTTGGATAGCCGATAACAATCTCCAAGCCTCAACAGTCTCAACACCCGCCCCTACCGCCTCGCTCTCCGCCTCACCAACCTCGATCACCGCCGGCCAATCATCAACGCTCACGTGGAGTTCAACCAATGCCACAAGCTGCACTGGCACCAACTTCAACGCATCCGGCACCTCCGGTTCGGTCTCCGTCTCGCTACACCAGGTCCAGACCTATTCCTATTCGCTGACCTGCACTGGCCCCGGTGGTACTTCACCAGTTCAGACTGTAACGATTATGGTTACGGCGCCTGCACAACCGGCAACCGCCTCGCTCTCCGCCTCACCAACCTCGATCACCGCCGGCCAATCATCAACGCTCACGTGGAGTTCAACCAATGCCACAAGCTGCACTGGCACCAACTTCACTGCCTCTGGAACATCAGGATCGATCAGTGTGTCGCCAACTACCACAACGACCTATTCTCTCACGTGCACGGGCAGTGGCGGCACCTCTGCCGCCGCCACAGCCACCGTCACGGTAACTCCTGCATCTGACACGACACCACCTACCGCTCCTGGTAATTTCAGGGCAACCGCGGTATCGAGTTCCCAGGTCAGCCTTTCCTGGAACCGTTCTTCCGACAATGTGGGTGTTGCCGGCTACAAAGTCTATCGATCTACGGCCGGAGGCAGTCCTTCTCAGATCGGTACATCGACCGCGACAACGTATTCTGATAGAGGACTCTCAGCATCGACGCAGTACTTCTACTACGTTGTAGCATTCGACGCAGCAGGGAACGTTTCAGCTACCTCTGCAACTGCCTCAGCGACTACCCAGGCAGTAGCAGGAAGCGGTGGGACGACTGCGACGCTTGCCATAGACGGCCACGGAGATGCCGGAGACGGAGGATCAGCGAGCGTTGGCGTCAACCTCACTACCACGCAACCGAACGATGTAATTGTATTGCAAGTTGCCAACGAAAATGGCAGCAAAAAGGCCGCGACCACGGTCTCAAGCGTCTCTGATGCCAGCGGTCTTACATGGCATCTGCTTGCCGCGACCAGTTCACCCGACATGACCGGCTGGAATGGCCCCGTCGGTACCGATATGGAAGTGTGGTGGGCGATCGCGCCGAAAGTACTCACGGCCGATAAGATCCTACCCACTTTCAGCGGATCGACGGACTGCATTTCCTACGTCGCTTATGGTGTGAGTGGCGCCAATACCACGAATCCGTGGGATACCAGTACTTCATTACCAAAAATAGCTGTCAATACATCAACGAATGGTCTCGTGCCAAGCGTGTCACAAGTTTCTACCAACGCCGCAAATACGCTCCTCTTCGGCTTCATGGGTACTAGCGAGGACGGATCAGACAACAACAACGCAACCTATACGGCAGGCAGTGGATTCACCATGATCGATCAGAATGTGAATCCTTCTTGCGGTCTTGCGTCCGCAGAAGCAGCTGAATACGAACAGCTTTCTTCTCCACAATCAAACGGCACCGTTGCACTCGGTGCTTCTGTAAAGGGCGGTTGGTTCATGCTCGCCCATGCAATCAAAGCAGCGGACCTTTCATCTGCTCCGCAGGCAAACCAAGTAGCGGGCGTAGCTTCGGCAAACAGCTCGACACTCATGATACTCCAGGTGCAAGTACAAGAGCTCCTGGCGGCACTTGCAGCACTTGGACGCTAGAAGATACTAGAACAGTATACAACGAGCAGAAACCCCGCCTTTCTTGACGGAGGGCGGGTGTTTCTATTCCCAAATCTTACTCGCAACCGTATAATGATCCGATGAATTATCAAGTCTTTGGCGGTCAAAAGCTTTCAGGCGAAGTCACGACCAATATCTCCAAGAATGCGGCCGTGGCTTTGTTGTGCGCTTCTTTGTTGAACAAAGGCACAACAACCTTGAAGAAAATGCCACGGATCGAAGAGCTCAAGAGGCTCATCGAGGTGATGGAATCGGTCGGTGTATCTATAGCTTGGGAAGAGAACGGCGATATGCGCATTACTCCTCCAGCGAGGTTCAACCTCGCAGCGATCAACCGGGCTTCGGCCGAGCGCACGCGCTCGATCGCAATGTTTATCCCCGCGCTCGCGCATTACTTAGGAAGCTTCGATCTGCCGGCCCCGGGCGGATGTGACTTGGGCAAGCGCTCTCTTGGTGCACATATCGATGCCTTGGCGAAGCTTGGCATCGAGGTTGTGGGTGATGAAGAGGCACATACGTATCACGTAAGCGCACGCGATATGCGCCCCGCCGAAATCGTGATGTATGAGGCCTCCGACACCGGTGTCGAGAATGTCCTCATGGCAGCGGCGCTTATCCCTGGCATCACGACGATCAAGTTCGCAAGTAGCAATTATATGGTGCAGGATTTGTGCGTCTTCTTACAAGCATGCGGCGTGCAGATCGAGGGAATCGGTACGGCAACCTTGCTCGTGCATGGTATATCGGAGATCAATGCCGATATCACCGGCTACGCGAGCGAGGACCCGATAGAGAGCATGTTTTTCATATCGCTTGCCGCGACGACCGCTTCCGGTCTCACTATCAAGCGATGCCCAGTCGACTTCCTCGAGCTTGAGCTCATGACGCTCGAGAAGATGGGCCTGCACTATGAGCGCTCAGCGGTCTATGTGGCAGAAAACGCTCACACGCACCTTGTTGATCTGACAATCATGCCAACGCAAGACTTGGTCGCGCCGCCGGAGAAGATCCACGCGCGTCCGTACCCGGGCATCAACGCCGACAACCTGCCCTTTTTCGTTCCAGTAGCGACACAGGCGACTGGTCGCACGCTCATCCTCGACTGGATGTACGATGGTCGCGCGATCCACTATATGGAAATGGCGAAACTCGGCGCCGACATGGTGCTCGCCGATCCGCATCGCGTCTATATCCAAGGTCCGACGCCATTGCGTGCTGCCGACATCAAGGCGCCGCCGGCCTTGCGCCCCGCGACGATACTCCTCATCGGCATGCTCGCTGCGGAAGGGGAATCAACGCTGCGCGACGTATATCCGATCAATCGCGGATACGAGAACCTGCACCAGCGGCTCAAAATGCTGGGCGCTTCGATTGAGGCGGAAGCCTAGTTGACGTGATCTATTGCGATGGTACTATATTTTCACTCGAGTGGTTCGAGTTGTAGTGTAGGGGAGTTGGTCCATGGATACGCTTGGAGTAGATGCGCCCTCGGTCGGAGTCGAAGCGCCGCCAGAGGTGATTTCTGGGGCGGTCACTGTTGAGGGCTGGGTCAAATGGTTCGATGTCGCGAAAGGCTACGGTTTTATCGTACCAGATGATGGCGCCCCCGATGTATTGATCCATGTCACTGTGCTGCGACGTGACGGTTTCGCGAACCTCACTGAAGGAGATCGGGTAGTTGCGGAAGCACAACGCCGAGATCGCGGATTGCAAGTCTTTAAGGTGCTATCAGTAGCGCCGGGCACACTCGTTGAACCGGTCGAGAGGCCAAGTCAACGCAGGCAAGTGACCCAGGTTGGCAGCTTCGAGATCGTCATCGTCAAATGGTTCAATCGATCGCGCGGTTTCGGCTTCCTGACGCGCGGCGAGGGTACGGAGGACATCTTCGTGCACATGGAGACGATGCGATGCTACGGCTTCACGGACCCGAAGCCCGGTCAATCGATGCTCGCTCGCTTTGGGCCTGGCCCGAAAGGACTGATGGCAGCCGAAGTACGGCCTCTCGAAGGTGTGCGGCGGCCTGCCAGCGAATGATCTAAAATAGCATTCTGAACTCTGAGAGGTCCCAGCGGACCTCTCTTTATTTTTTGCAGATGAGACCTCCATGACCTTCAGGGCTTCTTCATCGGGGCGGCGTAGGCTTGAGGGACGCGCAGGTTATCAACTAAGCATCACGTATGAATAATAATCAAAGCAATACATGGGCATGGGTCATCGGTATCGTCATTGTCATATTGATCATTCTCGGCATTTGGTGGGCAGCCTCGGGGAGCAACAACAGCGCCGCTGCTACCAGTACCACAGGCACGGGCACGACCTATCCGACGACAACTGACACGAGCGGAGACACCGGAACAACGGGTGGTACTGATATGACCGGTACGACGAGTATGGCGAGCGGTACTTCGGTCACTGCCTCGACCACTTCGTATTAAAGACATCGCGTAGCGCATGACGATACTCAAAAGGAGCCTTAGCGGGCTCCTTTTGTATATTTCATTATTTATACTTTCATCTAAAGCGATTCTGCACTAAGATGTCCAAGTTGGCGGCCTTCGCAAAAAGGCTCCGGCAAGCCTAAGGGCATGTGGCGGAATTGGTATACGCGTACGTCTCAGAAGCGTATGTCGCAAGACTTGGGAGTTCGAGTCTCCCCATGCCCACCATACTTTGAAGCGCAGCACGTCAGTGCGTGCCGCTTTATTCCTGCGGAAGCACCGGTGCAGGGGCGGCGGCTTTCTTGTCGCCGCCGGAGTTGACCTCGTAGCTCGTGTTCTGCGCTTCGAAGAAGTTGACGAGCTCGAAGACGTCGGTCGCGGCAGACATCCACTTGGCGGGGTTGGTCGCGTTGTAGTGCTTGTCGAGGCCGAGCTCGGTGAGGCGTCGGTCGGCGACGTATTGCACGTATTGGTTCACGTAATCAGCGTTGAGACCGAGGATGCCGCGCGGGAAGAGGTCTTTGTTGAAGGTCGTCTCGAGGTTGACGCCTTCAATGATGATGTCGCGGATCTCGTCGGCGAATTCCGGCGTCACGAGTTCGGGGTTTTCCTCAAGGATGATGTGGATCAGGTTGATGCCGAATTTGAGGTGCAGTGATTCGTCGCGCAAGACCCAGTTGATGAGCGATGCCGAGGTTGCGCAGCTGGTTGCGCTGGCGGAAGGAGAGCGCCACCATGAAGCCCGAATAAAACCAGATGCCTTCCATGACGATGTTGGTGGCGACGAGGTTCCTCATGAAATCGCGTTTGCCTTCGGGTGTCGTGATGTCGAGCGGTCATCGGTCATGCGCGTCATGTATTTGTTGATGAAACCTTCTTTGGCGATCATCGAGGGCACCTGCTCGTGGAGCGAGAATGCCTTGTCGCGATCCAGCGGGAAGGTCTCGAGTACGTACTCGAAAGCGACGCAATGATTGGCCTCTTCCCACATCTGCTTGGCGAGATAGAGGTGGCATTCGGCGGACTTGAGATATGGATAGACGCCGAGCGCGAGTGACGCGGTTGACGATAAGCTCGGAAGGATTGAAGAACGAAATGAGAAACTCGACCGCGTGGCGCTCGTCTTCGGTCATTTTGGCCCAGTCGTCGAGGTCTTCTTTGAGCGCGATCTCGTGGGGGAACCATGTGTTGCGCACGGCCTGATCATAAAGATCCTTGGCCCATGGGTAGTGGCTGGGGTGGATGTTGTAATCGCCTGGTTCGGGCTTTCCTAAGAGCATAGTCGTTTGTGTTAACGGGATTCGTAAAATCGGCGCATTGCATCGTTGCGGGGCCCCTGCGTCGCCGTCGTCGTACAGATGTACGCCTCCGCCGCCGCATTCCCCGCGCCTCGCACTGCATCCGATTTTACGAATCCGTGGTAATGCATGGTGGTTAATAACTCGATTGTAATTTTATTGGCACGAGATGCAAATATTCGGGCTGTCAGACTCGTCCTCAGGCATTGCATCGATGAGCTTCTGGGTGACGGATGCAGCCGTGGGCTCCGATGGTGCAGTAGGCCTAGGCGCTGTCATGCTTGCCTCGATGCGTGATTCGGCGATTACCGAGGCCGGTAACGAAATAATCGTCGGCAATTCTGGCTGCGTTGTTTGCTCGGGTGCTTTTGCTGTTGCGAACCCTGCACGCGGCACGCTCACTGTGGTGATCTCAGGAGCCGGGGCTGCGAAGCCGAGCGTATTGGCCGTCGGGAGCGGGGAGGGAGTAAACGGCATGCGCTCGATCGTGACCGGCGAGGGAACCGCGTCAGAGGCGACAGGAGGCACCGGCATAGCCACGTTTGACGTGGCGGCCGTCTTGATAGCACCGAAGCCGCGCTTGCCGGTCATGGCCTGCTTGTTGACGCTTGTGGTTGATTGCTCGGCGGTGTGGCGCGGCTTCATGTGGAGGTAGTAGGTCGTCTTGAGGCCTTTCTTCCACGCGCTCATGTAGATGTCCTTCATCTCCTCCATGTCGCGGCTCTCGAGATACATGTTGCGCGAGAGCGCCTGGTCAACCCATTTCTGCGCGCGCGCGGCGACCTCGATGTACGCGTGCGGGTTGGTGGTGAAGGCGCGTCTTGTAGATTTCCTTGAAGTACGCGGGGATGCCGTCGATATCGGTGATGTCGCCCTGCTTCTCGATGATGCGCTCGCTTCACGTCGTCCCAGAGACCCATGTTCTTCAGGTCCTTGACGAGGTTGTGGTTGAGGTCGAGGTATTTGCCTGAGATCTTGTTGCGCGAGAAGACCTGTGCGAAACGAGGGTCGATGCCGGGGGTGGTACCAGCAAGAGGCCGATGTTGGCGTTCGGCGCGACTGCCATGAGGGTGGCGTTGCGCATGCCGCCCTTGACCTTCGCGCGCAGCTTGTCCCAGTCGAGGCGCTTCTGGCGGGTGATCTTCGGGAGATCGATCTGCATGCCGCGGTCGCTCTCCAAGACCTCGATCGTGTCGAACGGGCACCATGCCCTTGGACCAGCGGAGCCTTCGAAATGCCTGTAGCTGCCGCGTTCGCGTGCGAGGTTGGCGCTCTCGTCGATCGCCATGTAGCTTACGAATTCGAAGAGGCGGTCGGCGAAGTCCCATGCGTGCGGGCTCTCGTAGCTCATCGAGAGCTGCTCGAGCGCGTCGGCAAATCCCATGACGCCGAGGCCCACGGCGCGATTCTCCTTGTCGGACTTGCGTCGCCTCGGGGATCGAGAGCTTGTTGATGTCGATGAGGTTGTCGAGGTGGCGCACGCCCAAGCGTACCGTCTCCTCGAGCTTGGCCCAGTTGATCTCTTTGTTTTCGATGTGCGCGGCGATATTGACCGAGATGAGGTTGCACACCGCGATGTTGTCCTTGTCCTGCGGGAGCATGATCTCGGTGCAGAGGTTGCGACATGTGGATCGTGCCGGTGTTGTTGTTGAGAGCGCGAAGATTGGCAGGGTCTTTCCAGGTGAGCCACGGGTGCGAGGTCGACTGGAGGGCGGTGAGGATCTGGTGCCACTGCTCCTTGGCGGGGACCTTCTTCCACATCCGGATCTTGCCGCGCTTCGCCATCTCGATGTACTCGCCGTAGCGCTTGCTGAAGGCCTTGGCCATAAAGCTCGTTGAGATCCGTCGTTTCCTTCGGGTCGAACATGTACCAATCTTCGCCCGCCTCGACGCGGCGCATGAATTCGTCGGAAAGCCATGCAGCGGTGTTGGCGGTGCGCATACGCAGATAGTCGTCGCCGGCGTTGTGCTTCCAGTCGATGAACTCCGGGAAGTCATAGTGCCAGTTCTCCATGTAGAAACAGAGCGCGCCCTTCTTCTTGCCGCCGCGCTGGATAGCGCGGATCGCAGTGTCGATGATCTTGGCGAAGGGCGTCGGGCCGCTTGAGGCGCCGCCGAAGTTCGAAAGCAGTGGCGACCCTGTAGCGCGCAGCTTTGTGATCGAGGCGCCGATGCCGCCGGAATCCTTCGAGAGGAGCATCACATCAGAGACCGACTTGGCGATATGCTCCATGTCGTCGTGGATTTCGAGCAAGAAACAATTGGAAAGCGATGAACGCACGGTGCCCGCGCCAAGGTTGGTCGAACCACCCGCGATGTAGAGGAGACGCGACATTTTCTCGTAGAAGCTGATCGCGGCGTCTGTCGGGCTCTTCCTCGTTGTAGGAGAGCCCCATAGCGACGCGCATGAAGAAATACTGCGGCGTCTCGAGTGTCTGCTGGTTGGCGTCCTTCATGCCATAGCGGTTGATCAAGCCATCGACGCCTGCGTATTGGAAGAGCTCGTCGCGTTCGATCGAGAGGGTGTCAGCGAGCTTCTTGAGGTCGAACTTTGCAGCCATGTTTTCGTGCAAGCGGCCGGCAGCGACGCCCTTCTCGATGTAAGAAGTGAACGCGACCGCGTGCTTCTGCCTCAAATCAGCGGGGTTATCGATATCGTAGTCGCCGACGACGCGCTTATAGATGGTCTTGAGGAAAAGACGCGTCGCGACCTTGTCATAATCAGTGTCTTCCTTGATGTTTTGCACTGCGGCGTTGATGGTCGCCTTGTCCATCTCCTCGGTCGTCATCCCATCATAGAGCGTGAGCTGTGTCTCGGTCGCGATCTGGGTCACCATCGAGATTGGGTCGATGAGGCCCGCGCACGCACGCTCGATAGAACGGTTGATCTTGTCGGCATTGAAGGGTTCCTTGGTCCCGTCACGCTTCGTAATTGAAATTCCCATAGATACTGTTTTTAGCGTTTGTAGTTATTCTCTGCGGTCTTATAAAACTCTCGACCAACAAAAACGCCCGCTTATCTCTTATGGCGGGCGAGAAAAAGCTCGAGTCGATGACTCGCAGCTCTTTGCGCGCACGCCGAGTTTGTACACACTTACGTATCAATTGCGACCGTGACTGAAGCTCTATCGCAAGGCTCATTATGTACCCGCTGCGCGCGGTCGGTTTGCAAAATTCTCAATAAAAAACTGTGGATAACGCAACATAAAACGAGTTCATGCAGTAGGCAATGACGAATTTGGAAAAAGTGCGGTGAGACGATCGGGTAATGACTGTATCAGACCGCCAAGGTCACCCGAAGTGAGAAGTAAGACGGCATCATTCTTGTCGAATTCCGACTGAGAGCGTGATAACAAATCAGCAGCGCTGTGAATCGGCTCGGCGATACTACCTGTAGCGCGGACATGTGCGACGATCTCTTCTTGCGAGAGCTGTGCGTGTGATCCAGCTCCTTGGGATGCAGGCTCATAGATGTAGACGCGATCAGCACCCGCAAAAACGTCGTCGTAGTGATGGATCGCAGCCCTGTTGCGCCACGTGAAGGTGTGCGGCTCGAAGACGACTACCAGACGACGCCCGGGGAAGTGCGTTTGCATGGCTTGGATAGCGCTCCTCGCCTTCTCATACGAAGATCCGAAGCCCTCGAAGACGGGGACGCTTGAAGCCGGGGCAAGTGACTCCATGCGGCGCTTCACGCCTTGGAAGTCGCGCACGGCTGCCGCGAATTCATGAGGCGTTACCAAGCCTTTCTCGAGAAGCATCGCGCCGACGCCGACGATGTTCTCTATATTGTGCGCGCCGAGTAGCCCTGTATCGATGGCGACAATCAGATTGTCGCGATGTATGAGATCGAAAGTCGTGCGTTCGCCGTATTTGATATTCTCGGCGTGCCATTCGGTGGTACCATCGAGCGAATAGCGTACCACACGGCATTCCGCCGCCGCGGCTAGATCGCGGGCATACGGCTCCGGCCCCACCACTACGATGCCGTCTTCGGGAAGTGTCTCAATAAGCTGCTTGAACGGCGCGAGATAGTCTTCGTGGGTCGGGTACACATTCACATGGTCGTGCGTAGCGGAAGTGAGCAGAAGATTCTTGGTATTGTAATGGAGGAATTTCGACGAACTGTCCCAATTGGACGAAGGGTATTCGTCGCCTTCGAGTACAAAGACATCGCTCCCGCCGAGGTGCGCGTGTGCGTCGAGCCCGCGCGTGATCTCCCCGATGAAGTAGCTCGGGTCCTTGCCTGCATGCGCGAGGCACCACGCAAGAAGCGCGGTGCAAGTCGATTTGCCGTAGCTTCCCGCAACGACGATCGTTTCTTTGCCTTCTGTAAGATCACGCAAGACATCCGCAAACGATACGACTTTCTTGCCGCTCTCAAACGCCGCAGTGACTTCCTCATTGCTCTCTGGCACGAGCTTCGCGTTCTTGCCGATGATGATGAGGTCGGCATTCTCGGGGATGTTTGACGCGCGGTAGCCGTCTATAAAGGGAATGCCGGCTTGCGCGAGATACTCGGAGACGGGCGGATAGAAACCCTCGTCGGAGCCACTGATCTCCCAGCCCTCTTGCCGCAGAAGCAGCGCGACAGCACTCATGCCCTTGCCGGCAATCCCTATAAAATGCGCCTTTTTGGTTGAAAGTATATCTGCCATTACCCACAAATGTACCAAAAGAAAGAGCCGCCGTCTTCGAAAAGACGGCGGCAGGACATCACTAGTGATGACGGAGCACCACGGCAAGATAACGACTCGTCGGATCCTTAGTGTCCCGTGTGGTCGGAGCACTCTCATGGAGACGGCAATTTCGCATGTCGATATTTGCGCGCGGGACGCCACGCTTCATGGCCTGGGCACGCGCGATCTGAGGCAGGTCGATAAAGATTGCCCCATTTTTGATGTACCCAAAGGAATTTGGGAACTCCTCGGGGAGGAATACATGCGCGGCGGCATTGTACGCGGTATGCGTCGGGTCATCCAACCTGTGCCCGAACAGTTCCGGTCTGATGAAGTAAAAGAACCACATGTAACATTGGCCCGCATTTTCTTCCGTGCAGCAGAGCGCATCGAGCATGTTATCGATCAGGTCTGCTGGCCGACCTCGTCGTAGCCCGTGGCTGAGAACGAACTCTCTATCGAGAAGCGATTCTCGCCCGGCGTGTGCGAAGACCACATACCCGTCGAGTGCTGCGACCACCATGCCGCAACCGCCGCCGCTGAAGATTCCGGCCTCCGACGGGCCCAGAAAGGTCCCGTCCGCAGGCATTTCCAGATTGCGCCACAGAGGTATCCCGCACGGAAGCATGATTGGCGCATCATGACGCAGAACACTCGAAAGTATTACCTTCGCGTTGAACCGCGTCGGTGTCGGCGCGTAGATCTGTTGCGGACCGGTTCCATCGATGGACTGAAGTGCTTCGCCGAGCATGCGCGAGTACTCAGGGTGAATGTTTTCGTCTCCGCTTCGTTGTAGGACTCTAAGGGACCAATCGTAGCCGCTAAAACAGGCGACAGTGAATGCTATACCACTCGCCTCGTGCTTGATGTGACATCGATCGATATCAAGGATCGCTTCGATTTCAGGTACTGTATCGTGGGGCATGGGGGCTCCTTTCTGAAATGGACCAACCCGCGGTTCAAAGTAAAGTATTTTTGCCGATTTGTCAAAATGGTGCTATCGTGGCCTCATGAAAGGTATTCTCTCAATCGTTGCGACGCCGATCGGCAATCTCGAGGACATTACGTTGCGTGCTTTGCGCACGCTCAAGGAGTGCGATGTGATCTACGCTGAAGACACGCGGGTGATCTCCAAGCTCCTCGCTCATTACGAGATCAAGAAGCCGCTGCAGCGGCTTGATGCGGCGACCGAAGTAGCGAAGGCGAGGGAAATAATCGAGCGGCTCGAGGCGGGGGAGTGTGTCGTGTTTGTTTCGGATGCCGGTACGCCGGGTATATCGGATCCTGGTGCACGGCTCGTGGCGTACGCTCGAAATGCACTCAAAGGGGGCGCGGAAGAAACTTTTTTCTCGCTTCCGCCTGTCGTTCGGGTCGAGAAAAAAGTTTCTTCCGCGCCCCCACGCGTCCCGTTTGCAATTGAGGCGATCCCGGGGCCTTCAGCGCTCACAGCCGCGATCTCGATCGCGGGGATTAATGAAGACTCATTCATATTTATGGGATTCTTGCCGCACAAGAAAGGCAGGCAGACCGCGCTCAAAGAGATCGCACAGAGCGAACGGCCGGTCGTCTTGTACGAGTCGCCGCATCGCATCCTGAAACTCTTGGGAGAACTTGCCGCGCACGAGATCCCGCGCGTGATCATCGGCCGCGAGCTCACCAAAATGCACGAGGAGATGCTCGACGGCGAGCCGCTTGCGCTTGCCAAAGACCTGGAAGAGCGCAACGCAGTGCGTGGTGAGTTTGTAGTGATCGTCGACCCGCGTCAGCGAGGTTGAACCTCACCACAAAAAGAGGCCTCAAAGTCTAGCTTTTTTAATTATTTGATGTATAATAATTATAGTTGATGAAATCGGGGTAGTCCCGCATTTCGCATCCAAACCTTGGAAAGGAATTGTCACATGACGGCACCTGCTCATGCTGGCGAAGATGATCTCCATGGCGGATTTTCCCGAGCCAGATTGAGACGTGTCGCGCAATTCCCATTGGCAGTAAGGGCGACCTTCGACACCGCCGAACACCTCAGGGTTGGCTACCTCGTCGGCGGGCGTCGCATCTATCACATCACCAGGAATTTCCAAACACATTTTGGCAGCGTTGTCGAAACTGTCGACACTCCCGAAAGAGACCTGCCGCGCCTCACTGGTATGGCTTGCGACCTCGCGGTCTTTTCCCGGGATCGGGACATTGTCAACGAGCTTGGCGGCGAACAATATGCGCAGATGAGATTGGCACATGTCTTCGAGACCATGCAAAATCCCGACACATGCGCCACGCTCGTCGACGGCCGTGTGAACATCGGATATCGGCGTTCTCCGATCGATCGCAGGCTCTGGGCGGTGGTGTGGCTCGTACGTGGTGGCGAATGGGGGATAGGAGCTGCTCTGGTCCCACGAGAGGAAGAGCCAGAGGAAGGCCCAGAGGATGATCGCCGCAATGAAGGCTGGGACGAGGGTCGCCGCATCTTTAGTAGTGTGACCTCATGAAGTGTTTGAACTCTTCTAAACCCTCCGGCTCTTTGCGTGTACGCATCGATCCGGAGGTTTTTTATTGTGATGCACGCAAGTGATATGTGCGTCTTTTGTGTCATCACTGCGCACTATTTATACAAAAATGACCAAAGTGCTGCGTGATATACTCGCATGCATGACGCTCGACACGCTCATCATACTTTTTGGGACGCTCACCGGGCTTGTCGCCTTCTCGGGATTTCCGCCGGAGTGGAAGGATTGGATCGTGCTTGCGCTCGGTGTCATCGTAGTGATCCTTGGTGTCGTAGCGCGCCGACGTTTGAATAAACTTGCTAGAAAAACAAAAGCAGTGCGCGCACGCCGCAAAGATATAGTCGAAAGCGCGCCGGAGATCGTTGTAGACGAGTCAGACGTCACTGTCTCAGGCGTGGACTCTTCAGTTTCTCGTGAAGAGCGCACGGAAAATGACTAATACACGTGTCGCATCGCAAGAGTTTTGCTTTTTTCTTGTCGAGGACCGAACCCGCAGACCGCGAAGCGGGCGTGAGGGCGCTATGCGTCCCGCAGACAAGAAAAAAGCAAAACTCTTGCGATGCGATGTAATCCACGATCTGGTATAATAGGCATATGAATCCTGATCATCGCGACGATGATCGTCGCATCACGTATTTTGCCGCGACGCACACGCGCGGCAAGCGTGAGATGTTTGGCATTCGCGCGATCGACCGCGGCAAGCATGTCTATGTGATCGGCAAGACCGGCATGGGCAAATCGACCATGCTCGAGAACATGGCGATCCAGGACATCCAAAACGGCGAGGGCATCGCCTTCATCGATCCGCACGGCTCGACGGCAGAGAAGCTCCTCGACTTCGTCCCGCACGACCGCATCAAAGACGTCGTCTATTTCGCGCCGTTCGACATCGACCACCCGATCGGCTTCAACGTGATGGAAGACGTCGGCTACGACAAGCGCCACCTCGTCGTCTCCGGCCTCATGGGAGCGTTCAAGCGCATCTGGGTCGACGCGTGGTCGGCGCGCATGGAATACATCCTGCAGAACACGCTGCTCGCGCTTCTCGAGTATCCCGGCTCGACTCTGCTCGATGTCAACCGCATGCTCACCAACAAGAACTTCCGCGACGCGGTCATCGAGAAGATCACCGACCCGATCGTGAAGTCCTTCTGGACGGAAGAATTCGCGGGCTTTACCGACACCTACACGCGCGAAGCGACGCCTGCGATCCAAAACAAGATCGGTCAATTTACCGCCAATCCTCTCATACGCAACATCGTCGGCCAGGCGACCTCCTCCTTCGATATTCGCAAAATGATGGACGAGAAAAAGATTTTCATCGTCAACCTTTCCAAAGGGCGAATGGGGGAGACCAACGCGTCGCTTCTCGGATCGATGCTTACTGTCAAGATCTATCTTGCCGCGATGAGTCGCGCCGACGAGCCGGCCTCGGTCATGAGGCGCCTGCCGCGCTTCTACTTCTACGTCGACGAATTCCAGTCGATGATGAACGAGGCCTTCGCCGATATTCTCTCAGAGAGTCGCAAATACAAGCTCGCCCTCACGCTTGCCAACCAATACGTCGAGCAAATGGAAGAAAACGTGCGTGACGCCGTCTTCGGCAACGTTGGCACCATGATTACCTTCCGTGTCGGCCCTTTTGATGCCGAGACATTGAAAACAATGTTTGAGCCCACCTTCACCGCCGAGGATCTTATCGGCCTCGGCCTCGGCGAGATCTACCTCACGCTCATGATAGACGGCGTGGGCTCCGCACCTTTCTCAGCACAGACCATCCCGCCGATCGAAGCGCCCAACATCTCATATCGCGAAGATGTCGTCACACAATCCCGCCTCGCCTATGGCAGGGCGCGCACTCAAGTGGAAGCGGCTGTCGCGGCGCGCCAAGCAGATTTCCCGCCACCGCCACCCAAAGCCGCAAAAAAGACAACATTCAAGCCCTACAACGGCAACGGCCCTTCTTACTCCAATGATCGTTCTGATCGCAATGATCGGAATGATCGGCCGGAACCTGCTCGACAGGAACGCTCGCCAGCTGAGGTCATACGTGCACAGCAGCCGGTAGTCTCTGCGTCAAACACGACACCGATGCCCGTTCCGATTGCGGCACCTGTCGCCCGACCAGTCGTCTATGCGCAAGTCTCTCAAGCCTCGCCTGCAGTCTCGCCCATCGATCAGCGCTCTGCCCTGCGCGCCGCACTCGGTGCTGCCGTGCAGAGGCCCGCGCGCCAGCCAATACAGCATTCAGCACAACCAACGGTGCAACAATCAGTGTCTCCTCGGTCGCCGGCGGAGATTTTGCGCTCGCGCTTGCCGCAACGCCCGCTCAACCCGAGCCCAGCCACGGCACGCGTACCTGAGCCGAAGCCTGCTTTCATTCCCCGAGTACACATAGATGTGCGAGCGCCCAAAGAAGCTCTTCGTCAGGAGAGTGCGGCGGTCAAGCCTTCGCAGCTCCAGAAGGAACGCTCACGAGAAGAAGTGCCTCATGCCAAGTCTCCCGAGCCCTCCGATCTCGCGGCCGGGCCTCGTGCCGACGAAGTCTCCAACGAGCTTCTGCGCCGTGTTTTGCGCGATGAGAGCAGTGCACCGGAAGAATAAATACTATACTAGTCATCAATCATGAAAAACGGGGTCATCGGGGTCACTATAATGCTTGCGCTTATCGCGCCGGCACTTTTGCACGCGCAGGTCGTGATCACTGAGATCATGTATGACCCTGTCGGGGCAGACAGCGGACACGAATGGATAGAGCTTTACAACGAAAGTACTTCAAGTATCTCACTTACGCACTGGAAGGTCGTGGCCCGTGATGCGAGTCACAACATCATCGCTGTTTCATCGAGTAGCACTATTCCCTCGTTCTCTTACGCCGTCATCGCACAAAACGCCGGCGATTTTAGGGCGCAATACCCGGACTTCTCCGTGCCACTTTTTCACAGTGCCTTCTCGCTCGACAACGCCGGCGATACGCTGCAGCTCTTGGACGCAAGTGCAACCCTCGTTGATAGTGCGACTTATGATAGCTCGGAAGGAGCGCTCGGCGACGGTAATAGTCTGCAACGTGATGTAGGTGGAGATGAAGAGGATTTTACACCACACATACCGACGCCGGGCACTGCCATCGTAAGCGATCTGATCGCGCCCCCACCCATTACAGGCCCCACAGCAACGAAAGTGAAGACTTTGAAGTCGTATGCGTCGACACACAAAAAGAATGACGATGTGACCTCTGGTGTAAGCAGCTCGGATGACGCATCTTCGCCCCGTTCCGCTGACTCTTCTCCAAGTTCTCTCTCTGCTGTATCAGTCGCCGCCGCGTCGAAGACCAGTGGTTGCTACCTCGCGCTCGCACTTCTCGGCATCATAGTGATCGTCATCATATCGATCGTGATGGCGCATTCCTTGAGGAAGCGCGAATGGGACATCGTTGAAGAAATCAATGAAGACGTGTAGGCTTCTGTCATGAAGCGCATCCTGATATTCTCGCTCACCTACCACCCCTATGTCGGTGGTGCGGAAGTCGCACTCAAGGAGATCACGGATCGACTCGAGCCTGACGAGTATCAATTCGACATGGTCACGCTTCGCTTCGACAGTCGCCTCCCGGCATTCGAGCGCGTCGGCAATGTAGATGTATATCGCATCGGGGAGACAGTCGAGCATCCGAGTGTCTCCGACCGTGACTTGCCGCCGCGACTGCGCCGCGCAAAGCTCTTGTTCCCGTTCACCGCGCTCTTCAAGGCGATCACACTCCACCAGCGGCATCCATACGATCTCGTGTGGACGATGAGTGCCAATCAAGCAGGCTTCGCGGCACTCTTTTTCAAATGGTTGCATCCGATACCGTATGTGCTTGAGCTACAAGACGGCAATTCGTTCGCCCAAGTGAAAAAGCGGCGCGCGATTCTACATATACTTTGGCCCCTCTATCGACGCATCTATCTTGCAGCAGATCGTATTGTCGTGATCTCGTCGTATATCGAGGGTCTCGCGCGCGCGATCGGCTATCGCAAGGAAATCTCGGTCATACCGAACGCCGTCGACGTCGCGCGATTTTCCGCACCCGTCTCCGGCGAACGCCTGTGGGAATTAAAGAATCGCTTTGGCAAAGAGCACGGCGATGTATATCTCGTGACAGTCTCACGACTTGTCGAGAAGAACGCTGTCGACGATATTGTGCGTGCGCTGCCGCATCTCAAGCCGACGGTGAAGTTGCTCATAATCGGTGACGGCGAAGATCGTCGGAAAATAGAATCGCTTGCACACACACTCAAGGTTACCGACCGTGTGGTGTTTGTCGGCACGGTCGATAATGACGATGTTCCTGAATATCTCAAGATGTGTGATATTTTTGTGCGCCCGTCGCTCGTCGAGGGTTTTGGCGTCTCATTTGTCGAAGCCTTTGCCGCGGGCATCCCCGTCGTCGCGACGCCCGTCGGCGGCATCGTCGATTTCCTCTTCGACCCGTGGAAGGATCCTGAAATCCCGTCGACGGGCATCTTCTGCAAGGTACGCGATCCGCAATCCATAGCCGATGCTGTCATGAAATACCTCGCAGATCCCGCGCTTACCGCGACGATCGTCAAAAACGCCAAGAAGCTCGCCGTAGAGAAATATGATTGGGATGGCATTGCTGAGCGTATGCAGTCGGAAGTATTTGATACAGTATTCTCATGAAAATAGTAATTACGACTGGTATTTTTGAGCCGGAGAGCGGCGGCCCGGCGATGTATGCGCCGGCGCTTGCGCGAAAGCTCGTCGAGGCAGGGCATGCCGTGACAGTCATTACATTTTCCGACCAAGAATACATCCAGAGCGATGTGCAGTATCCCTTCAAGTTGATCCGGGTCGTGCGGGGCAATAAAATCCTCAATCGATTGAGGTTTTTCAATACACTCATGAGGCACGCGCGTGGATGCGATCTCATCTACACGCTTGATTGGTTTGCGGTCGGATTGCCAGCTGCCTTTGCATCCGCACGCTTGCGCATACCGTACGTTGTCCGCGTCGGCGGGGATTACGCATGGGAACAGAAGTATCTCGAATCCGGCGCAAAGCCGATACCACTCGCGCAATTTTATGAACGAGGTATATATCGGGAGTTTCCCTACAGTATGTATTTCCGAATCATACGATTCGTGCTTTCGCACGCGCGCCATGTCGTGTTTAACAGCGATAGAGAGCGTAGTTTGTACGAGCAATTTTTCGCGCCCCCTAGCAACCGTACTTCGGTCATCTACAACCCACGACCGCACATCGCCGACCACAAGAGACCCGAAGGCACGCCCTCAAAAGAATTTGTCTATTGGGGCAGGCTCATTGAAATGAAAAATGTAGAATCGCTCGTGCGCGCCTTCGCGCGGGCGAATATCCCCGACTATACGCTTGCGATCATCGGCGACGGTACGCACAAAAACGCGATCGAGAAACTGGTTCACGGTTTGAATATTGGTGAACGTGTGACGATTGCGCCGAGTATGCCGCAGAGCGCGGTCTTTGACCGCATAAAGCATGCGCGAGCGTTCATACTTCCCAGCTGGACCGACATCTCGCCAAACCAGGTCTTCGAGGCGCTCTCTCTCGGGCTTCCGGCGCTGGTGACCAAGGAGAATTATTTGCCCATTCGCGATCAACTGCCTGCAATGATCGATCCAGCATCGGTTGATGACATCGCGCGCGGACTCGAGATGCTCGCCGATGATCAAAGGTACGCTGATTTTGCAACACGATTCTTAGCAATACAGTTCGATTATGATTGGAATGCCGTTACCCAACAACACGAGGCGCTTTTCAATCGAATAGTCAACAAAAATAGCAATGGCATCCGTGTTCTTTCAATCGGTGCTGATCGCTCCAAGCGTGGGATTCTCTATCCGGATTCACCAGCTGCAGCCAGACAAAAGGCGTATGGAGAAAATTTTGGTGCACTCGATATCATCGGTTTCTCGCGCACCGGCGATGGTCGCAGATCGTTCGAGCTCTCGCCCAAGGTCCATATCTATCCGACCAATTCATTTTCACCATTATTCTACGGCCTCGATACGCTGCGCATCATGCGCCGACTACCACGACCGGACGTCATTACGGCACAAGACCCTTTCGAGACGGGGCTTCTCGCATTGCTGATCGCGCGGCTCTATCGGCTGCCGCTCCATGTGCAGGTGCATACGGATTTCACCTCGCCCGAGTACCGAGCGCATTCGCTCCTGAATAGGATTCGCGCGCTGATCGCCGGATACGTGCTGCGGCGCGCCACACGCATCAGGGTCGTCTCGCACCACGTCCAAAGAGTAATTCGCGTACGCTATACGGTTGCCGCGCCGATTACTGTCTTGCCGATCTTTACCGATGTCGAGCGATTCAAGAACAGTCACACACATCAAGAATTGGTGAATCGCTTCGCGCAGTTTTCATACAAATTCTTGGTAGTCGCGCGGCTCGAACCCGAGAAAAACGTTGCGCTCGCGATACAGTCGTTTGCGCAAGCATCTATCCCGGAGAGTTGTCTCATCATCGTCGGACAGGGGAGTGAACGAGGATTGCTCGAAGATCTTGCGCGTACGCACCACGTTTCTGACCACGTCTTTTTCGAAGGAGAACAGCCGGCGATCGATTATTATCCGATTGCTGATCTCGTACTGGTCACTTCGCACTACGAGGGTTATGGACTTGTGATCGTCGAGGCGCTCGCTTCCGGTAAGCCCGTGCTCTCGAGAGACGTCGGCATTGCACTTGAGATGGGAGCGATCGTTGCAGGCACGGAGGATTTCCCGCAAGCGCTCGCGCGATGGGTCGAAAATGGTCCGCGCGAAATGCATCTGGGCACATACCCGTATGCGGATTATGGGGCGTATGTGCGCGCTTATTGCGATGACATCATAGCGTGCAAAAGGGAGGCATAAGGATATACTGAGCTGATGGCACGCAAGCCCGTGATCGGCTTTATCGGACAGGGTTGGATCGGCAAGCATTACGCGGATGACTTCGAGAACCGCGGATACGAGGTGGTCCGCTACGCGCTCGAAGAGACGTATGTCTCCCGCAAAGATGAGATCAAGACATGCGAGATTGTCTTCATCGCTGTTCCTGCATCCACACGTGCTGAGGGCTTTGACGACACCAATATTCGCGACGTTCTCGGCCTCGTGGGTGCGGGCAAGAATGCTGTCATCAAGTCAACGCTCCCGCCGGGAGAAACGGTCGTGCTCCAGAAAGATTTCCCCGACATCATGGTGATGCATTCTCCGGAATTCTTAAGCAGGAATACCGCCGCATATGACGCAGCGCATCCGCACCAAAACATAATCGGTATTCCTGTCGATTCTGCAAAATATCGCGCGTGCGCGCAGCAGGTGATCGATGTGCTTCCCGAAGCACCCTCGATGATCGTGCCCGCGCAGACGGCGGAATTCTTCAAGTACGTGCACAACACTACGCTCTTCGTACGCTCGATCCATATGAACCTTCTCTACGAAGTTGCTGAAAAGCTCGGTATCGATTGGGACGATATCAAAAAGGCGATCGAGCATGCGCCGCTTCTTGCGACGCGCGACCCCGACGTTCGTCATTGGCACATCGAGCCCCGCGGCAAAGGCGGCCGCGGCGTGGGGGGCGACTGTATGCCGAAGGACTTTGAGATCTTCTCGCGCCTCTTCGCTGATCTAGTCGGTGACGAGTCAGGCATGCGTATCATCGAGGCGCAGAAGCGCAAGAATATTTCACTGCTCGTCTCGAGCGAGAAGGATCTCGAGCTCCTGCGCGGTATTTATGGCGACAACCTCGAAATAGTATGAGACTTTTAATAACGACACAGGCGGTCGATCTCGACGATCCGATACTCGGGTTTTTCCATCGATGGCTCGAAGAATTTGCGAAGCATTGCGACACGGTCGAAGTGATCTGTTTGAAACAAGGAAGACATGATCTGCCGGCAAACGTGCATGTGCACAGCTTGGGCAAGGAGGATGGCGTGTCGCGCGTCAAATACTTGCTCAATTTCTATCGATACATCTTCTCACTGCACTACGATGCGGTCTTTGTTCATATGAATCCGGAATACGTAGTCTTAGCCGGATGGTGGTGGCGTCTTTCAGGGAGGCGTGTAGTTCTCTGGTATGTACACCGTGCACGCAATGTGAGATTGCGCATCGCTGTCTTTTTTGCAAATACTGTTTTAAGTACCGCGCGTGAGAGTATTACCTTGGCGAGCCCAAAAATACGTATCGTCGGTCATGGAATCGATGTAGAGAAGTTCTCGTCTCAACCGCTCAAGCCTTTCGATGCGCGCGCATTGAAAATAGTCTCGGTCGGTCGTATCACGCCGATCAAGCATCTTGAAACGATAATCGATGCACTCGCATTACTTAGAGAACAAGATGTTCTTGCGAGGCTTGATCTGATCGGTGAGCCTTCAGTCGGATCCGATCGCGATTACAAGGAAAAACTTACTGCACTCATTGAAAAGCACGGACTCCAAGAGCAGGTCTCGTTTCTCGGTCCGATTAAAAATCCGGAAATGCCCGCTGTCTATCCGCGATACGACCTCTCGGTAAACGCATGCCCGACCGGCGGTATCGACAAAGCTGTGCTCGAGTCAATGGCCTCCGGCGTGATCGTCCTTGTATGCAACGAGGGATTCAGGTCATACTTCGATGAGCTCTCACCGGAGCTTATCTTTACATTCGAGAATCCAAACGATCTCGCAACAAAAATCCAATCTCTCATATCGATCCCTCGATCATCCACGGCTCCAAACACGATTACGTCTGCTCGCGAAGGAAAAGGCGAGTGTCCAGACTGTGGTAGAGCACATAATGCAGTTCTTTGCATGAAAGTCTGTTTCTTCGGAATCCATGATCCGGGCTATGCACGTACGCGCGTGCTGCAGCTGGGCTTCGAACGGCTTGGACATACGGTCGTGCATTGTCGTGTCGATCCACGGGTCGAGAAATGGTATAAAGAAATATTTCGCACTCTATCGCGAATACCGGAAGATCCACACCGAGCGCTTCGACCACGTGATCGTATGTTTCCCCGGACAGTCGGTCGTGTGGCTCGCACGCATACTCTTCGGACCACCAATCATCTTTGACGCATTCCTTTCGCTCTATGACTCAAATGTCTTCGATCGCGAAGTGTATGGTAAAAGAGATCCGCGCGCATGGAAGGATTGGCTCTTCGACAAGATAAGCTGCATGATGGCGCGCAAAGTCTTCCTCGATACGAATGCACATATTGATTATTTTGCAAAAACGTTTGGCACGCCGCGCGAGAAAATGATCCGCGTGTGGATCAGCGCCGACGATTCCACCTTTTATCCGCGCCAGGTAGCGCTCGAGGAGACATTCACGGTGAATTTCCACGGCACGTTCATTCCGCTCCAAGGCGTGCAAACTATCATCGAAGCCGCAGATATTTTGCGCGAGGAGCAAATCGATTTCCAGAGTGAAGGCTTCGATTAGAACCGGAGCGCGACCGCAGATAGAAATTGCGATGACATGCCGTTGATGTTTTTGGGCCAAAAGTGACGCCGTGAGTGAAATGCTTGCGCAAATAATAGTCGAGCGCGGAAGCGCTATACCAGCGCGCAGTGAGGTAATCTCCACCGGCATCGCCCTGTCCTGCCGTCGCGAGAGACCCCCAAACATTCGGGCTAGCCATTGGGCCCGTTATGAACTCGTTTGTGTATCCACCTGGCAACAGAGTTTGTCGACCGGGATTGGTCCGCGCAAAGAACAGAGAAGGGTCGCATTCAAATCCCGAGAGGTTCGGAAAGCGCTGGAGTAGATAACGCATGATCTCCATCCGCCCGCGATATGCAGCGTAGGCGCCATCCGTCTTACCGTGGCCGTGATCGGTGCGGTTGCATTCGTAACTTACGGTTGAGGAGGGATCCCATTTGATCCAGTCCAAATGCCATTTGTCGATAATGTCGCCAAGTTGCTTCTCAATCCAAGCCACGACCTTGGGATCGCCCAAACACAATTGCTTGGTGATAGCGAGAGAAGGGTGCGTGGTCCCGATGGCCTTGCCATCGATCATCGCCAGCCAATCCGCGGGGATTTCTCCCGAGGTCACACGGGCAGCATCCACATTTCCCGGATCCACCCAGAGCCCAAATTTCAGGCCTGCTGAGTGCACGTTATCAGATAAAGCTTTTTTTAGTCCCGTGACAGAGAATTTCTGTTGCCAGGTGGATACACAAACGAGTTCATAACGGGCCCAATGGCTAGCCCGAATGTTTGGGGGTCTCTCGCGACGGCAGGACGGGCGATGCCGGTGGAGATTACCTCACTGCGCGCTGGTATAGCGCTTCCGCGCTCGACTATTATTTGCGCAAGCATTTCACTCACGGCGTCACTTTTGGCGGGTTAACATCGACGGCATGTCATCGCAATTTCTATCTGCGGCGCCGCCCGGTTTTCATCGAAGCCTTCACTCTG
>CAVYCR010000009.1:0-14756 GCA_963767115.1 Candidatus Kaiserbacteria bacterium | reverse complement strand
CGCCCTACTATAGTGAGCAAGGTTTCGCCTTGCTCAAGGCTGTCGAAGCGCGCGAGCACCTCGGCAATACTATAATCGCGCTCGACAGAAACCGGATACGGGTCCATCCCGGCCTCCTTGAGCTTGTCGATTTTCTTGAGCCGTTCTGCTCGGATGTCTGCTTCACTCATGAAGCTATGATAGCAAAAAACTCTTTAGATATACAGCTTTACGTTGGTTGCGTGGAGCTTGCCGTGCAATTGGAAAAAGTGGCCTCGTTGTTTTCGTAGATGGTCGCGCCGTTGCCGACGTTCCAGAAGACGAAGCTTTGGTCGGCGTTGGCATAGCGCGCACCGTCTGCAGAGATCACTTGCGGGAGTGTCATAGAGCGGCCGTCAGAGAGTATGAGCTGGACGCTGTTGCCAGATGTGGCCGTATTCATAAACGCAGCAAGTATCGTTTTTGCACCGTCACAGAAAAAAGCCGCTTGGATCGTGTTTTCGTTTGGAGAACTTGAGGAGTCTTGAGTAGCTTGCTGCGTACCATCTTGAGCAGGGTTTGCTTCTGTAGTAGTGGATGGATTTACCAAGTAGAGAACAATGAGACCGATGATGACGATCGCTGCAATGACAAATACGGCGGTTGTCTTACCATTATTTTCCATATGTCGATTATACCACTGATGCGTCTGCCGCGTGTATGTCGCGCAGCCTGCGCAAGATCTCGATCAGCTGCTTGAGCTCGCCTTCGCTCAGACGCGAGAATACCTTGCGCATTACGGAGGCAGAATCCTTGCCATATGCGTCGAGTATCTTTTCGCCTTTGCTCGTGAGCGCTACGCGCACAACGCGCCGATCTCCCCCGCTCTCTACGCGACGCACCAGTCCAGCGCGCGAAAGATTATTGACAAGCGAGGTCGCCGATGAGGCGCGCACGCGCAAATACGCGGCAATATCGCGCATGGTTGGCTTTTTAGAATGCTTGATGAACTGCATGATTTCGCAGCGCAGCCAGGTGTTGGGGTCGGCATCGCCGCCTTCGGGGAGCTGCGAGCGGATGATCTGCTTCGTAGAGAAGAAGAGCGATTTCAATTCTGCGAATTCGGCATCTTTCATACGTTATGCTTCCACGTGCACGTGCGTCGCCGCCGCATCGCGGCCGGTGCGCATGAAGAGCACCGGAAATGACGACAGGAACATCGCGATCGCACCGATGAGGAAGACTTCGCCATAAGCAGCGACCTGCGCCTTGAGCTCGATGAGCGCGATACCTTGCCGGATGATCGACGGGTCGGTGCTTCTGATGATGCTGTTTTGCGCGATGGTCAACACGTTGGTTTTCTCATCGATCTGTAAGATCGTGCCAAATATCGCGATACCGAATGCGCCGCCGATGTTGCGCGCGAGCGCGAGAATGCCGGAAGCGATGCCGATCTCGCTTTGCGGCACAGCTGAGGCGATGATGTTGGTGCGCTGCGCCATACCCGATCCCATGAAGAAGGCCATAATGATCAGAGGCCAGATGATCTCCCAAGCGGTCGTGGTCGGGTCAAGATATGAGAGGAAGAAAAATCCAATTCCCGCGCCCGCCGTGGAGACAAATATAATCCACCGCGGCTCGACACGCGAGAAGCGCGAACCGATGCCAGCGGCGATAGGGATCGTGAGACCCATCGGGATGAAAAGGTATCCGCTCTGTGTAGCTGTGAAGCCGAGGAATGTCTGTGCAAATACCGGTATGAGGAAAATGCTGCCCATCATGCACATAAACATCAGGAAGTTGTTGCTAAGCGCGTTGACGAAGACGCTGTTCTTGAAGAATTTGAAATCGATGACGGGTTCCGGATGCGTGCGCTCTACATAGTAGAAGATCACGCTGAAGAGGATCGTCGCAGCATAGCAGAGTATAGAGTTGAACGAGAGCCAGCCCCATGTCTGCCCTTGATCCAAAACCGCGACCAATGTCGCAAGCGCGATCCCGAGAGTAGTCGCTCCCCACCAATCGAAACCTTTCGATTCGCGTTCACCGACCGATTCGTGAATGAAATACCAAGCCATTGCAAGCCCGATGAGACCGACAGGCACGTTAATATAAAAGACCCAGCGCCAGCCCCAGTTGTCGATGATGGGGCCGCCGATCAAAGGGCCGAAGACAGCAGCAGAAGCGAATGCGCCTGACCAGATACCGAGCGCTGTCGACCTCTCCTTGCCAGGCGGGAAGGTCATCGTGAGGATTGCCATCGCAGTCGGATAATCAGCAGATCCTGCGATCGCTTGAATGACGCGGAATACGATCATTGAGCTGAGGTTCCACGAAAGTCCTGCAAGGATCGACCCGACGATAAACATCACGAAGCCAAAGATGTAGATCCTTTTGCGACCGAGCGTATCGCCGAGCTTGCCCCATACCGGCACGAAGACGGCGTTGGCGATGATGTAAGCCGTCGCGATCCACGCGGCGGAAGTGACGGTGATGTTGAAGTCACTGATGATTTTCGGAAGTGCGAGGTTGACGACGGTCTGATCGAGGCGCCCCAAAAAAGTACCGACGATCACGGTCACGAGCACGAGCCATTTGCTTGATCCTTCTTTCATAGTTTTGTTTTCAAATGTCCGAAGTTCTTTATCGGCAAGTACTTTGCGGGGTCGCTATCTGGACTTGCTAGTCCAGCGCTTGGTCTCGGCCCCGTCGGGCCTGCGAAGACCCCGCAAAGCACTTGCCTCAAAGAAATTCTACCTTCTTGCTTAGTTGATGTTCACCCACATGCGCGCCGACATGCCGTTTTTGAGCTGCGGGTATGCCGATGTGTCGAAGCGCGCCTTCACATCGAACTCCTGCTCTTGGCGCTGGTCGGAAATATTGAAGACCACCTGCGAGGCAAGGGATGTCGGCGAGATCTCGTCGATGACGCCCGCGAACTTCTCGCCGCCAAAGGCATCCACGGTGAAGGTAATAGGATCCCCCACTTGGATACGATCGAGGCCCTTGTTCTCGTCGAGCTCGCCCACGACACGAAGCTCGGTCGGGTCGATCATTGCGACGACTGTCTGACCGGGGCTCACCTGTGCGCCGACGGTGTCCGGTACCGATATAATAGTACCTGCGACGGTAGTCTGTATGAGTTGATCGTTGACACGTGCGACCGTCTGGTTGGCCGCGACCGTGTCACCTTCGTTCACATAGACTGCTTCAAGCGTGCCTGCCTGTGACGGCGAGAGATCGATCTCCGGCGCCTGGATCGTCGAAGTGTCGATATAGACCGTCGAAGAGACAGACTCATAATAGATGATGCCAACCGCAGCGCCGGCGATGACCACGGCAGCAATGCCGGTCCTGATCCACGTCGAACGAGAGCTTTTTTGTGTATGTTCTGCCATATGATTATTGGTTGCCGAAGGTTCTAATCTGATCTTGGGCCGAAATGCCCGATACGACCTGGGTCATGCCAGAGGCACTTGAGATGCCCGTCACGACCGGTGTCTGCATGTCTCCGCTTGAGCCATGAATAATGACGAAGGTGCTCGTGCCACTCGTGATGATCGCGCTTGTGGGTACACTCAAGCCACTTACTATGGTCTGTGTGGTGATGAGTGCGGTACCTGTCATGCCGTTTTGGATGCGCGAATCGTTCTGATCGAACTGCAAAGTGACCTTGTACGAGGAAGCGCCGTTTTGGACTGTTGCCGCAGGATCGACCTGGATGACGTGCGCGGGGAATGGCGCCTGACCCTGATATGCGTCGAGTGTCACCTGTGCCGCATCCCCCACCTGCACCTTAGCGATGTCAGCTTGCGAGACATACGCATCCATCTGGAAAAGCGAGTCGGAGACCATCGAGATCAACGGCGAGCCAAGAGCGGCTGTCTCGCCTACGTGCGCGTTGTTGACCGTGATCGTGCCTGAGATGGGCGCTGAGAGAACGGTCTTTGCGAGATTGGCACGGGCAAGATTCACATTGGCTTGCGCGGCAGCGATCGATGCTTCTTGCGCAGCAAGCGCCGAGGCGGTCGCCGGCTGTTGAGTCACGGTTAGTGCGGCCTGCGCCGATGCGAGACCTGATTGTGCAGTCTCCACGGAGGTTTGTGCGCCGTTGAGTGTAGAAATGTCGGCCGACACATTGGTCGCGCCTGCTGCGACATCAGCCTGATAACCAGCAATGACGGGGGCAGTGTAGCTCGTGCTTGGCACCGCCTGTGCGAGACCCTCTGAGACCTCAGTGAGGTACGAAGAGACCTGCTGCAAGTAGGCGCGCGTGGTCGACGCGACAGAATTCGAATCGATCTGGCTCGGATCCGACGGAAGCGAATTTTCGTACGCCTGCCATTGCGCAAGCAGGTTCTCCATGCTGATACGGTCAGATGCGATCGAAGATTGCAGTTGCGAATTGTTCAGGGTAAGCGCCAAGGTCGGCGAGGAAGAGTGCGGATTGTTGATGAAAAGATCAACATCGTTATGGATCGCATTGCTCGACTTGAGAAAGGCGTCTTGGGAAGCCTGCAAGACGCTCTGCTTGGCCTGCAAAAGCGACGCCTGCGCATTGGATATAGAGGTCTGCGCCTGAGCGACCGACTGCGGCGTAGCGCCCGCCTCCAAGCCCTGGAGGTTGGCCTCTTGGAGCTGGAGCGCGGCCTGAGCCTGCTCGAGCTGCGCGGCAAGGTCGGCGCCGTCGAGGGTTGCGAGCGTCTGCCCGGCACCTACGTGTCTGCCGACATCAGTCGATACCGAGACGATCTGCCCGCCCATCTGGAACGAGAGGTCGAGGTTGTCGGAAGAAGTGACAGTGCCGGTCGTGCTGACCGTCTGCACGATGGCACCCGTGCTCGGCAGTACGTATGCCGCGGCCGGCTTCGAACTATCCATAATGTATGCGATAGCGACCGCGCCCACCGCAATGACAGCGACGACCGTGATCACCACCCAAGGTTGCAAGAGCTGCCGTAGAGCATTTCTATTCATACAACAAATAAATGGTATTAAATAATTTTTGTTAATGTATATGATTCAAGAACGTCTTTTTTGCATTAATACTTAGACGTTCTAAGTAATTACATAGTACGCTTCTTTCATGAAAGCGCAAGGAAGTCTGGGGATAATGCAATTTTAAAGTGGCATATAGTACTTGCAAAATATTTGCAATTAGTATACAGTCATTCCATGCATATCAAAGACGCCGATGTACTGCGAGGAGCAGGCTTCCGTGCGACCAAGCCGCGCCTCGCACTCATATCGCTTTTGCAAGGATCATGTACTCCGCTTTCTATCGGTGAGATCGTCGAGAAGATGCGACGCACGAGCGACATGGTCACGGTCTACCGGATGATCGAAGCTTGTACCAAGGCCGGGATCGTTCGCGAGGTCAACCTCCAAGGCGACAAGCCGCGCTATGAGCTCTCCGACGAGAACGATCATCATCATATCGTCTGCACCGATTGCGGAGTGATCGAAGATTTTATCGATGAGACTCACGGCAAGATCGGCCGCCTCGTACTTGCGCGCTCCAAGCAATTCAAGGCGATTACCGGACATTCCTTCGACCTGTATGGCTTGTGCAATTCATGTGCCAAATAATTAATCGGCATTTTTATTTTTAATTGAATTTTATTGTATGGTCTATCTCATCGGCGTAGCAGCATTTATCTCGACATCGCTCGGCGGCTTGTTTGCGCTTCGCCTGAAGGATCGCCTGCATTTAATTCTGGGCTTCTCGGCAGGCGCCGTGATCGGCGTCGCATTCTTTGACCTCATGCCCGAGGCGCTCGACCTGCTTTCGAAGAATCATTCTTCTGCCTTCGGCACCGCGATCGTCGCGAGCGGCTTCGCGCTCTATCTGATACTCGACCGCATGATCGTCTTGCATAGTCATCAGGAAGAAGATGATCATCAGCACGCACAGAGCGGGCGCGGCATCTGGGGCGCGAGCACGCTTTCTTTCCATAGTTTCCTTGACGGCCTCGGCATCGGGCTCGCTTTCAAGGTCTCGCCCACGATCGGCGTTATCGTTGCGGCCGCCGTCTTGACCCACGATTTCTCCGACGGCATCAACACGGTCAACATGATTCTCAAAAATACCAATGAGCGCGTGCGCGCCTTCCAGTGGCTGATGATCGACGCCATCGCGCCGGTCGTCGGGATCATCGCGACGACCTTTATCACGATAAACGACGAGGAGCTCGGCATGCTTCTCGCGCTCTTCTCGGGCTTCTTCCTCTACATCGGCGCGAGCGACTTGCTGCCCGAAAGCCACCACCGCCACCCCGTGCGCTGGACGACCTTCGCGACCGTACTCGGCATGGCCGTGATCTTCACCGTGATCAAGATCGCCGGCTAAAAATAGTGATGTCGGACTTCCCAATATAGTGAAGTCCGACATCACTATTTTACTGTCTTTTAGCCTTATTTTAGTGATGATGGCCGCCGGTATCAGGGTGCGTATGCGCCCATTTCTCTGAGAGCATAGAGGTCGCGATGAGAGTCGTGATCGGCACGCCCAGGACAAGTCCGATCGAGCCCATGAGAATACGTACGATCTCTGTCGCGAAGATTTCGTTGTTGATGCCGTAAAGCACGCCATAGCTCGAAGTCTGTACCACAAGGAGTAGCGGCAACGCGGCGCCCACATACGCGATCGCGAGCGTGTTGACCAAGGCACCGATATGCTCGCGGCCGATGCGTATCGCACGACGATATACTTGCGTGCGAGTGAGATGAGTACCCGCGCGGAAGAGCTCCTCGACCGCGATCGCCTGCCCTATCGCAATGTCATACAAGACGCCCAAGAGACCTATGATAATCCCGCCGAAGACGAGCCCGACGAGGTCTACGTGGCCGTTGGTATCGAAGTTGAGATACACGTCTTCCTCGCTGTTGTAGCCGGAGAGCTGCGCAGCATGCACTGCCCAGTACGCGAGCGCGCCCGTGATCAGTACCGTCGCGATCATGCCGAGCACGGCCGCGCTCGTCGTCCTGTTGAAACCGTGCGTGATGTACGAGCCCACGACGATGATGAGCGCCGCGACGCCGATCGAGACGAGAACTACGGAATACCCCGCGAGTATTCCCGGGATGAGTGCATAAAAGATCAGCACGACGCTGCCGACGAGCGACGCGATCCCGCGCAGCCCCTGCCATCCACCAAATACAACGACGAGGATCACAAAAAGGATCGCGAGCGCCGCGAGCACGTTGAGCCGGTACGGATCGGAGACAGAGTAATAATCGGTGCCGTCGAGCGTGCTCGTGGTATGGCTCAGGTAAAACGTCTCGCCCACGCTGAGCTGCGTATAATCATTACTAAAAGTCACCGTCTTGCCCGCGTCGGGGCCGGAGAGCACGAGTGCCGAGAGCGTCTGGGTCTTCTCCGGCGTTTCGGTGCCGGGGATGATCTCAGACTGCGCGTCGCTTACACTGCTCACGCGCGCTACCTCCATCGTAACGGTCTCCGGTGTCGCGACGCCGCCGGAGTCTTGGGAATCTGCGCTTTGGGCAGAGGCGGCAAGCGGCGCCAAAAAGCTCGCTAATACAAAGATTGCAAACGATGCGACGCGAATATTCACCCTTTGAGTATACCCTCGCTACCGTCCGCGGCAACGACTCTTTTGATGGTATTATTTTCTGAAATGCCACACCTCCTGAACGCGATCAGTGCCGTCGATCTCTCCGTGCTCAAGGCGCTCTATGCGCTGCGCGCCTACGATGCAAGCGTCTTTTTCATCGCAGTGAGCCAGCTCGCGGCGCCGTCGACGACACTCGGCCTTCTCGTTCTTGGCTTCCTTATACTCGTGCACCAGCGGCGCATGCACGACGCTGCTGGTTTCGTGATCGCGGTTGCCGGGAGCTCCGGCATCGTGCTTCTCATCAAAGAGCTCGTGGAGCGCCCGCGACCCGATGTCTTCTACCAAGCCTACACGGAGACCGGATATTCTTTCCCCAGCGCACACGCCGCTGCGGCAGTTGCTCTCTACGGCTTTCTCACTTATCTCGCGTGGCGCGACAGCACTTCCAAGATCGTCCATATAATCACACTTACCTTCTCATGTATCGTGATACTTCTTGTCGGCTTCGCACGACTCTATCTCGGCGTGCATTACCTCAGCGACGTGATCGCCGGCTACCTCGTCGGTGGCGCGACACTTTTTATTTCGATTCAGATTTTAAAACATTGGCGAGAAACGCGTAGCGTGCCTATGCGATCAAGACTTGGCCGATAAGGTAAAAGTGCCCGACGCCGAGCAGGACGATCATCAAAGCGAGCATCGAGAAGCCGCGCACCAAGTGGCGCTGGTGGCGCTTCTCGATCTCGAGCGTGAGCTCGAAGCCGATCGCTGTCACGATCGCGACCGCGATCATCTCATACAGGTAGAGGAGCAGCGTCATCGGCGAAGTCGCAAGCGAGAAGAAGAAGCTCACCGGACTTACCATCAGCCGCGTCGAGCCGGCCGTCTCTCCGCTTCTGGGCACTACGTTGGGGTTTTGTACCGCGATACCTGTCGCGCTCTCTTGTAGCACTTCAACTGGCTTCGGCGCAACGCTCGGCGTGCTTGAGATGGCTGCAGATTTGGACTTCGGGTTCGTTGTAACGCTCGCCGGAGCTGTCGTTACCGCTGCCTGCGCGCCCGCTACCGCCGGTTGTGAGGTGGCCGGTAGAGGCTCTACGGCTGGAGCGGCCGCAGTGCTCGGTGCTACTTGTGTCGTTTGGGGTGCCGCTTCGGCGACGTCGGCGGCGGCGGGCGTGCCGAATTCTTCCACCACGAAAACTGTCTGCTGCCCTTGGTACATGCCGGAAGCCGTCGCGATGCCGATCTCGGTGTAATGAGCATCAAGCAGGTTGGCGCGGTGCTCGGGAGAATTCATCCACGCGGTGTTGACCGCGTCGGAGTCAGTGAAATAGACAGCGAGATTCTCGCCAGCATAGGCGAAGCTGTACCCCGCCTGCGCGAACCAGTACCACGGGTCTTTGCCGGTCGGCGAGACGTGCGCGAAATATTCTCCCGCAGCCATGTCGTTGGCCTTGAGCTGCGCCGCCTCTTGCAAGAGCGGGCTGACCTCGAGCGCGGGCAGTCCTTGCGAGGCACGGTCGCCGTTCGCCAGATCGACAAGGCTCGAAGCGACCACAGCCGCGACCTGCGGCGAAGCAGACGTCGAGAGTACGCTCTGCACGCCGAGAGCGCCGAGGAAGAGCAGCACGACCGCGAGAGCCGTGACTCCCGACGCCTGCGCCCGCAAGAGCTTGGCGCGATAGCCGTTGTGCCGGCCGGGCACGAGATAATGCTTCAAGATGCTCGCTTTCCTGCCTGCGCGTTTGCGAGGCGCCGCAGCTGTTCTTTTCTCCGTCATGTGCGCATATTATGACACGAAAACGTAGAGCCCAATGTAAGAATTCCCAAAAGAAAAGCCCGGACATGCCGGGCAATTTTCGCGAGCGCTGCTGCGAGCTATTTCTTGCTACCTCGAATGACTGACCGCAGTACACTGAGCACGCTTTGCTTGTGTGCGTCGACATTCGGAAAACTGCTGTCCTGAACAACGATGGGATCGACGCCGTGCTTCAAACAAACGAAGAGAAAAGCCCTAGCGTAATTATCCATCACAAGGACGGCATGCCACCCGTCCGTAGTATGATCGCTCAACCACCCCTGGTCGTACCGTGTCGTCGGCGGACCTAACCGATTCAGAAATTCGATGATCTTCGCGCCCTGTGTCTGCATACCCTCTCCGGGTACCCATGATCTCATGGTTTGCATGGCAATGCTCCGTTCTCTCACCTGCCGATAGTGGCCGACTAGATAGTGGCATTCTTGAGATATCGTGTCAACAAATAAAAGCCCCGCCGTCATACGACAACGGGGCCTTTGGCGCACTCCGAGAAGTTGGGTGGATCTTCAGTCGATTGCACGCATCAGCGCAACGACGGCCCTCCCCCTGATGACCTCTTGGTCCGAGGTGCCGCCAAAAACGTAGATGATTTGCTCATGCGTGTATCCGAGCCCATCCATAAGGGCGCCAGCGGTAAGCTCCATGCACTCTCCCGCCCTCTGCAGCGCCGCTACCGCAACATTGAGGATGGTCCCCTTCGTTGCCATCGCCCTGAAAATCCGAGGATGACTACGCATGGCATCTTTTGTGAGGGTCCGATACTCCTGATCCCCAGCACGCTTGAATGCACGCTCGACGATAGCCCGCCTTTGCCCGACAGTACGTCGTGAGAAAAGCGACCCTTTATTATTGAAAGCTCTGTCGAAGGCCATCTTCTACTCTCCGTGTAGCCTGTGAAAATCCGCACCCGTAGGTACGAGGAAAGGACAGACTGCCCAACCTTCTGTAAGGCTAGCAATTTCAGAAAAGATCGCAAGCCTCTAAAACAAAAACCTCGCTTCGATGCGAGGCTTTTGTCGAGATTATGAGCGTCCGAGATTATGGAAGCGTCGGCTCAGGAGCGTTGAGGGTCGGGCATGCGATCGAGTTGATCGTGTGCAAAGTCGTCTTGTAGACATATCCTGTGGCTGCGCTGATGCCCCACGGATTCAGGACCGACGTAAGATGTGCGAGCTGGAACTTCTCTACTGCAGCTTCGGTCATCGGGCCGAAGAATCCCGTCACCGGTACCGAGTACCCCTGGCTATTGAGAAATTCTTGGAGCAAGGTCACCTGCGCCGGATCATTGTGCCTACCAATGCCCATATATTTGGTGAGGAGTGCGGAGCAGGAAGGACCGCTTGTCGGGGTCGTAGGGACGGTCGAGGTCGAAGCACCGAGGACCTCTCCGCCAGCGGAAGCAGGAGCGCTTACGAGGACGCCGAAGGAGCCCGCGATAGGTCCGTTACCGCCACCGCCATACCCTACCGACTGCGCCGATGCCATCAGGGGCAGTACGGACACGAGTGCTGCAATTACTAGGCCTTTCTTGAGCTCTGATTTCATGGTCTTGCTGTATGTCTACTTAGGAATTAATTAAATATGAAGATCCGTACAGGCGAACTCTATAGGCCTAAACGGTAGATGTCAATATCGCCTTCTTGGAACACAAGGCTGAGCTTTGTCGAGCGCAAGACCTCGTATCTATAAGGGTCAACACGCAAAAGATCGTCCGTGTAGATAATGTACCGTATGCCTTGCGATTGGAGCATGGCCACAGCCTGATCTGGGTCGATAGTGTTGTCTTCGAGCGCTTGTTCGATCGCATAATATCCCGGCGATAGGCCTTGTGGAGACCCGACGCCGTCGATCGAGAGATCCTTCCCTGTGGTCACGTCGCAATTGAAATAACCTGAGGCAGGATTCGCGATGAGGATGCCCTTAGTAAATACAGGCTGATAATATTCCTGCCACGGCAAGAAGACTGCACTGCAATCACTCTGTTGCGAGAGATATGCATTGGCATCGGCCCATGAGCTCGGGTACCAGACATCTTGTAATTGTCCTGCAAAACCAAGAAGCATCAGGGGCATATATGTGATAGGCAAGAGCGCGATGATTGCAAACACGCTGGCGCGCATACGCCCATGGAAACGGCTTATTAAATACCCACCACCGAACGCAAAGAAGAGCGCGTATGTAAGTGCAAGTAAAGCACTCCACTTCTGACTGTCGCGGAAGCCGCTCCAAAATGACACATGTGTGAAAAGCCACGTATTGAAGCCAAAGAAAATACTTGGCCCGACTCCTGTGGAGAAAACAAAAGCCGCTGCTGAGGCCACGATAAGACAAATTGCCGCAACACGCGCTTGTATACTCCGTACAGCAAGTACGATACCAACCGTGATCACAAGTCCGAGAAGAACTGCAAGCACGATCCACAAAATCGGCCATGACGCCTGTGTGAAGAAAGATTGGCTCGCCCACACCTCATGCTCGCCCCAGAAGCCGTAGAGCATCGCGACATTGGGAATTGTACCGACGATCTTGTTGCCTGCTGTACTGAAAGCCATCCATTGATCGCTCGTGAAGGATGCAAGCGTAGAAGGAGCAAGGATAAGCGAGGGTACGAGCCAGTATGTGCTTGCGACCATGAGTGCGGCACCACCAAGGAAGAAACGCCCACAAACCCTTCTAAGGGTTGGCCAATCGCGTCGTATGAGATTATCGATACAAGCACCCGCCCCAAATATGCACATCAATAAGCTCCCCATCACAAAAAGATGCAGCGCGAATACTCCGTCCAAGAAAAGCCACAGGTATGCACAGAGGATCGACCGCCATGAACGATCATGCAGGAAACGGATCAGGTACGCGACGACCGGGAAGAGGCACGCGTATGAAGCAAGCACTTCCCACTGCCCTGCCAAGAAGCGCTCATATACGAATGGGTTGATGGCGAAGAAGATAGCAGCAAGCCATTCCTGCCCATATTCACGGCTCCACGGATAAAATCTGAGGGGCAGATAAAAGAGTGCGAAAAAAAGGCCGAACAACATGGCTTTCTCGACGATCCATCCGGGCACTACTATCTCAGCGAAATGCACCGCGTCGGTGACAACGAAATTTCCAAGCTTTAGATTCGTAGAATTGGCCAGAGCCGTATGTGTGCCAAACACCAAATCAAGTGTCAGCACATACCCCGGCAAAAGCATCTGCCAGAGCACCAAAATAGCACCGGCTATCGCGGCAACTTCATATCGCATCCCCCGTAGAGCCCGTTGCATGCGTTGTTTTATAGCCTCAAAACTACAGTATCCCCGCGTTTCGTCAATACGAGTTGCAGACAATACGTTAAAGCCTTATAATCAAATGACAAAGTGCCTTCGGGCTCCGAGAAATCCCGCACAAGGCGGGATTTCGATTTTATGTAACAAACGAGACAATCCTTCTTCGGATTGTATTGAAATCTACCTTGGGCATTTCATACATATTGCGCTTAAAACGCTTAATACTCATGAGACGCAACTGTGCAACGATAACCGCAACGTGCTCACCCTGCGGATCCGTGAAATTATAATAGAAGTCGAGGCTCTTTTGTTTGCTTGAGAGCGGTATGCACCAAAACATTTTGTTATTAAATTTTCTGACAACAAGCATAGGACGAGAACTGTCCCGTCTGCATTCAAACTAGCAGCTCTCAAAATAAGCGCAAGTGCGCGTACGGCATACTCGATCAGCCGTCATTTATTAGTAGTCCTAGGTCATCACAGGTTAAACCTGTGGTTGCAAAGATATTACGTTACCAGTCTTTACATCTTCCGCAAAGCAAGCCGTTCCACACTTATTCAGAAGTGACCACGTCGCCAGATTCCTCAAGTGCCAAACTTGTAGCAACCGAGCTTATTTGCCTCAAACCAGCGCTTGTTATTTGTGACCCAAGATGACTTAGGCGACTGGTTGTATACGGGATTACCTCTGAGGCAAAGAGTCCATACATCAGAACGGAGTTCACCACTGCCCAGAATACGAGAATTAGCGAGGTGTGTCCAAAATCGAAGCCAATGAATATATCCGCTAAGGTAATCGAACCAAGTATAAAATGTGGCATAAAAAACTGTGGCTCGTAAATTCGGTTCTGATTATCTCCTTTTGGAGTAACTACGTATGTTAAGCGTTTTCCTCGTACAACCCCTACAAAAGCTAGAAAATACACCGGCCACGCCGCGATCGAGAGTAATCTTCCGTACATATGCCAACCGCTCTCCTTCTCTGGATCAATATTAAAACGCTGCAGCCAGCGATGGAATAAAACGCCGAATACCATCAATGGTAGATACAGCGTAATAATCGGCAAAAACGTCATATTGGCTGCTGAAATTCCAAATACAAAATAGAGCGTGAGCAATCCTATACCGAGTGCCTGAGCGACACCAGAGAAATAGAATTGTTGGAGGACGAAATAGTTAAATGCTTTCCGCCATTCCATCCGAGACAAGAGCTGTGGTGAATGACGAAGCGCAATATCCATACACCCGTATGCCCAGCGCATTTGCTGGCTAAAATACGAACCCCAAGTTGAAGGCCCTTCTCCTATGAGCAATACCTCCGGCACGTACACACTTTTCCAATCATGATTGTGCGCATACAGCTTCATTCCTGTAAGCATATCCTCCGTAAGATGTGCGGTATATCCACCGATAGCGCGGTACGCACTCACGCGAAAAGCATGATTCGCACCAATGAGGAGGGTCATGTCGTGACTATAAAATCCTTTTTGCATCGGACCATAAAAGCTATAGGCCTGCTCAGCAGCACCGCGCGCTATCCATGATTCATCAAGATTCCCGTATATTTGAGGTGTACCCACAAACGCCACTTGATAATCATGAAAGTATCCTAGTATGCGCGCGAGGTAATCCCTTCGAGGAAGAAAATCTACGTCATGTTGCGCCACAATATCGTAATCCTTCCAATAATGATGAAGCCATGCATTGTAATTTCCTCCTTTGGTTTTCTTCTTGAATTCTCCACTCTCAGCATTGAAGCGGTCTTGTCCTTTGCGCGAAAAATGCTTCACACCGTATCTCTCACAAAGGATTTTTGCGACAGGATCATTACCTCGTCGAGTAACCAGGTGTCGTGATGATATTGGGTATTCACCATTGCACGCAAGGTGCGCTCGAGCAGATCATAAGGTTCGGCTCCAGGTACAAAAGCTGTGACATACGCCACCCGCAAACCCTCCTCTGGTAACCCGGGCCATTCGGGATGCTTTACATAGGAACTCACGTACCATGCAAATACATCCATGATGATCTGGTGCCATACGATATACGTAAGTAATGTAAAGAGAACTATGTCAAATACATGTTCCCATCCTGAGAAATTACCTGGAATATGACTCGGCTCAAACCACCATTTGG
>CAVYCR010000008.1:0-18900 GCA_963767115.1 Candidatus Kaiserbacteria bacterium | reverse complement strand
GGTCTGTCCGATACTAAAGTCTTCGGGCGGAGGGTGAGGGATTCGAACCCTCGGTGCCTTGCGGCACACACGCTTTCCAAGCGTGCGCACTAGACCACTATGCGAACCCTCCAAATTAACTTCGTATTTATATCAGAAATTGCGAGTCGAGAACAGCCATAAAGACGAAACTCTCCCCAAGGAGAGTTTCTACAGCCTTACCACCCATACATAGTGTGGCAAAGACGGCTGATAAGTAGAAGCAGCGGAATGGCCCACAAAAGACAGTATATGGGCCGACCTATCGTGGAAGTACGCAGATTTCTTTGCGAAGAACGAACGTAGGGCATTGGTCACCTCCTCCGTAGAATATACATTAGTGATACGTAGAATCAACTTATTCATCGCTCCTTGCGGAATCGACGACGCTCGAGGCGCGCGCGCAGCTTCGCGCGCCGTTCGATCATGCGTGCGCGTTCGCGTTCGTACTCGGCGCGCATACGCGCTTCGAGTACCTCGGCTTTACGCGACTCCAGCCAGCCGAGAGTCGCGAGCGATATATTGAGGAAGAGCACGATGGCAAAAGCAATAACGAGACCTGCGCGCGAAAGAAGCGGCGATAGATAGAGAAAGGTCGGCAAGAAGCTCGTCATGCCGACGACCACGTCGAGCACGCGGTTCTGCGGCGTCTCCTCGATCTTGACCATCGCTTCCCACATCTCGTAGGCAACGAGCAAGATAAATGCAATGACGATCGATGCAGCTTGGCCGAAGTCGAGGAAATACAAGCCGAGGCCCAACGAGCAGCCTGAGAGAAAATGTACGACGCTCCAGAGGTCGAGGTACTTGCCTTCGCGCCAGATGTCTTCGCGCACAAATACACGCTCGCGTTGTGTCTTCATACGCTAGACCTTGAGGCCTTCGAGCGCCTCGATGCGCTCTTCTATCGGCGGATGCGTGGAGAATAATTTCTGGATCCATTGCCCTGCGGGATGCGCCCCGTATGGATTGGTGATGAACATATGCGCGGTCGTCGTCGAGGCATTGTGCATCGGTGCTTGGTAGCTCCCGAGCTTGCGCAAGGCGCTCTCGAGACCTTCGGGATATCGAGTGAGCAAAGCACCTGATGCATCAGCAAGGAATTCCCGCTTGCGCGAGATCGCAAGCTCGATCAAGGTCGCGGCGATGGGTGCTAGTATCATCGCAAGGATCGCGGCGATAGCGATCAACGGCCCAGCGTTGCGGTCACGTCCGCCACCGCCAAAGAAACTAATGCGCAAGAAGATGTTGGCGAGCGCCGAGACGAAGCCGACCAATACGACCGCGACCGTCATCACGAGGATATCTCTATTGCCCACATGCGAGAGCTCGTGCGCGATGACTCCTTGCAGCTCATTGTCGTCCATGATGGAGAGCAAGCCCGTCGTGACAGCGATCACGGCATGGTCCTTGTCGCGGCCGGTCGCAAAAGCGTTCGGCTGCGGGTCATTGATGATGTAGACCTCGGGCTTCGGGAGCCCTGCGGTGATCGCGAGGTTCTCGACGACGCGATGCAGCTCCCGATACGTCGTGGGGTCGGCAGGAGTCGCGCCAACGGAGCGGATCGCGATTGATGCTGAGAACCAGTACGCCCAGATGTTGGTAAGGAGTGCGAAGGCAAATGCTATATAGAGTATCGCGGAGCTATCGTAATAGTACGAGAGCAATTCGCCGACGACCACGACAAACACCAAGAAGCAGGTCATGAGTATCCAAGTGCGCCAGACATTGCGAGACTGTTGTGTGTAGAGGGAGGCCATAGGCGAAATCATACGACGATTTCTACAAAAGGAAAGGATTGAAGCGAAACACATTGACAGACAGCCATCAATCCTGCATGATGTTCGCGGCCAACGAGGAGGAGCAAATGAAATATGCTGATGTCCTGGCGTCGCAGCAAGTCGTCACGACGGGAGAACGTGATCGCATAGCAGATGCCGTGCGTCTCATCTTGGGGAAGAACCATGTGAGGTACTACGACGTCATCGAAGGAGCGCCGAGTTCTGGAAGATTGTTTCTTACAGTACCGTATCATGAGGCAGCGAAGCTCCCCTGCGAATTCGATTACAGCGAGGTAGCCGCGCAGCTGCTATTATATGCGCGTGACGAATCTGATACGGGAAACGAAGGTGCTCGTTATCCCGCACCTCTTGCAGCATGGCAGCAAAAAGGATGGGAGATCCGCAAGATGTTGGTCGACGGCCAGCCAGCCGTGCTTGCCTTCGCCGCATGGGTGTAACAAAAAGCGGCCGCGCTCGCGCGGCCGCTTTTCTATTTCAAAGAAATATTTTAAAACTGCACCTTCACGGGATCCTTCGCGGCGGCATCAACCTGATCGAGCTGGAAGTAGTCAGATGCCTTGAAGCTGAACATGTTGCCGACGAGGTTGCTCGGGAACGATTGCAAGCGCGTGTTGAGATCCTGCACCACAGAGTTGTAGAAGCGGCGCGCGGCCTGCAGCTTGTTCTCGGTGTCTTCGAGCTGCTTCTGGAGCTCGAGGAAATTCTCATTGGCCTTGAGCGTAGGATAATTCTCAGAGACGGCGAAGAGTGACTTGAGAGCGCCGCCAAGCATGTCTTCGGCCTGCGCCTTCTCCGGCGAGCCGGCGGGCGTATTCATCGCGCGCGTGCGCATCTCGGTGACGTTTTGGAAGACACTGCTCTCGTGTGCCGCGTAGCCTTTGACCGTCTCGACGAGGTTGGGGATCAGGTCGTAACGGCGCTTGAGCTGGATGTCGATGTCGGACCACGCTTCTTTTACCCTGTTGGTAAGCGTGACAAAACCGTTGTAAGCGAGCACGAACCAGATCGCGATGATAACGACTGCTGCAAGGACGATATAGGTGATCATCGCTTCATAATACCATTACGCTGTATGCGCGCTAGTGCAAGCCCCGCTTTTTAGACAATCAGATTGTCTATTGAAGCTGCAACAATCAGATTGTTGGCATTATTGGCGACAATCAGATTGTCTACAGATATTAAGGAATTTTCATGATACAATCTCCTGTAAGAATCAGGGGTCAGGTGAGGAGTCGTGGGGTCTGATTCTCACATTATGCGTATTGAGCCATTTGGGGTTGGATCGGTTGTACACGTCGTCAAACGTGGTGCTCGCGGCATGGAGATCGTCAAGAGCAAAGAAGACAAATTGTATTTCGCGTTGCAATTGCGTCATTTGAACGACATGTTCAAGAGCGAGCATTGGGATCGGCAGCTCATTGCAGATGCGCCTTTTGAGCGCCCTGAAATCTGGCCTGCTGCCCAGCCGCTGGTACGCATACTCGCATGGACACTCCTGCCCAATCATTTTCATCTCATCTTGCAAGAAATACGCGAAGGCGGTGTCTCGAAATTCATGCAGAAACTTTGCAATAGCATGAGCCAACATTTCAATGCCACCTACAATGAAAAAGGAAGTATATTTCAGGGTGCATATAAAAGCCGCACCGTTACGGACGATGCATATTTGCGGTATGTGGTGCCATATGTAGTGCTTAAGAATACACTTGAACTCTTCCCCGGCGGCTTAATACGTGCGCAAAAAGATTTTGATGCTGCATGGGAGTGGGCATTGCGATATCCTTATACAAGCCTCGCATCATTTGGCAATGAAGACCCCTACCATATCGTCGCGCATGAAGACAACATTGTGCGAGATATATTTCCCACGATGGAGTCGATCAAGCAGGCTGGTCTCGATATGTTGATTGCTCACATTCAAAAGCGCGATGATGAGTTTGCACCATTCCTCACCGAGGTTTGGTAGACATGTAGACAATCAGATTGTTGCAGACAGTCTGCAACAATCTGATTGTCTACTTACTGCGCGGTGACGATAGTTTGAGCCTGGGCTGTCGAGCCGTTGGTGCCCTGGCACTGGATGATGAAGATCGTCGAGCCCGTCATGAGAGGCTCGGTCGAAGTACTCCCCTTGATGCGACCTGTCGTGTCGATCGCGATACCTGATTGCTCTAAGACGTTGCAAGAGTTGGTATACGTACTCGACCACACCAGAGTCGACGTCGCACCAGTAGCGACAAGGGAAGGATCTGCAAAAATGCTTGCGCTCGGCACCTGTTGCGCTTGCGTCGCCTGTTGTATCGCCTGCTGCGCAGCCTGCTGCCGCATGGCATTCGATATACCCCGGGCGAGTCCGGCGAGGAAGTTGGCTCCGAGACTCTCGATATTTTGCAATGTCGATGCCGGAGCGGGTTGTGTAACGGTGCCCGGTCCCGGTGCGCCGGGCGCAGCTGGCTTACCCGGCGCCGTCGGCGCTCCAGCATTCGGATTGGTGAAAATAGTATTGTTCTTGTTTGTGGGATCAGGTTGTGAGGCAGGAGGATTGCTTGGATTCACCGCAAGCGTCCTGTCCGAAGCATTGACATATGGCCTGCCATTTTCATCTACCAGAATCGGGCAAGTCACAGTTCCATCCGACCCCAGACAGGAAGCGGGAATATCGATTCCCTCATATGTCTTTCCGTTAATGGTGATATCTGATAATTGATGCGGATAGGCGCTTGCGGGCGTCTGCGTGTGCCGTGGCGTCGACTGAGTGGTTGGCGCAGAAACAGGGGCTGTCGTTTGACCTGAAGCGGAGACTGGTGTCGGCGTTACATTTGGAGACGCACCCGAATCGACAGTTGGTATTGCTTGTGTCGACTGACTCGGTTGTGAGAGTGCATTCAAAAAGAGAAGTGAAAGGAGTCCCACTCCAAAGCCTGAACTACCGAAACGCCGAATCGAACTGCCACCTAATGAGCCGCCCGACGGCACGATTGAGTTTGAACCGCCGTTAGGTGGGACCGTTCCTCCGCCGCCCGGCGGGACCAGACCTCCGCTACTTGTCTCAAATCCGGTCACTTCGTATACACCCTCTCCATTCAATGCCCCTTCAAGATTTACACTTCCTTTCGGTATCGAACCGCTTGCCGGTGATCCGGCAGCGACAGTGCCTGAAGTCGAATTACGTATACCCAGAAGCGATAAGAACCAGCCCCACCACGAAAGCGACGCTTCATTAGTAGTATTGCTAGTGGTTACCGCAGCCTGCGTATGTGCGACAGCTACTGGTGTAGTGTTTGCTGGTGCGGCAACAGTAGTTGGCGTTTGAGCAGGAGTCGCCGTGACAGACGGCGGCGGAGTCACACTCGGAGTTGCGGCCGATGCTGGCGATTCCGTTGTTGTAGGATCAAGCGCAATGATCTTCACTTGTGTCGGAGCTGCAGCTACCTGCGGCGCGCCCGGCGCGGGCTGCGTGGGGCTCCATGTATAGGTGAGCGTGGCGCCGTATTGCGGGGTAGCTTGCGGTGTAAGTTGGTATGAAACCACATTGCCCATTCCTTTCCCGACTTGATCGATCCCATAAGATGCCAGCTGCGGTTTGAGACCGGTGGACCAATTTCCGGCATCAGTACTATTTGAGGGCCCGAGGTCGTAGTGCATCACATCGTTTGGATCGCCGAGCACGAAGTATCCACCCCACCGCCCTACGCTTAGCGACGATAAAACTTGACCTCCCTCATCAACAACAGTACTGAATAGCTTATCCTGCGCAGCTTTGATATTTTGCGCGAATTCTCGATACGTCTGGAAATTCTCCGGCGACTGTATGTTGAGCAACGCGTTGCCATTGGGGTCGATAATCGCGAAGTCGATCGCAAGGCTGTGGCCCTGCCCGTCGTTCTTGAGATGGAACGAATGCGACCCGACATCCGAAGTGGTTCTCGAGGCGCTGGTAATTTCTACACGGTAGCCGGGAGGCAAGTATTTAGAAGCTTCTTGTGCTGCGGCGACAATAGTGGGATTTGAACCCTCCGGGATCGGCCCGACAAGGCGAGGTTGCGCAGTAGGCACTGCTTCGGCAGTGCTCTCTGCTGGCAGTCCCTTTAGCGTCGTATCAGCCAATTTTTGCGCATATGTCCCCGTCGACTTCGTTATGTTTTGTCTGAACGGCAGTGCAGAGGCAGTAATTCGCGGATCGACTCGCGGGGCGGGATTGACAGCGGGTGCTGAGGCCGCAACGGGAGAAAGTGTCGACGCGAAATCTGCAAGCACGAGCCTCGAGAGCACCCACGTGACGCCCCTCGTCACAAAGGTAGACTTCGGGGAAACTAGGCCGGCCTCGGCCAAGCGTTCAGCCGCGATTTCGTATTTGAACGCATCCGCGTAATTGGGAACCTTGCTCGTATCGGCCGAATACGCCATGCCAGTCTGATAGTCGACACTCGTCATAATAGTGGCCGGCGGGGTTGGAGTTTTTGCTGCCTCTGCAGCTTTTTGCGCGGCAGTGTTTGCTTGTTGCAGTTGATTTTGCAGCGAAGCGACGGCAGCAGTAATAGCGTCTTGTGCAGCGCTTACTCCGCTATTGAGATTTGCGATGAGGGCCCTCGTTGTCGGATCGTCGAGAGAGTACGCACTCGTGGGAGTTTGAGCATTGAGGGAGACTGCCTGCTGTTGCAAACTTGTATTGCTTGTCTTTTGAGCGATATCTGAAATCGTCGGGATGAGTGTATTTTTAACCTCAGCAAGTGCTTTGTTTGCATTGCTTACGGCTGCGGGGAGTCCGCTACCAAGAACGCTGTTGGCATACGCAACTTGCGCGGCCTTAAGGGAATTCTCAGCACGCGTCTTTGATTGAACCAACGCATTCAAATCATTCTGCAAGCTGGTGATTTGCTGTTGAATCTGCGTCGCTTGGGCTGCAGGCGTCTGCGCGCCCGAAGATCCTGCTGGTGCACCAGCAGTCGGATTGACCGTCGCACTTACAATTGTCTTTGCATCGATCACGATGATGCCCGGCATGCGGCCAGCGCTACCGATCGAGATTGTGGCTTTGACGGCTTGAGGAATGGTCGTGATGGCGGGCGCTGTTGTGACGCCTGCATTTGCAAGCGCAAGCATGCCTTGGCCGATCGCTTGGTATCCCGCGGATGTGAAGTGATAGCCACTCCGATATTGATCGAGGTTTGGTGAACGCAGATCGTAGAATTGAATGCTTGAAGGAAGCGCATTTTTAATGGCATTATCTACTGTGGCAAGTTCGGGATCGAGGAGATTGCCGTTTGCATCTTTTATAAGACCAGATGAATCCTTCGAAGGTCCGCCCCACGCAAGAATTTGTATATTTCTGGCTGCCGCGGCATCGATGATTGCTTTTACTTCAGAATTAATTTGTGCATCTGTCTCACCATAATCATTCGTACCCGCGATGACCAAGATCTTCGAATTGTACGGGAGCCCGGGGATATTCTTTGCCGGATCTCCCGTGATCTGGTTTGCGATGCGCGTCATATTCGCGCCCGAGACGCAGACGCTTTTCATGGTCGTACCGGCCATGCCGACGCATATGCTATCGCCCACGCCGGTCACGTCGGCCGCGGTGATCTGTGCCGCGACGGAAGGCGTCGGTGTTGGAGTTGGCGTGGGTGCGGGTACGACCAAGCCGCCGTTTTTGAGACTATCAACAATCGCAGCCCATCCCGGCGAGGTGGCCTGCTTGGCTGGCACGCGCCCGTTGGCAAGATCATTCATCCACTGGTTGACCTTGGGGACATAGTCGGCAGTTTCCGCAGGGACAGGATTGCCCGCAGCGTATGCATTGCCTCTTGTAGGCCCACCGTTGTATCCCGCAATGATGCAGTTATTCGTTTGGCAGCCATAATGCTGACGCAAACTTGCCGCATAAGCGACGGTTGCATCAACGCTCGCGCGCCAATCACCACTTACAATTTGATTTAGAAGATTGGTCGCCGAACCGTATTTTTGAACGAGCGGATCGCGTATGTTTGCGGGCGTGGAGGGTTGGAACAGGTCATTAATGCTCGTCCAGGTATTTTGACCTATATTGTGAGCGCTTTTAGGAGAAAGAGATCCTGTGTTCAAACCGGCAGTCTCCTGCGCGAAGAGACCAAGGATGAGATATGTGTCTCCTGGCTGATTGAATCCGAAGGTCGTTTGCGTAGCTTGCAATTGTGCGAGCATTTGGACCGCAGTCGGACCGTCCATCGGCCCGCGGAAGAGATTGGTATCTGCCTGTGCCGAAGGGTTCAAAACACTCGCGACTGATTGGCCGAGAGTTGGGTTGATGGTGTTCAAGACATCAGAAACCAAGCCCGTGACCGGAGACAAGGAGATGGCAGCGGCGATGCCCGTCGATTTCAAGACATTGGAAATTGAAATCCCGATAGTCGGTGAGGTCGGCGCAGGAGCCGCGTTTATAACGTTGGTGACAGAGACCGTGTTGGAAACTGTGTTGGTAGTGTTGTTGGTAACATCAGTGACATTGGTAACATTGTTCGTCACCGAGCTCGTGTTGCTCCCGCCCGCCGTTGCGTTCTGATTGACCTGCGTGATGATCGTGTACGGTGCGGTGCCGGGCACATTGATCGGGCCTTTGGCCGCGACGACTTCTCCAGTGCTCGCGTTCTGGATCGTATTGTTGTTGGAGATGGTAAGACCGGCCGCACCAAGGGCACCGAGCGCCCGTGCCACATACCCATTATTGATACTCGCGAGACTCTTTGCTTGTGCGGCAGTCAGGCCTTCGGGTACTGGTGCACTCGCGGCGGCGAGCGTCGCGTTGTAGGTATCGATCGCTTGGTACTGAGCCTGGCTCAATCCTGGTGGTACCGTTTCGGCCGGCACTACCGCTGAGGTCTCGGGCGCTAGCTCCATCTGGAGCGGTGCAATAGTGAACGGCTCGCGCTCCGCGACGAGCTGTTCCAACTGGGTCGGAGAAGTCACAGTGGTAGGAGTAAAACTGTTGCTCGGATTGTTTGTTGGTGATGTCACTTCAGTTGGTGTCGTTTGAGCACCTGTCTCACCTACCGCGCCCGCGTTCTCGCCTTCAGCCGCAATACTCGTGACCGTAGGCGCCTCGATAGGCGCAACGGTCGTGTATGGACTCGTGCCCGGCACGTCAACCGAATTCAACGTAGCTACGACTTGGTTGTCGGCGTTCACGATCGCACCGTCGAGACGCTGCGACAGTCCGACTGAGCCAAGCCCGTCGAATGCCGAGCTCACGAGATCGGAGTTTCGTGAGGCAATGGCATTGGCATAGCTTGCACTTGCTCCGTCAGGTAAGGCCGCGGTCTTCGCCGCAAAGGCATCTCCGAGGGTACTTATGGCATCTGCTTGCGCCTGTGTAATACTCGGCGCCACACCTTGCGAAGTAGTGACCAGATCAATCCCTTGCTGGGTTTGTTGCGCGATAGTCAGTGTAGAGTTTGTCGGTGCAGTCGGTGCAGCAACTTCAGGTAGCGTCGGTGTTTCTTGATTCACTGCGTTCTGAATCGATGCTGGCGTGTTGCCAGTGTCAGCAACTTCACCTCCTGTATTTGCGACTCCAGTGCCCACTGGCTCGACGCTGGTAGAAGGTGAAATAGGCGCTTCAGTCGGTTGAGCAGTCGTCTCTTCTGGGAATCCTGATTCGAAACCATGCGTCGCATCGGTAAACGCATCTGCGCCTGAGCCACTATACGTGAGCGAACCAGACACACCTGTTTCGCCTTCTATATTGACAGTGCCTTCGGGTATGGCGAAACCATCCCCGATCCTGCCCGCAAAACCCGGCTCGTTGTTCGCAGCATTAAATCCGGACTCTGCGACAGAGCTATTATCTACGCCAGCGAGATCAGCAAATGCTGCGCGAGCGTCGTTGGCCATAGTCGGAGCTATATCTTGACCTACAATTGCAAATCCATCTGACATTACGCCACCAATCGCAGGTGCTGCAACACCATAGATTGCGCTTGCGTTCAAGACGGTCTGACCAATTGCACTCACGCGATCGGCGAAATTATCACCGGTGGTTTGTGTTGCTGCCGTCGTAAGCTGGTCAACAGTAGTAGGGCCATCTACGGCTAGTACTCCCGCGTTAAACACGCTTGCTGGAGTGGCTAATATTGATTGGCCAACTGGATCAGCATACTGGCCTATTGTATTTAAGGGAGTTTCAAGCCACGAAGAAACCGTAGAGGCTGCCGCAGCAATTCCCGTTTGTTTGCCTGTAAGCGCATCTACTGCCGCCTGTTGAGTTGAATTCAAAGTACCGTTCCCATTAAAGTCATTCGCGAACGCTTGCGCATTTGATTCATATTGGCCGGTATTTGAGAGGGTTCCACCACTGCTACTCGTATCTACTGCTTCTCCAAAATCAGTCACTGGTGTATAAGACCCCGCAGTACTTCCAAGGGAATTGACCGCATTAATCATATTACCCTCCATGAGCTGCTTATCTGCAATCTGAGTCGGATCTGTCGTTTGTGTATTCATTATCTCAGCATTGCCGCTAGCATTCGGCATATCGTTACTAAGGTAGTATGAAAGTGCTCCACGATTACTGATGTCTCCCTGGAGTGTACTGATCTGGTTAGCTAAATAATTTTGATTGGCCTGATTGTACGGAACCCCGTTTGAGTCGAGAAAACCAGAGCCCTGTTGTGAAAGAGTAGCGAGATTGGCATTCAACGAAGAAATCTTGTCTACCTCTGATTGGATAGCCAGACCTTGGTTCGCGAGGGCCACGTTGTTCGGGTTACTGGTGAATTGTTGAAGAGCTTGTTGCTCCGGAGTCTGCGTCGTGAGCGGCGAATTGGCGGCCGCGGTGACACCAGGATTGTTGTCATTACTCGTCAGTGCATCGCTGCCGCTAAAATCGAAATTGCCCGGGGTCAAAGCTGAAGGATTTATGGCAGTGTATGTTGAGCCACCGATTGAAACTGTCGAGCCTCCGCCAGCTGCGCTTTTCAAATCTGAATATTGATTGGCTGCAGCTTCGGCATCAAGTGCACCACTGTTGTTAGCAGACATTTGAGAATTGTTATTGCCGTATTCGCCAAGAAGATTCGGGTTTGTCGCTTGAGCTGACCCTGTATCATTCCCAATGGGCACACCGGTGGTATTGTCGACACTCGGCACCGATGACGGGGTACTAAATGCATCGCTAATCGCCGTGGTCACCGACGTGATCGCGCCTCCGACTGTAGAAACGACACTCGATGTGACGCTCGTCACCGAGTTCAACGCGCCCGAGAGCAGACTCTGCGAAGTCGATACTTGCGTCGACACGATGGTCGACGGTGCGTTGTTGCCGGTAGTATTACTGAAAGTGCTCTCTCCGGTATTGGGGTTGGCATTAGCATCACTGCCGATGCCGCCTTGGCCCGCTGGGGCGGAAGGCGTCGTCACTTGGCCTTGCGTGCCTACTTCCGAGCCCATTTGGCCGGTCGGCTGCAGCGTACTCACGTCTTGGAGAAGCGGATTGCCACCAGTAGGGTTGGTCACTGGGTTGACAGGCTCAGTCGGAGCGAGGCCCGGCAATCCGGTGTCTCGTTCAAGCTGCGAGAGGATATCGGCGTCGCTTGCCGCGCTTGCGCCTGCGCCGCTTGGTGGGGCTGAAGACCCTCCGGTGTCGGCACTTGGAGGCGGTCCGGAATCGCCCGGTTCATAATTAATAGTCGATGGAGCCGATCCGCTTGATCCAGCACCACTTGCACCCGAGCCCTGACTACTGCCGCCTAATTGCGGCGTGGTCCCACCGCCCGCGATGTTTTTGTTGACGCAGATAGAGATGGCCTGGCATTTGTTCGCGGCCACACAGACGCCGGAGACGGGTGTCGAGCAGTCCGGCACTGATTCTTGGCATGGCTTGTTTCGGTAGCAAGATTGCTTATCTTCGTGATCAGGATAATTACACGTGTAGAGACCGTTGCTCGGGCATTGTGAGTCCGCAGATGTAATAGTGGCTTGTGCGAAGGCCGTGCCACTATAAAGAATGTATGAAGCAACAAAAACAAGCGCAAAGCTTGATATAGAAAGCGCGACCCTTCGGTAGGCCATAGATGCGATTAATAATAACAGTAGAAAACGCAACAAATGCCGCATTTGAGCGGCATTTGTTGAAAAGCCTGTGGTCCGTTTACGGACTTACGAAGCTGGTACTTAATCCATCCCTGCCATATCGAGATTCGATGGCATGTTTGGACCTTTCTTATCTTCGGGGATATCGGCGACCGCGGCTTCTGTGGTGAGCAAGACCGCCGCGGCAGAAGCAGCGTTTTCCACACCGCTGCGTGTGACTTTGACCGGGTCGATGATGCCCGCTTCGATCATGTCGACATCGACTTCATTGACCGCATCCCAGCCCATCGTGTCGTCCTTGGAGACGCGATCGAGGATGAGAATACCGTCTTCGCGCCCAGCGTTCTCGACGATCTGAAGGAAGGGCGCGCGCAGCGCCTTGATCACGATCGCGTAGCCGGTCTGCCATTCGACATCGGTCATCGTGGTCTGTTTCTGCGCTGTCTTTTGAAGCTTGTCTTGAAGTTTCGCTGCGACCTTGGCGAGCGCCGAGCCGCCGCCCGGGACGATTCCTTCGGCGATCGCGGCCTTCGTCGCGTTGACCGCGTCCTCGATCTTGTCCTTGAGGTATTTCATTTCGGTCTCGGTCGCGGCACCGACGCGGATGACCGCAACGCCGCCGGTGAGCTTAGCGATGCGCTTCTCGAGCTTTGCTCCTCGTCTGTATTTCGACTCGCTTATCCTTCTCGGAAGCTTCTTGCGCTGAGCTTTCAGCTCCGCGACGCGCTTGTCGATGTCTGCTTTCTTGCCCTTGCCGCCGACGATCACTGTAGAGTCCTTGGTCGCCAACGACGCGCTGCGCGCGGCCAAGCATGCCGAGCTCTGCCTTCTCGAGCGAGATACCCAGATCGTCCGAGATCACCGTGCCGCCGGTCATGATCGCGATGTCGGCGAGCATTGCCTTCTTGCGGTCGCCGTAGCTCCGGCGCCTTGACCGCGAGCACGTTGAAGTTGCCGCGCAGCTTGTTGACGACGAAAGTAGTGAGCGCTTCCCCGTCGACATCCTCCGCAATGATCACGAGCTCTTTCTTGCCGCTCTGCGCGACCTTCTCGATGAGCGGGAGAATGTCTTTGAGCATGGAAATCTTTTTGTCGGTGATGAGGATGGGCGCGTCTTTGGCCTCCGCTTCCATGCGCTCCGCGTTGGTGATCATGTATGCGCTCACGTAACCCTTGTCGAATTCCATGCCTTCGACGATTTCACTTTCGATACCGAGCGACTGTGATTCCTCGACAGTCACGACACCGTCTTTGCCGACCTTCTCGACAATATCGGCGATTGTCTCGCCAAGCTCCTCGCTTTCGGCCGAGATCGACGCGACCTGCTTCACCTCCTGCTTGCCTTTGACCGGTTTGGCCATTTTTTTCAATTCTTCCACTGCATCTTTCGCAGCCGCTTCGATACCGCGGCGTACCATCATGGCGTTGGCGCCGAGCGAAGTGCGCTTCATTCCCTCGCCGACGATCGCTGCGGTGAGGATGACCGCAGTCGTCGTACCGTCGCCGGCCTTGTCGTTGGTCTTGGTCGCGACCTCCTTCACGATGCTCGCACCCATGTTTTCAAACTTGTCTGCAAGCGTGATCTCCTTGGCGATCGAGACGCCGTCGTTGGTGATCGTCGGTCCTCCCCACGACTTATCGAGAGCAACGTTTCTGCCGCGCGGGCCGATCGTCACGCGCACCGCGCCCGCGACGATATCGACGCCGCGCTTGAGCTTGCTTCTAATTTCCGCGTCGAAGATTACTTCTTTTGCCATATGATTTTGTGTTCCGGAAAGGCCGGGGCTTTACAGGCTTGTAAAGCCCCGGCCTTTCCAAGGATTATTTATTGATAATTGCTAAAATGTTTGACTCAGCGACGACGTAGTATTCCTGCTCATCGATAGTGACCTCGTCGAAGCCGTATTTGGAAAAGACGATCGTGTCGCCCGCCTTCACACGCAGTGCAATCATGTCTCCTCGATCAGTGCGCTTGCCCTCACCCACAGCAACGACCATTCCGGTCTCTGGCTTCTCCTTGCGTGCGCTCTCCGGAATGATGATGCCAAAGGGCGATCTCTCCTCCGCCTCGGTGATCGGCTTCACGAGCACACGATCGCCGAGCGGCTGAATTTTCATCTTCGGCACCGACGGGCTGCTTTTCTTCACATTCTTTGAAGCCTTTTTGGCTTGTTTCTTGGTTGACTTTTTCATATCAAATAATGATGGGTGTTGGGTTAGTTTATAAAGGGACTGCCTTGCGGCAACGCGGACACTATATAAAAGAAGGTGGTTGAAGGTCAAGGCGGCAGAAAGCAAGCACATAGGTTTTTGCCGTCTTTGCAGCGCGGCGGCGCGAAACAGAGGGATTTTTCAGCAGAAAAATCCCGACGGCAAAAACCTATGTGCTTGCTTTCTGTCGTTTGATCTCGCCCCTGCTTGCCCTCATGGCGCTTTCATGATATTATGACTGTCTATGGCCATTCTCGCGGCATATCTGCCTTACATTCAGATCATCCTCTCGGCACTCCTGATCGCATGCATCATCTTGCAGCGCACGGGAGCATCGCTTGGCGGAGCGTTTGGCGTCGACAACTTTTCTTCGGGCTTCCACACGCGCCGCGGACTTGAGCGCACGCTCTTTTACGCGACGATAATCCTTGGTATACTTTTCGCACTGTCTGCATTGCTGAATCTTCTTATAAGTTAAGCGCACGCGCTTCCCACCCGAGAGTCCCTCCGGGAAGAGTTGCAAGCGCCACAGCGTCATGGACGACTATTCCGATTCCGGAAACATACAAACAAACCCGTCAATTGCCCCGGCTTTGGTCGGCCAGACCGATGGTATAGCAGAAGCATTGACGAAACGTCGGACTTTCTGGCGCCTGCCGATACTCGAGGCATTGCTCGTGCGTTTCTCACCTGCCGAGCGCCTCGCACTCTACGTACTCGCGGTCTTGATGGTGATCGGCGCGACGATGATTGTCGTCGAGCTCAACGACAGAGTGTCTGTCTTGGTGCCCGCCCACGGCGGGTCCTTCACCGAAGGCGAAGTCGGCCCAGTGCGTTTCATCAACCCAGTACTTGCGCTCTCGCAGGCCGACCAAGACCTCACCGCGCTCGTGTACTCGGGCCTCACGCGTGAACTGCCCGACGGGACGATCGTCCCCGACCTTGCCTCGAGCTACACCATCTCGCCCGACGGCACGGTCTATACCTTCGCGATCCGCAGCAATGCGAAGTTCCAAGACGGCTCGCCGCTCACTGCCGAGGACGTGCTCTATACAATCCAGCAAGCACAGGACCCCGCGCTCAATTCTCCACTGCGCGCCAACTGGCAGGGTGTCGTCGTGACAGCGCCGGACTCGCACACGGTCGTATTCACGCTGCCCCACGCGTACGCTCCCTTCCTCTACGACACGACGATCGGCATCCTGCCCAAAAGCCTCTGGCAAAATGTCTCCGACGAGGAATTCCCGTTCGCACCTCTCAACATGCATCCGGTCGGAAGCGGGCCGTACAAGATCCAATCCTTCAACACCGACTCGACCGGCTCCGCCACACAGTACGTACTCGTGCCCTTCGGTGAGTACGCGCTCGGCGAGCCCTATCTCGACACGATCACCTTCAAGTTTTATCCCGACGACGCGACGATGGAGAAGGCGTACGACGACTATCAGATCGATGCGCTCTCAGGCATCAACCCGAGCGATCTCTCCAGCCTGACCCGCAAGGACAGCGCGATTGCGCAAGATCCACTACCTCGAGTATTTGGTGTCTTTTTCAATCAGGGCCACAGCCCTGTCTTGGCAGACCAGAGCGTGCGCGCGGCGCTCGATGCCGCGATCGACAAAGGGCGGCTCGTCTCGAGCGTGCTCGATGGCTACGGCGTGACGCTCGACTCCCCGATCCCGCCTGACGTCGTCGGCTCGGTTGCGCCTTCGACACCGCTCTCTTTCACGCCGCCGAGCGCCTCGAGCAGCGCGCAGAGCGCCATCGCGGCGCACTCGTACGCGAGCTCCTCGCAGGCGATCCTCGTAAAAGGCGGGTGGACGTGGAACGACGCGAACGGCGCCTGGGAGAAAAATAACCAACAGCTCAGCCTCACGCTCTCGACCGCCGACGACCCGCAGCTCGTCGCGACAGCAAACGCCGTTGCAGCTGACTGGCGCGATGCAGGCGTGAAGGTCACCGTGCAGGTCTACCCGCTCTCCGAACTCAACCAGAACGTGATTCGTCCGCGCGATTATGATGCGGTACTTTTCGGCGAGGTGGTGGGCAGGCAGGGCGACTTCTTCGCCTTCTGGGACTCAAGCCAAAGGAACGACCCGGGTCTCAACCTTGCACTCTATGACAACCCCGCGGCCGACACGCTTCTCACACAGGCACGCGGCACAAGCGACGAAGAGACGCGCGACAAGCTTTACAGCCAATTCGCCACAATCGTGCAACAAGATCAGCCCGCTGTCTTCTTGTATTCCCCCGACTTTATCTATATAGTACCTAGGTCATTGCAGGGAGTGGCGCTCGGCGCGCTCACCGACCCCTCGGATCGCTTCGCAGATGTGAAAGACTGGTACGTACAGCTGGAACGCGTGTGGACGGTTTTTGCCAACAAAAATCAGTAAGCAATAAAGCGAAAGAAAGAAGAAGTGAGAAAGAAAACACAGAGCCCGCTACTCTATTTATTTAAAAACATTAGAAGCACAGCTACGACTCGTCATCGCAGCATAAAGAATTACAACAGTTAGTTATGGAACCAGAAAATACCGGCGGGAGTCAGAATCCCCGCCCACAACAGCCACGGCGAGAACGCCCGTCCGGCAACAGAAACGGCAACCAGCCGGGCCGCGATCCTCGTGGCAATAATAATAATAATCCGCGCGGCACATTCCGTCGCGGCCGCCCGCTCTCGAGCAGGCCCGCACGCCCGATGAAGCCGCGCGGCGGCAGGCCGACACACGCGACGCCCTCCGACCTCGGACGCGCCAACACTGCCGCCAAGATCCCGCCGCCCGCGAATAATGCGGTGCGCATCATCCCGCTCGGCGGTGTCGAAGAGATCGGACGCAACATGACCGCGATCGAAGTCGGCGAACGACATTTTCATCCTCGACTGCGGCTTCACCTTCTCCGAAGACGATACGCCGGGCATCGATTACATCTTGCCCAACACCGGCTATCTCGAAGAGCGCCGTGAGCAAGATCCGCGGACTCCTGATCTCGCACGGCCACCTCGATCACATCGGCGGTATCCCCTATATCATCGACCGCATCGGCAACCCGACGATCTACACGCGCAAGCTCACCGGCATGATGATCAAGAAGCGCCAGGAAGAATTCCCTCACTTGCCGCCGGTCAACATCCGCGAAGTCGAGAAGGACGAAGCTGATCAAGCTCGGCAGCGACGTACGATCCGCTTCTTCGGCGTCACGCACACCGTGCCCGACTGCATGGGTATCATCATCGAGACGCCGTGGGGCGACGTCGTTTTCACCGGCGACATCAAGCTCAACCACGAGAATGGCGATCCTTCAGCGACGAGGAGAAACGCGAGTTCGGCATCTTCAACGACCGAAATGTACTCGCACTTCTCATGGACTCGACCAACGTCTGGCAACCGGGCTTCTCGATCCCCGAGAGCAACGTCTATCGCACGCTCGAAGACCTTGTGAAGAGCGCCAAGAACCGCCTCATCATCGCGATGTTCGCCTCGCACCTCGAGCGCCTCATCCGCGTCATGCATTTTGCAGAAGAAGCACGGCAAGAAGGTCGTCATCGACGGACGCTCGATGCGCACCAACATCGAGATCGCGCGCGAGCTGGGCTTCGTCAAATACAAGGATGACACCGTCGTCGCGGTCGAAAACATGCAGGACTATCCAGCAAGAAAACCTCATCATCCTTGCGACCGGCGCGCAAGGCGACGAATTCGCCTCGCTTGCGCGCATCGGCAACAAGTCGCACAAGTACATCCGCCTTGAGCCGACCGACACGATCGTGCTCTCCTCTTCCGTCATTCCCGGCAACGAGCGCGCAGTGCAGAAGCTCAAAGACAACCTCTCGCGCCAAGGCGCGAAGATCATCACGTACCACAACGCGCGACGTGCACGCCTCCGGCCACGGCTACGGCGGCGAAGCCGCGTGGATCCACGAGCAGATCAAGCCGAAATTCTTCATCCCCGTGCACGGCTACCACTACATGCTGCGCGTGCACGCCGACCTCGCGGAAGAGCTGCGGCACGCCGCGCGACCACATCATGATCCCCGACAACAGCTCGATCATCGAGATCATCGACGGCGAGAAGATCGTCAAACAGCCTTTCAAGGCGCCCGTCGGAACTGCGCGTCGTCGAAGGCCACACCGTCTCCGAGATCTCCGACGTGCTCATGCGCGACCGCAAGGCGCTCGGCCAGGAAGGCTTCTGCGTCGTCGTCGCGACTGTCGACCGCCGCACCGGCAAGCTCCACAAATCCCCCGACATCATCTCGCGCGGCTTCGTCTATCTGCGCGACAACAAGGACCTTATGGACCAGACGCGCCTCATCATCCGCAAAAGCGTCGAGAGCTCACTGCAGCAATCCCCGCACACGCCGACCTCGACGCCGCCCGCGAAGACCTCGCCGAAGCCGTCGCGCGCTTCCTCCTCCAGCGCACGATGAAGCGCCCGATCGTGATCCCGGTGATTGTCTCGGTATAAAATTAAACCAAAAAAGAAAGGCGCGCCCTCCGGGCGCGCCTTTTGCTATAAGAACTTCAAGTATTCGGATTATTTGTACTGGACGATAATACCGTTAAGCCTTGCCCACTCACACAACGTGCGCACGGATCGATACCCTTTCCCGCTATAGACAAAAACGCGCGCAAACTCCTTCTCGCGGCCTCGGAATTTAGCAGTAAGACTAAACTCGGGCACGCCTTTCATAACGCTTAACACCTCCATATCGTACCCGAGACCCTCGACCACGTGTGATATCCCGGCAATAGCCACCGGATCTTCTTTATTCAGATCATCGGGATGGATGACGAGAATT
>CAVYCR010000007.1:0-91255 GCA_963767115.1 Candidatus Kaiserbacteria bacterium | reverse complement strand
GGCATAACCGCCGGAAGTGTAGTAACCAGAGCCAGTAGCGTACCCTGCGCTACCGTTCGAAGAACCGGTCACGTACGAAGGAGCGGAGGAGTACCCTGTCGAACCTACCACTGATGAGGGGGAGTAGCTATACGAAGGCGTATAGGAACTATCGTAGCTCGGAGTATAGCTCGAGTCATAGGACGGAGTATACGAGTCGTCGTAACTAGGTGTATAGCTCGAATCGTATGACGGCGTGTATGAGCTGTCATAATTCGGAGTGTAACTCGAGTCATATGAAGGGGTATACGAGCTGTCGTAAGACGGCGTGTAACTTGAATCATATGATGGCGTGTACGAGCTGTCGTAGCTCGGGGTGTAGCTTGAATCATACGACGGAACGATATCCGAACTGTATGATCCAACATCGCAGCACCCGCTGTCTCCCACGTCCTGAGCATGCACGGCTGCTGGCATGAACGCGTTTGCGCCCACCATTACCAAAATGGCAACGAAGAGGGGGATTTGACGAACATTAATAAATGATTTCATATTTCCTTTAATTTAAGCCTTCTAATAGCGACTAACAAGAGTAATTGTACAAGGTATATTCTATTTGTCAAGTATAGAAAAAGCCGGCATCCGAAGACGCCGGCGATCTTTGTTCTCGTACAAAGGGGTTTATTGATGGAGCTGATCCCCCATCATGACGGAATTGTTCTCCCCGCCACACCCTTCGACTCCACGAAGGCACGCATAGCCAAGCGGCTTCGTACCACGCCCGCTCAGGATGAGCGGAAGTTTCTCGTCATGGACCGTGACGTGATGCTCGGAGCAGAAGTACACCGAATTGGGTTCCCCACCGCCGCGCAGCCACATATCTTCGGGATAACAGAATTGAGCCTCCCGTGTGGGAACCTCCTTACTGTCCCCGATGACCATCTTCCCATAGCGCGAGATGACCACACTCACACTCGCGCCGATAGTCGGCAGGGTGAAGTTGACACAGTGGATTCGCTTGTTGGTCGGATGCGGTGCGCGCGGCCGCGCATGCGCATACAGGTTGCAGAGATAGCACGGCTGGTGCGTCGGAACGTCGGCACAGCTTTCCCTATCGGGAGAAGTGCCAAGACGAGTAAACATGTGTGAAAGAACTTCATGGCTCCCTCCTTTGATGGTCAACACACACTGTGTTGATTTCATTGGGACCTATCTATAATCAATATTTGATTGCAGATAGCTTGCAATGAATTTTGGCGGGGGAAGCGAAGTGCTCCCCCCGCAGCCGATGTTCGTTCACGTTCCCGCTTTTTCTGCCCTAACCTCTTTCGAGCCTTTGACGAAGCAGGTCACGTGCGCGCCGAATGGCGGCATATCGTAGGTTCTTCCGTCATCAACGTTGGTGAATTGAGGTTTGACGTCGATCCAAACCGGACCCCGACGCTTATTGGCCTGATCGAAGCACTCTAAGACGCCCTCTCTCCACGGATCGTCCACGCCTTTTTTGATATCAGGCATGGGAAGTGGAGGGAGCGGCCTGACTTGCTCCGCGAACGCCGTGTTGACGACGAGCGAAAGAATGATCACGGCAGCGATACCGGTACGAGTGAACATTTGAAAGATCTCCAGGTGCGGAAATGTATATTTCCGCTTCGGCATACATATTATCATATATATCTAAAATGTCAATACCTACCCAATAGAAAAGGCCGGGTCGTCAGAGACGCCCGGCCAAAAATCAAATCGCCCCCCTTTCGACGAAGCCGCCTTGAACGTGGCAGGTGCCGCCCTTTTCGGGGTTTGCCGCCATCTCCGGGGTCACTTCGTGACCATAGATTTTGGCGCGCTTGAGCGCTTGCTCGGCACAGCGATCCGTGAACATCTTAAAGGTCGTGTCATCGTGCGGCCGTTCTGCTTCCGGCGTATGTTCAGGAGCTGGGGTTGCCTCCGGAGTCGGGGCCGGATCCATAGATACGACTTCGTCGACAACGAGTCGAGGTGTTTTATCTCCACCGTGGTGACATTTGTGATCCGTCCCGAGAAAGTCTCCGGACTCCTGTTGCAGATCAGTCGGGTGTGCGCCTCCGCAGCTTGAGGTTGCGAAAGCGTCGCGAAAATGAGACAGAGAGCGGCAGCCGCAATACGAAGCATCATGGTAGGTTCCTCTCGTAAGGTGAGAATACTGACCGTTTTTGGTCTGCTGATATAATAACATCTATATCTATTTTTGTCAATGTATAAACAAATTGGGCGAGAGTGCTTGCGCATCTCTCGCCCTTTATTTTAAGCCTTTTCTGAGGCTTAATCATTGAACCCGCCAGGGCCTCGAATTGCCCCTGTTTCGGAAAAGCCGCCGTCAACATGACAGTGGGCGCCCGACTGCTGAGATCCGGAGAACATGGGGTCAAACTGACGCCCATGAATCTTGGTTCTAGCATCGGCTTCCTGCTGACAAGCGTCGCCAAATTGACGAAACCGATCACGATCACCAGCCGAAGATCTACCGATATCAGAGCCCCCCATCGAACCACCATAGCTGCTGGTATCACGTTGGCAACTGCAGAGATTCGAGAACACAACTAAGAGGACTACAAAGAGTACGGCAGCAGCTAGACCTTTGATGAGATTGTCCACGATTCACCTCCCGCACCAGTGGATGGAAGTCCTACAGTCAATTTGGATTTTGATGGGCGGAATTACCCCGTTTGAAACTAATATGGCGCCCAACAAAATCGCAAGAAGGAATGAGACGAAGTAGAGCCACATTTTCATGCTCCCGAGATTGAAGAGATCATGATCGGATTACGATCCTAGCTGATATTTTATCATATTATATATAAAAGTCAAGGGGCGATCCATGGATCGCCCCTCTTGTTTATGCCCGTCAATTACGAGCGATCAACTTCCTGCTTGCAGTGTGTCCGTGATCCACTGGGGCATATTCTCCCAGACGGCTCGGCCAATTGCTTCGACCGACCCTTGACTGAGAACCACCTCGACTGCCCTGCGCGGATGCGGGGCAGATGTTGACGGAGTCTCTACATGCTCTTCGTGAAATTCGACATCCTTTCCATTGGCGAGACGCTGGAGATTCTTCTTGTGGTTAAACCGGACATCCCAAGCTGCCTCGACGAGGATCGCGAGAATCGGTATAGCAACGAGGAGACGATGCCAGTCAAAACCACGCGTCAACGCGATAACAGCAACGGCTGCCGTCACGAATGAGACGACGAACACGCCGGCCGACGGTACGAAGTCGACGACCCAACGCCAGAACCAGCCCGAAAGACCAATGGTCTTCGCCTTCCAGTTTGCCCAAGCTGCTAGAAGCAGCAGGGCGACGTCGAGGTAGTGCAGTTCTTCCGCCGCCGGAATTGAGATCGTTTGTGCGGTAGGCCCGACAACGACACGGATTTGGTCGAGGACAATCCCCGATGCATCCCAGTACTCAAGCCCGATCAGGACGATCAAGGCAATGTTCGCAACCGCCGACAGGATGCAGGTGAAGAAACCGACTACTATGCGCATTGTGATGCTCCCTTTTTCTGATGTGAACGCAGGCTTCAACCTGCATCAATAGTACATCATTAATAGGATCTTGTCAATCACTCTTCTGAATGGCTTTCTTTCTCAAGCAATCCTTTTATAGCGAGCAATGCTTCCCCTGCCTGGAGTGATTCTTCGCGCAATTTGTCGATCGTCTCGATTTCTTGGGCCTCATCTATCACAGCCTGCATAAAAAGCTTAGCGGTGATCTCGTCCTGAAGATCCTGCGGCAAGTGCTCAAGGTTGGCAATGATGTATTCCTTTGCCTCGTCGGCTTTATCCTGCGTGACAAGGGCTAAGAACTGTTCGTAGATTTGTTCGATTTGATCGGTCATATTATTTTGGACTTAATTGACTGATAGTTTTTCTTTATTCCTATTGAAGAGCGCACGTATGAAAGCACGGAGTATGGATGCGAAGATTCCTTTACCTTTTTGACCTTCCACGTGCTTTTGTTGTTCACGTTGTGTCCAACTCTCTCTAAAATCCTCACGTTGTGATTGTGTATATTCATTCCATCCGTCTCCATCTATAAGGGGTGCCTTCTCTCTATCTTGTTTCCATTGCTCTTTAATCTCAGCTTCAGAAATATTCTTTGCTTGATTATATGTCTGCATATTTTGTGGACCTTCGTTTTCAGTATTTCTTATCCCAGTCTTGTTACCTTCTTCAAAAGCAGCTTGTCTCATTGCAGCGCGAACTTCTTTATCTTCCACTAGAGTTTTGCTCGCAAAAGAAGCCGCGAGATTTAAAGCTTTACTAACATCATTGACCGCCAATGAATTCGGTCGGAAAATCGAACGTTTTGTTTGCGTCTGCAATTTTTCCGCTTCATTCATCCAGGCACGCGCTTTGCCTTCTGAGCTAAATTGGAGAAACTTCGGTAATGGGAAATACGTGCCATTTGCACCTCCAATTCCATTCTCAAGACCGGAGAGAACTGTATCGAGCGCTTTGCGTACACGCCCCATATCTTCGCGTTGTTTGTTGACGAGCCATTCAAAAGTCTTTTCACGTCCTTTTTTATCTTTTAGATTGAAAGTGCCATCCATTTCCGAGTCCTTTATACCTACCGCATCTGCGAGCGCGTGAATGCGCTTTTCGTATCTCTTGTAGAAGACGCTTCTTTCTGCAACCTCCATCGTTTGCATAGATTTTACGAAATCCTCAAATTGTTGCGGATCTTCGATTGCCGATTTCATGAGTTGCTCTTTCATTGCCCTGGCGACGACATTCGCACTTCGAGATTCCATAAGCTTATTCAATTGGTCATCTCGAAGAGCAAGGCGTTTGATGAGCGAATCGTCTATTTTGGGTGCGATACGATCCCGATTTTTGACGAAAAGACCGTGCTCATTACGTACATACGAGATGATATCTTCTTCTTCCTTGCTCAATTCCCCCTCTTTCATTCTGAGAAAAATATCATCTGCTCGATCGCCCACGAGCTTATGAAGCATCGAACCAAAGTATTGCTGACCTTCTTCACTTCGAAAAACCTCATCGTCCGTCAATTTCTTGATCCCGTTGTATCTACGTTTATCGACCGTTTCCCACGGTTTATCCGTACCAGATTTAGCATCATTATCGTCATCATCTCTGATTCTATGTGGCGAAGCATCAGGATTTGAGGGACCACGTGTGCGCTCTTGCCGATTGGCTTCAGCTCTCGTTGTACCAGGTTCTTCTGTGCGACTACGTCGAGTTCGCGGCCTTTCATTGGTTTCTGGTCGCTCTTCAGGGTCTCCCCCAGGCGATACATAGTCTTTGCGACCACGAGCTTCGTCATATGACTGCTGTAAAGCTTCGCTTGCTTGCTGTTTGTATCTTCCTGCATTATCTTCAAATTCCTGTGGAGTACGCCTATTACCGTGCGAATCCAGATAGTATGAGACAGACGCAGCAGCGGTTGCATTCCCACGCAATTCGGACTCAAGATCTTCTGCGGTTTCTGGTCGTACAACTTGCGTCCATGTATCCGGGTCGGTCGGCTGAGTCTCGCGATCTTCCAATCGCCGCTCCCTACTTTTTTTCTCTCTGATTCGTCTTTTTAACTGCTCAATTGATGGTGATATAGTGGGCCTGCCTCTCACTGCACGCGGTGCCTTCTCTTCTTGTGCTGGATCTTGCGGGTCCTGCGATATAGGATCAATTACTGCCCCAGAATCCATGCCTTTATTGACTGGATCTTCAACTACTCCATCTAATCGTTGGGGAGTTTCTACAACGGGGGTAGGCGCTTGGGAATTTGTACGGCTCCTTTCATCTTCCTCGTGTTTTCTATTTTGCTCAAAAGGCCCTGCATGAGGGTTAAGATGACTATGGTCGTGGAGGTGAATCGTCTCATCGGAATCCCTGCCCCTCATAGCCTCCCGACCCTTGCGTATAAATCTTGCAAGACGACTTTCGTTTTTCCCGGGTCCTTCCATTCCTGACATATGCAAAGTCTATCATGACGGAATTTGGCTCCACAATGAGGTGTTAATAAAAAGACAAGGCTAGGATTAAGTCTGCTCACAAAGCAATGTACCACTTCACATGTAAAAACGGGCAGGGTAATTTCCCTGCCCGTCGCTTTTGTGCAACCAAAGGCCTCTCTAAATATCCGTCTTGTCTTATTTGATTGTAAGTCGCTGTGGTCCTGTTGATTGGAGGTAGTCCGTCATCAACGGGTAGAACACTTGGATTGAAAATGTGGATACAAACAGGGTATGGGCAAGAATTAACCACTCTGCCCAACCATAGCTTGGGGCTGGCGCGTACAGGCCGTATAGCGATTTCCCCGACAAAGCCCACGCAAGCAACCAATACACGAATGCAATCGCAACCGCCCAGTACAGCAGCTGCATACTCGTTCGTTGTGAATCGGTCATTCTTTGGTCTAACGTAACGTTAATACGTATCTGAGAGATCATTTCCATCCCCATAGTGAACCAATATGCAGTGCTTAAGAAAAACCAAACTGAAACAGCAATCCATTTGGTTTGAGAGTCGTTAGGGAAAAGAATGCCGGACAATGGGACACCGACTGCGATCAAGGATGCGTACAATTGTGAGTCAAAAGCACCAATCCGATAGTAATACACGTCCCTGGCAAGGGCTGCTTCAGGAAGAATCTGCGGTACAGGCTTTCGATAAGTCCAGAACATTATCAACTCCTCATGACTTTAAGGACAATCCACTCGAGCCATTCGAGCGATCTCATAACATTAATCACTAAATATTATAGAATGTCAAATACAAATACTTTTTGACGAAATCGGCGGTGAGGACGAAGCGGGCCGAGACGCCGGTGAGGGTGTCGCAGGTGACGAGGTTGAGCTTCTTGCCTACCGAGGGCGAGGTATCTATCTCGGTGCCGCTTTATATCTCCTTAGAATATGATTATGGTATAATTGCAGTATGAGTGTACCAATCCCTGCTTTTCTTGCTCCGTTTCTCTGGTCATACGATCTCTCGCGACTGGATCTTGAGCGCGACAAGTCGCTGATCATCAAGCAGGTGCTCGACCACGGCAGCGCGAAAGCGACTGATTGGCTGCGCGCGACGTATTCAACCGATGAAATTCGTGATGCAATCCAAGCTTCTGCGCGAAGCGATTGGGGTCGGAAATCGCTTGAGCTTTGGGCGCTTGTCTATGATACAAGGCCGGCACGCGAAGGGCGTTTCGCATGAAAGAGCTTCACTACGAGATCCTCGACGAGACGCGTCGCGCTTTGGTGCCGTCATTCTCATCGATTAAGGAACGTTTTTACCTTGCAGGCGGCACGGGACTCGCGCTCCAGATCGGACATCGCGACAGCGTCGATTTCGACTTCTTCTCCCGCGAGTCATTCGATACTGCCGCACTCTTTGAAGAGATCCGAGAGATGTTTGCCGCACACCATCTGCTCAAGACACAGGATGAACGCGACACGCTCTCGGTGATGCTTGACGAGAGCGTGTCGATCAGTTTTTTCGGATTCCCGTACCCTCTGGTGGCAGACGTGGTGGAAACAGCCGAGCTGCGGCTCGCTTCGATCGCGGACATCGGGTGCATGAAGCTCTCCGCGATCACGAGCCGCGCAACGCTCAAGGATTATGTCGATCTTTTTTTCATACTGCGCACACTGCCTCTCTCGGAGCTCCTCGCGGATGCATCCGAGAAATTCCCGCAACTCGATCAAAACCTGATTCTCAAAAGTCTTGTGTATTTCGACGACATCACCGACACTGCGATCAAATACATGCCGGGTTATGAAGTGCCGCGCGAAGAAATCCGAGACACGCTTCAGCGTATCGTAAAAGAATTCGTAGATCGCAAGCCCCGATCAAGCTCATAGTGAATGGTGCGTTTACCCGTATCCTAGAGGCTCGTTGCAGTATTCGAGACGCCGACGAAATCCGCCGTCAGGACGAAGCGGGCCGAGACGCCGGTAAGGGTGTCGCAGGTGACGAGGGTGAGCTTCTGGCCCACGGAGGCTGAGGTGTCGATCTCGGTGCCGCCGTCGGTCGTGGCCTTCACGACGCTCTCGACGGTGTAGAGATAGTCTTTGCCGTCAGCGCCGACCACCGTGATAGAAGCGCCCGGGTCGAGGTTGGGGACGTTGTTGAAGGCTTGGAACATTTTGTTGGTGACGATCGGCAAGTGCGAGCTGTGCGCGAAGATGATGACGTTGCCGCTCTCGCCGAGGCCCGCGGAGTCGATGTAGTGCGCAGGGCCGTTCTTGAGGAGGTTGTCGAGCGTATCGACGTCGGTGGTCGAGGGGTTTTGCACCGGAAGGTCGATGTTGGCGCCCGGGATGATGAGGCGTACCGGCTCGACGCCTGCACTTTGCGTAGTCGTCTGAGTCGATGCCTGAGTAGTATTGGAGGCCGTCTCACCTGTCTGCGGCAGCGATGAGAGCGGAACACTTGTGTTGACGGAGGTGTCAGTCGTCGCACCATTAGGGTCGGTGCCGTCGATGTAGTACGGGACAAAGCCGATCGAATCGGCCGCTGAGAGGGTGCAGAAGAAGATAACTACCGTAGCAGCAAGAAAGACAGCGATCGGCGGCTTGCGTGTCGCTGTAGTCGAATGGGTCGAAATATGGCTATATTGAGCGGGCATATTGGTACCACTATGATAACGCAATACACCACTTTTGTCAATGCTTGACAAGTACCCCTCTCATGTGCAAGAGTGCCGCCATGCCAGACCAAACGCACAGCTCGCAGGAGCGGAAGCCGAGCACGCTTTCCAACATCCTTGCCATTATTGGCCTTATTATCCTGATCGTCATTATTATCTGGGGCATCGTGCATTTGGTCAGCCTCTCTTCGGGCTGGTTCTCGGGCCTTTTCCAGGGCAACAACACACCCTCCATCACGGTCAACGCGCCGAGCGACGCGACGGCGGGCGCACCGGTCACCATCTCGTGGACCAACAGCTCAAGCGCCTCCGGTACCTACGCCTTCCTCTACCAGTGCCAGGACAACTTCCAGTTTGACACGATCGACCCGACGACCAACACGGCCACTCCGATCCAATGCGGCAACGCGATCGCGCTCGCCTCGAGCACGGTGCAGTCGGCGCAAGTAGTTCCCCTGCTCTCGCCTACCGCGACAAGCTCGGTGAGCGTCCCCGTCTCGATCGTCTTCAACCCGGCAGACGGCAGCACGCAGATCACGGGCAATGCGACGATCACGATTCATCCCGGGTCCAACACCGCGATGACGCAGACACAAACGCAGACTACACAGACGTCGAAGCCTGCTACCACTGCCACGAGACCGACGACGACCTACCGCGCGCCGACGTACTACACTCCGGCTGATCTCGCCGTGCGCATCATCGCGGTCGGTACCATCGACCCGACGACCGGCGCGTTTACCTCGGGTGCTGCGATGTCAGCAAGCGAAGTCTCAGCGGTTGAGTTCGATATCCAAAATATCGGCGGCAGCCCGACAGGTGTCTATTACTTCCAAGCAAGCCTTCCGACCCAAAACGGATATCAGGGCGGGTATCTCTATAGCTCGCCTGCACAAGCTTCGCTTGCGCCCGGCGCTTCGATCATCAACACGCTGCGCTTCTCACCTGTGACAGCGGGCGGCGGCACCTTTAGCGTCTCGGTGAACCCCGGCGGCGGCGTGCGCGAATCCAACTACTCCAACAACAGCGCGGAGGTATTCGTACCCGCCTACGCCTACTACCCCACCAGCGGATACTACGGCGTCTACCCCACGAATTACTAAAAGTCATCGAGGCTTAGCCTTGATATACGAAAACCGCCGCATCCAACGCGGCGGTTTTTGTTTGGCAGTCAAGGATTGTCTGAACGGAACGAGCTAAATGTCCAACGTAGCCTCTTTCGCGTGACTTTGAATAAAGCTCTTTCTGGCAGGCACATCAGTACCCATGAGCATGTCGAAGACCATGTCGGCGTCTTGCGCGTCTTCGACGCCTACCTGCTTGAGCATGCGGCGCGCCGGGTCCATCGTGGTCTCCCACAGCTCCTCGGAGTTCATTTCGCCCAAGCCCTTGTAGCGTTGGACAGAAATTTTAGGAGTTCTTTTCTTTGATTCAACTTCCTCCTCGGGCTCTTCTTCAGCTTGATCTGATTCTGTCTCGATGGGCATGTCCTTGCCGACGATCGCAATGCGCTCTTCGTCGCTGTATGCATAGAAAGTTTCCTTGCCCTTCTTGATCTTAAAGAGCGGCGGCTGCGCGATGTAGAGATACCCGCCGTCGATGATCGGCTTGAAATGGCGATACATAAGGGTCAGGAGGAGCGTGCGGATGTGGGCTCCGTCGACGTCTGCATCCGTCGCGATGATGATCTTGTGATAGCGGAGCTTCTGGATGTCGAAGATGTCGCCGATAGCGGTGCCGAGCGCGACGACGAGGTTCTTGATCTGCTCGCTTGCGAGCATCTTGTCGATGCGGGCGCGCTCGATGTTGAGGATCTTACCGCGCAGCGGCAATATAGCCTGCGTGCGGCGGTCGCGGCCCATCTTGGCGGTACCGCCGGCCGAGTCCCCTTCCACGATGAAGATCTCGGACTCTGCGGCGCTCTTGCTCTGGCAGTCTGCAAGTTTGCCCGGCAAAGTCATGCCATCAAGCGCCCCTTTGCGGAGGATACTGTCTTTTGCAGCCTTCGCAGCTTTGCGGGCCTTCATCGCAAGCGTCGCTTTGCCGAGGATCGCGCGCGCTTCTTCCGGGTGTTCTTCGAGAAACCTTGAGAAGGCCTCGCCGAAGACGCTCTCGACAGCGCCACGCGCCTCCACGCTCCCCAGCTTGCCCTTCGTCTGCCCTTCGAACTGAATCTCCGGCATCTTGATCGAGATGACCGCCGTGAGACCTTCGAGCACATCGTCGCCCGTGAAGCTATCGCTTTCCTTGCCGGCCTTGAGCGCAGAGTTGAGTGTGCGCGTGAGCGCCGTCTTGAAGCCGGTGAGGTGCGTACCGCCTTCGCCAGTGTAGATATTGTTGGCAAAGGTGCTGATGCGCGAAGTGATGTCGTCGACGTATTGCAACGCGATTTCTACCTGCACATCGTCCTGCTCCTTCTCGACATAGAAAATAGTTTTGTGCACCGGCTCCTGGTGGCGATTTTGAAATCCGACGAGGCTGCGCAAGCCGCCCTCGAAGTAGAAAGTCACCGACGGTGCATCGAGTCCCAACTCACGCAGATAATACACGCTCTCATCATCAACTTTGCCTGCATTGCGCAAGTCCATGATCGAGATACGCAGGCCTTTGACGAGGTATGCCTGCTGGCGCAAGTGCGCAACGACGCGCTCGAAGCTGTATTCGATCGTTCCGAAGATAGTCGGGTCGGCCTCGAAGACCGTGATAGTGCCGTGGAGCTTTGAAGCACCGATCTTCTTCACCTTGGCGACGGCCTTGCCGCCGTTTTTGTATTCCTGGAGATGCTGTCCGCCATCGCGATGCACCTCGACGCGCGCGTAGGTCGACAAGGCGTTGACCACCGACGCGCCAACGCCGTGCAAGCCGCCAGAGACCTTGTAGCCGCCGCCGCCAAACTTGCCGCCCGCATGCAGCGTGGTCATGATCGTATCGAGTGCTGAGAGTTTGGTCTTGGGATGAATGTCGACAGGAATGCCGCGGCCGTTGTCGGCCACACGCACGCGATTGCCCGGAAGCAGAGCGACCTCGATGTCGTTGGCGAAGCCGCCCATCGCTTCGTCGCGCGAGTTGTCGAAGATTTCCCAGATCAGGTGGTGCAAGCCGTCGGGACCGGTCGTACCGATGTACATGCCCGGGCGTCGGCGTACCGCTTCCAAGCCTTCGAGGACGGTAATGTCGGAGGCGTCGTAATGAGCTTTTTTTGTGTCCTTTTCAGCCATATTTCGTATCGGCATTGTATCAAATTATCCACCATTGGTAATCATTGACTTGTACAAATGTATATCGTAAAATACTCGGATCATCGTACTGTGCGGTGATATGCTGTAAAGAAAAATGGGAGGATTATATGAAGGTAGGGTGGTTTGCGTTAGGTCTCTTGTTCGTTGTCTTGTTGGCTGTGGTGCCCAATTACCATGCTCAACAACATTCGTCTGCGTACGATCCGTACCGCTTTCCAATGATGTCGGCCAGGGCGCCGAACTTCGTGGAAATCGGCCCTAAGAGTGTCGCTTCTGATTGACGACACTCTGTAACCTGAGGTGCGTCTTGTATCCAAGTACCCGGCTGCCACGCTTAACAGCGCGGCAGCCAATCTTTTTATCTGATTTCAAACCCTTTCGCACGCAATGCATCCGCCACAGTATCCATAATCGCATTAACTTCGATATCGGTAAGTGTGCGGTCGGATGATTGGAAAATTAAACGATAAGTTATTGACTTTCTTGAGTCTTTTTCATATTCATCGACTTCCCAGAATAGTGCTTCTCCCAACGAATTACCTGCTGTTTTAAATGTCGTGTTAATAAATTCAATATAATCCTGAGTTGAATTTCCGATTGGAAGCCAGAAAGAAATATCTCTGACGATATAGGGATATTTAGAAAAAGTCTTATACCGCACGGTAGATGAGAGCGGATATTGCTCGTACTGCTCAGCGCCCATATCGACATCGAGTACCATTTCTTTGGCTGGTTCATTTTCACTGATCGTACCGATCATGAGAATTTCCCCACCATCGCGCCAGACAGTGCCGATTTCGAAAAGCTTCACTTCCTTGATGCCGAGCAGGTCTTTGTTGGGAATATTTTTCTTGAGAGCTTCGGCGAGTCCGTCCACCAAGTTAGCGCGCAGACGCGGGCGCACGCCGTCGACCTTGTTGAGGACGACGCGCTCGCCCTTCTCCGCAAAGACGCTCGTGAATACTTCAGAGTAGCCTTGCGCGATCAATTCTTCGCGCACTTTCTCCGCCGCATAGAAATTCTGATTGACCGCGGGCTTCTCCGGAAGCGACGGGAGTTCGACGGCGACGATCTTGTCGTAGCCGATAATGCGCCCGACCTCTTCGACGAGGTCCTCAGGGATGGTAAGGTCGAGGCGTTCGAACGGCGCATGGATCGTATACGTGTCACCCTCCTGTGTGTGTGCAAAATCGAGTCGGCGCCATACATCTTCGACGTCTGCGCCCTTGAAAGATGCACCGAGCACGGCGTTGATTTTGTCGAGGCTTACAGCCACCGTTTGCTGTGGAGCCGAGACAGGATATTGATCATAGAAACCAACAACCTCGCCGCCGGCGATGTTCTGGATCAGATCTGCGACATCGCGTATCGCGTAGGCGGTGAGCTCCGGCGAGATCACCTGCTCGAAACGCGCCGAGGCATCGGTGCGAAGCTTCAAAGCCTGCGAGGTCTTGCGAATCGCCACGCCGTTCCAATTGGCCGCCTCGAGAATGATGTTCTTCGTCGCGCTATCGATACCTGTCGGCTTGCCGCCCTTGATACCAGCGATGCTTATCGGCGCATCGCCGTTGTTGAGATCGGCGATGACGAGCATCGAGGTGCTGAGCGCGTATTCTTTGTCATCAAGCCCGACGAGCTTCTCCCCTTCGCGCGCACGACGCACGGCGATTGAGCTTACATACATGGATCCGTCGCCCGTGGTCTTACCGAGCTTCTCTGTGTCGAAGGCATGCAGTGGCTGGCCGATGTTGAGCATCACGTAATTGGTCGCGTCGACGATGTTGTTGATACTGCGCTGCCCGACTGCTTCGAGTGCCTTACGCAGCCATTCCGGCGACGGGCCTACATTCACATTCTTGATAAGAGCTGCCGTAAAACGCGTACACAGCGATGTGTCTTCGATAGTGATCGAAAGCGCATCGGTCTTGGGCTCAAGTGAGAGCGGCATACGCAACGGATCTCTGATCATCGGCATGTCGAGAATCGCCGAGAGCTCTTTGGCGATCCCTCGATGACTCAAGCAATCATGCCCGCGATTGGCGGTGATCTTTACATCCAAGACATCATCTTCGCCGACATGTTCGACACCATCGATCTCAAAGACATGAAATGTCAGTGCGTCAGAAAGAGTCTCCGCATCCGGCAGCGGATCCTGAAAGTAGGTTTGCAACCAATTACGGGAAACTTTCATAACAACAATTAAAATTGATTAATGAACCGCAGATCAGCCGAATGCATGAGACGAATATCGTCGATCGACCAACGCAAGATTGCAAGACGATCAATGCCGCCACCGAATGCAAACCCTTGATATTTTTCAGGATCAACACCTGCGTTTTTGAGAACATTCGGATGAACCATCCCCGCACCCATCACTTCTATCCATCTATCGCGCAATTTCTCCGGAGCGTCCGGACTCGTGAGACGCATATCGACTTCTATAGCAGGCTCAACAAAAGGAAAAAAACTAGGACTAAATCGCACTTCGACCGCGCCTTTAAATAGTTTGCTGAAGAATTCCGTGACGGTGCCTTTCAAATGGGCAAGGGTTATATCTTCTCCGATTACCATTCCTTCTATTTGGAAGAATTCGGCTTCATGCGTCATATCGGTCGCTTCGTTACGAAACACTTTTCCCATCACAACCATACGATACGGCGGTACTATGCCCGCTTCGATTTGAGATTCCATATATCTGACCTGCACGTTCGATGTGTGAGTACGCAAAACATATCCCGGTTCGTCTTTCATAAAGAAGGTGTCCTGCATATCTCGAGCGGGATGATCTTTTTCGAAATTAAGCGCGTCGAAGTTGTACCATTCGCTCTCAAGCAATGGCCCTTCGGCAAAGGTAAAGCCCATTTCATAGAAAATACGGTTCGCCTCGCGTATAAGTGAAGAAATGGGATGGATATGGCCTTTTGGGTCGCTTTGCATCGGCCCAGTATACCCCTCTCTCAGCAAAAGTTCACTAGAATAGCGATGTCGGACATCCCAAATATAGTGATGTCGGACATCACTATTTTGGGGCTTACAAAATCCTCTTTTTCTGGTATAATTTCGACCTATGTCCGACATGATCGTGATGTATATATTCCTCTTTATTTCGCTGTATTTCGAGGTCTTTTTGCTGGTATCTTTCATCGAAAACCGTCGCCGTGCAGCCCTGAAGACTCCTGCGACGCCGTACGAGCCGACAGTCGCCATCATCGTCCCCTGTTGGAACGAAGAAAAGACGCTCGGTGGCACGATCGAGTCGCTCCTCGCACTCGAATATCCGAAGGATAAGTTCGAGATCATCGTCGTCGATGACGGTTCGCGTGACGATACACTAGCGGTCGCCCGCACCTTTGAACGATTTGCACAGGTTAGAGTTTTTCACAAGGAAAACGGCGGCAAACACAGCGCGATGAACCTCGCGCTCACTCACACTTCGGCAGAACTTATCGGATGCCTTGACGCTGACTCCGTCGTGGCACCGGGCGCGCTGCGACATATCGTACGGGCGTTTCAAAACGAGAAAGTAGGCGCCGTCACACCGGCGATCCATATCAAGAAGCCGGTGAATCTCCTGCAGCACATGCAGGAAGCTGAGTATCGCCTCGGACTGTTTGTCCGTTTTACCTTGGCGTCGATGGGCTCGATGTACATCACGCCCGGCCCGTTTTCTTTCTTCCGCACCGCGGTCGTGCAGAGCTTGGGCGGCTGGCGGCACGGATATTCGACCGAAGACCTCGAGATGGCAATGCGGCTTCAGAGCCATGGGTATCTCATCGGCAACGCGCCCGGCGCAAAGGTCTATACCGGGACACCACGCAGCATCAGAGCACTCTTCCGGCAGCGCGTACGTTGGTCTTATGGGTTCTTAAGAAACGGCGTGGATTATTCGCACATGTTCGGCAATCGCAAGTACGGCAACCTTGGCATCATTATTCTTCCGATGGCAGTGCTTTCGATCGGGATCGCCGTCTACTTCTACGCACATTTCTGGTACGCAGTCGCAGAATCTCTCTGGCATGAAGTGCTGCGTCTTGAGATCATCGGCTTCGTATTTCATACACCGTCCTTCGACGCCTTCTACCTCGACACGAGCGCTCTGTGGTTTATCATTATCGCCTCGGTGGCGATAGTCATCGCGCTCGTCTCCGTTGGCACGTTCATCGGCACCGGGCACCGCAGGCCGCCCGTGGGCACCGCGCTCTTCGTGCTCTTCTATAGTATGATCGCGCCTCTGTGGCTCGGCACGGCCTTCGTACGTGCGCTCTTGCGCACGGGCGTGCGCTGGCGATAATCATCATATGGAACCCGCGGTCAATTCACGCAGCGCGAAATGGACGACCTATGCGATCGCCCTTGTGATCACAGCGCTTATCTTCGCTACGGCATTTTACGCGAGCACATACTTCAACGATCAGCGCGTGCAAGATATCCGGGCGACCGAAGACGACGTCTCGACGCAGATTCTGTCGATCGAGACGCAGTTTGATTTACTTTCTGAACACTCCTGCAATGACATCTCCGAAAACACGATCCTCCCGAGCGAAATGACGTCACTCGGCAATCAGCTCTCATACATGGAAGCGCAAGGTGCGGGCGAGAACCAATCTGAGATCACACGTCTCAAAGGTCTCTACTCGCTGCTGGAGATCAAGGATTATCTTCTCATGCAGCAGCTCGCTCAGAAGTGCAACCTCAAGCCGGTTTTTATCCTCTACTTCTATTCCAACGCCGGTGACTGCACGACAGCGTGCGAGGAGCAAGGCGACGCCCTGACCTCACTCTCTGAGACGTACCCCGACCTGCGCGTGTATTCATTTGATTACAACCTCGACGTCGGCGCGCTCAGACGCTGATCTCGATCGACAACGTGGCCAGACAATCCTCCCGGCACTCGTAATCAACGGCAAGGCGTACTACGGCTATCAGAGCGTCTCTGCGATCCAACAGATCTTGCCACAGCTCAAGACACTGACGACAGCTTCGTCGAGCGCGGCCACGAGCACCTCCAAAAAATAAAAAGCGGGAGCCGTCTATTAGTTTGGAGGCGGCTCAAGCTTCGCTTGAGCCGCCTCCCAGACTTGAACTGGGGACCTTCGCTTTACAAAAGCGTTGCTCTACCAACTGAGCTAAGGCGGCTTATTTTCTTATTTGGCCCCGTCAAACGCGAACCTTGAGATTATACGTGTGAAGTGCCCGATTCGCCATTCCCCGTCTTGTGCTCGATCACCTGCTTGAGGAATTCAGATCGAGGTTCACGCGGGACGAAGGTGCGGCGGTGCGAGACGAGATCGGCGATCTTGTGCGCTTGGCGCTCGCAAGTGCGAGCAAACGAGGCGAAGCCGAGCGCCGCTTCATGGATTACGTATCGCAGAAAAAGCAGCACGACCGGCCAGAGCCGGGCGATATCGTCACCAAGCTGAGAGATTCGCCTCTTGAGACGAATCGCCTGCCTGTCGGAGCGTATGCGCCAAGATGCGGCAAGTACGACATTGTGCTCGCACTCCCAATACTTCACCGTGAAGAGACCCGCAATGAGTACGAGGGAAATTGCGAAAAGTACGATCGAGAAGAGAACCATACTAGCGCACAGACAAGCGCTCGAAACGGACCAGCTCTACTTTCTCGCCGAACTTTTGCACCGCCTGTGTGATGAGGTCATTGACGGTCACACTGGCGTCTTTGACGAAAGCCTGATCAAGCAATACACGCTCGCGCAGATACGCGTCGACCTTGCCCTGCACTGCCATCGCACGCTTGTCCTCTGGCACGTTTTTGGCTTCTTCTTCGAAAACGGAGCGCGCCGCGGCGATGTCGCTCTCCTTCACATCGTCGCGACTCTTGAAGAGAGGCTTCATCGCAGCGACGTGCATCGCGATGTCATAAGCGAGTCTTTCGAATTCCTCGTTGCCGGAGACGAAGTCGGTCTCGCATGCCAAGTACGACGGCGCCACTACTTGGCCGCCCGCATGCGTGTACGCTGCGGCGACGCCGGCGCCGAGCTCGCGGTCGGACTTCTTGACGGCGATCGCAGCCGAGGCTTTGCGCAAGATGACTTTCGCCTTCTCTATATCGCCACCCGCCTCTTCGAGCGCCTTCTTGCACTGCATGATGGAGACGCCGGTAAGGTCGCGAAGCTGCTTGATTTCCTCGGTAGTTGCCATATCAAAATTGGTTGAAACACGTACGGATAAATGCCCGGTCAGTATACCAGAGAGAGCTATTTGGATGAAGGCTTGGCAGTCGTCTTACCACTCTGGTACGCCTCGGCAATTGCATTACTCACGAGGCTGATCGAGCGCACTGATGTGTCGTTTGCCGGGATCGGGTACTGGACAAGCGAGAAATCACAGTCAGAGCTTGAGAGGCCGATGACCGGGATGCCGAGCTGATTGGCCTCCTTTACCGCAGTGTCTTCGTGACGCGAATCGACGACGAACAGCGCGGCAGGCAGTTCGTGTCATCGTGACGAGACCGCCGAAGCGGGCGAGCAGCTCATCGATCTGGCGGTCGATCAGGAGGCGCTCTTTCTTGGTGTATTTCTCGAGCTCGCCGCGCTCGCGCTCGCCCATGAGCTTCTCGAGGAGGTCGATGCGCTTGCGGATGTTCTTGAAATTGGTGAGCGTACCGCCGATCCAGCGACCAGCGACATACGGCTGGCCGACGCGCTCGGCAGCGCTTCACGAGGGCGATCGCCTCGTGCTTGCCGCCGACGAAGAGGAGTTGCTTGCCGGCTCGAGGCGACCGATGATGCGAAAGCGGCTGCCGCGTCGAGGCGCTTCGTGGTCTCTTCGAGGTCGAAAATATCGGTGCGGTCCTTGGTGCCGAAGAGGTAACGGAGCGGCGGTCGGGTGGCGGCGCGCGCGGGCATAGCCGAAATGCGCGCCGGCTTCGAAAAGGTTCAATCGTTGTATCTGTCATATCAGAATATAGAGGTCCTGATTCTGAGGCCTGAGATACTAGCAAAATCAGTCGCTTTCCGCAACAGCTTCCCCGTGATACCTTCCGTATCGGCCTTTGCGAGCGCTTCGAGGATCGGCTCGATGCGCGCCGGCCATTATCTTCTCGATGTTGGACCAGGACTCCTTGATGCGGTGGTCGGTGATGCGGTCTTGCGGGAAATTGTAGGTGCGGATCTTCTCGGAGCGGTCGCCGGTGCCTATCTGCGACTTGCGGTCAGCGGCGCGCTCGCGGTCTTCGCCTCATCCTTCATCTGCTGGAGGCGCGAAATGAGGAGCGTCATCGCCTTCTCTCTATTCTGCGGCCTGACTGCGCTCGGAGGTGACACGCACGTCGATACCGGTCGGCTTGTGGATGATGCGTACCGCCGTTTCGACCTTGTTGACGTTTTGGCCGCCCGCGCCGCCGGAGCGCGAGATTTCGATCTCGATGTCGCCGGGATTGATTTCCATTTTGGTGCGCTTGTAGATCGGCAAGATCGCGACAGATGCGGTCGAGGTGTGGATGCGGCCCGCCTTTTCGGTCGCGGGCACGCGCTGCACGCGATGCACGCCGGTCTCGTAGCGCAGCTTGCGATAGCAATCTTCGCCCTTGATCTCGAATTGCGCTTCCTTGTAGCCGCCTAAGGACGCGCGCGATTCGTCGAGCGACTTGGAGCGCCAGCCCTGCGTCTCAGCGTATTGTAGGTACATCCGCGCGAGCTCTTCTGCAAAAAGCGATGCCTCGTCGCCGCCGACGCCCGCGCGCACTTCGAGAACGATCTCGTTGGGCCATTCGCGCTCCTGAGCACTCGCGCCAATGATGCGCTCCATCTCTGACAGGAGCGTTCTTTCTGTACGTCGATATCCTCAATCTCCTTCTCTGCGAGCTCTGCCATCGCTGGGTCGACTTCGATCAGCTCCTGCGCATCGTTCTCCGCCTGCGTGAGGCGCTTCCATTCGTGCGCGAGATACGAGACGCGATTGTCGTCGAGGTATTCTTCGGGATTTATTTTGGTTTGTTCGGACATATCGTAAGTATACGCGAACGGGACGCGGGGGCGACCGGAGCGCGCATTTTTTGCCGTCGAGCAATGTCTGAGCGGAGCGAGTTGCGGAGTCGGCAAAAAATGCGCGCTCCGGTCGCTTCACACTACTTCGTGGCAGTTTTCTTCGCCGCAGCGCGCGTCTTGAACTTCTCGACGCGGCCGGCAGTGTCGATGTTCTTCGACTGTCCGGTATAAAAGGGATGCGATGCACTCGAGATTTCGACCTGGAAAACCGGGTATTCCTTGCCGTCGTCCCACTTGTCGGTCTTCGAGGTCTCAATGGTCGAACCAATCAGAAAACGCTTCCCCGACGTCGTGTCGTCGAATATCACCTTGCGATAGTCTTCCGGATGCATATCCTTTTTCATTGGCCGCACTATACGAAAAAATGCTCTCAATTGCAAGGAGGGTCAGGCATCGGTGCGAACTGGCCGGACGGTTTTTTGGGGTCGGGATTTTCTTGCTAGCCAAGTAAATAATTTGGCCCTCTGTTTCGCGCCGCCGCGCTGCAAAGACCCCAAAAACCTGTCCGGCCAGTTCGCACCTACTACGACCCGTTGATCTCATTGATCTGCGATTGGTATTGCACCGTGTAATTCATGACTGCTTCGCCGTAGAAGGCATATGCGGGGTTTTGCCAGTGGCTGCCGGCGAGATACTTCAAGGCAGCCTCGCGCTCTGCGGGAGCTGTGCCTCCGCCTGCACCAAGGTCGCTCATATAAAGCGCAGTCGCGAAGGTCGCAGTACGCGGATCCCAAGGGTTGGGCGGGTTTTGGCCGCTTGCAGAGGCAATACGTGATTGATACAAGACCCACGTCGACGGGATGAACTGTGCAGGTCCCATCGCACCGCCGTAAGCGCCATAACTTTGCGCACAAGAGACCTTCTCAGAATCCGGACTCAAGCCAAGCTGTGACATAATCGTCAGATAATCAGGAATGTCACGGTTGGGGGCCATCGCCGTCTCATAGGTGCAGTTGCCGACGTTTTGGCCGAGATTACTCTCTTCGGTGAGGATCGCGAGGATAAAGGCCGGTTCGACGCCACTTGCCGCACTCGCCTCTTTGGCGTAGTCATACATGCTACCGAAAGATTCGGATTGCGATGAATTGGCAAGCGAGAAAAGCGCAGCTTCTATCTGCGAGACGCTCTTCTGCTGGTCGCTGATCGCTTGCTGATAGGCCGACTCTTGGCCCTTCGTCTCGGTCAATAATTGCTGCTTCTGGTTCTCGGTCGACTGCAATGCCTGCTGCTGTTGCTTCTGGAGACTAAGCAGCTGATCTTGTTGTTGCTGCTGGTCTTGGAGCTGCGCCTCGCTCTGCGCGAGCGAAGTCTTCTGCGCGTTCATAGCCGTAAACGAATCGCTCAGTCCCTGCTTGATCAGCTGAAAATCGTCGATGTCGGAGAAGAGGTCGTTGAGCGATGAACCGCCGAGCGCGAGCTCGGCAAGCGATTCGTCGTCGAGCTGCTGCGTATCGCGCAGGATCTGTCCGAGCGACGCCTGGCCGGCTGCAACGTTGGTATTGAGCGTACTAATGCCGGCATTGTCCTCGCCAATGCCATCCAGAAGTGCTTGAATGGTGAGGTTGCGCTGCTTGATCTCGAGCTGATACTCGGTGATCTGCGAATCGAGGTCCTGTACCGCGCCATCGAGCGTTGCTTCTTGTTGTTTCTCGCCAGCGAGCTTGGATTGGTTTTGTACAATCTGCGCTTGCACTTGCGCGAGCTCTGCTTGGAGCTGTGCGCGCTGATCAGCCGTCACGTCGGCAGATGCGTGAGATATATCAAACGAATACGCCGCGATAATGCAGGCGCACGCGAGAAATAAAAAAACAAAAGATCTGGCACCGAAAAGACGCATACCTGTATCTGGTAAGTATATCAGGGAACTAACTACTGATACATCTGATGTTAGTTTTACGTATTAAAAATAAGAGCCTCGGATTTCTCCGAGGCGAATTGCTGCTTTTACTACTGCTTTCCGTTGACCATGGTGACTTCCTTGCCATCCACGAGCCATTTCGTGATGACGTTTCCCGTATCATCAAAATAGACGTTTTTGAGCGTTCCGTCGCTGTTGGCCTGAACGACGTCGTTCACGATAATGGTCGGTGGGTCCTCATAGTCGGCCTGCAAGACCTTTTTCCCATCCTTGCTGACCTTAAAGAAGGTGCTGTTGTAAACGAAATTCTGCCACTCCTCATCCTCTATGACGATAAAGAAAGACAGGCCTTTGCGACCTATGACGAGTACGCGACAGTCCGGCAGTATTTTGGGACCAAAGGCGCTCTTGGCCCTGTTTTCGATGTATCGGTGAGTCCATTTCTTGCCGTCGACCACGATTGCGACCATCTGCATGTCGCTCCCAGCCTTGTATGGCTCGTTGACAAACTCCACGATCGGCTCTTTGTCGCACGCACTTGCGTGAGTGCCGATTAGGGCCGACAGAAGCACCGAGACGATTGCGACTCGCTTCAACATGAATGCCTCCTAGGCAGTTATCTTGGAGGCACTATGGCGTATCTTCAATTCGCTGTAAAGCGATAAACAGCGTACTCGGCTATTCAGCTTTCTTGTCTTCAGCACCAGCCTCGGGCTCTGTAGAGACCTCGGTAGCAGGCGCAGCCTCAGTCGGGATCGCTTCTTCCTTGTATTCTTCAAATGCAGTGACTGAAGCAATGATTTCTTCGGGTGAAGTCTTCAAAGTGGCGCTCGGCGGGAGTTTGATGTCGGCAGCGGTGATGTGATCGCCAACGTTCTCGAGATGGGCGAGATCGACTTCGAGATGATGCGGCAACTCCGCAGGAGCGACTTCTATCTCCACCTCATGCAACGCCTTCACGATGATATGGCCAAGCTTCTCGGCAGGCGCTTCGCCGACGAATTCAATCGGGACCGAGATCTCGATCTTCTTGCCCTTCTCGAGGACGTAGAAATCCGCATGCAAAATCTTGCCGGTGACCGGATGCATCTGGATATCGCGGATCAAGGTGTCTTTGTCGCCGCCAACACCTTTGAGGGTAATAACGGTCGTCTCCCCCGCCTCGCGCCAGATGCTCTCGAGCTCTCGTCCATCGATCGATATAGAAGCGGAACCCTCCTTCGGGCCGTAGAGGACCGCAGGGATAATGCCTTCCGTGCGAAGGGTTTCTGACGACGACTTGTCGTCGCGAGCTTTTACTTCAAGGGCTAACATGCGCCGCAGTATACGGATTTATGGACTGATTGCAAGTACGAAGAAAGCCAAAACAGAAGCCGCCCCGGAGTGCCGGGGCGGCTCTTTGCAAAGATCAATCGACCATCATCATGCCGCTATAGTCATGCCGGCCTAGTTCTTCTCTTACACGCCATGACGGAGACAGTGCGCCTTCTTCAGATTCCTTGAACCTCAGAACGGTTTCGGTTCCTTGGAAATTTGTGAAATCTCCAGTCCACGCATTTTCATACCAGACCGATTCGCCCGGCAATCGGAACTTATGCGGTCCCCTGCCGCCACAGAAATCATTGGCGCCATAGCGATCAGCAAGCGCTGCCTTAAGTGTTGGGATCACTTCCACCGGATACATGCCCTTGTATCGCATCACCCATACCAATACTCCTCCGCGCCAGATCTGCGTATTGCCGCCATGTGCGTTCCAGCGATCGACGATCTTCCAGTGATTGTCCTTATTCCATATCCCTTGCCAGCCTTCAGGCTCCTCCTCATGTTTGAGTCCGAGCTTCCCGAACGCATAGCGGTGTAATCCCACCATGGCCGAGCAGGCGCGCCGTTCATAAAGTCGACTGCCGCCATAAAGGTGTCGAGGACGCAGGGGTCATGACGATGGCCGGTCTTCTTGCAGATCTTCTTGTAAAGCGTGAGGGGATCTTTATTTTTCAAATCCGTAGGGGATTTGAGTCCGAGCAATTTAAAATCCTCCGCCATCGCCGGACCGATGTTGGGAATGTCGGTGAATTTGTGGACGGCTGCTGCGGTCTTTGCTTTCATAATCAATTATCTGAATTTTCCATTGCTAAGATATCAAGCCTGTCTACGTCTCGCATAAGTTTTTTCTTGTAGGCTATCAAAGTTGATTTTGGGATCAAAGGTACCGATATACCATATACTTCTTTTGTTTCAACAACTGCAATATCTCGACTCATTGAAACCCAGTATTTGGTTTCTTTGTCGAAAATCTTAATATTGTCGATTCCTCCAATATCAATTTCTTGCTCCCTATAATTTAGCGTTATCAACTGTAAATCCCACTCCTCATCAAGATACCGTGCCGGACCGAAGCTTATATATTCTGAGACGTCAGGAATTAATTCCGACATCCGCACATCCGAAATAGCAATATCGATGTCAGCCAATTCTCTCGTTGAGCCATAGAGCCGTGCAGCAAATCCTCCCGAGATCTGAAAGGGAATTTGGTGCTTCTGCAATATTCCGACTATCCATTTGAAAGCTGCTTCTATGTCCGGAACTCCGAGAACATGATCGATGACCATTTTGGCGACACTTTCTGGAGATTTATGCGTTGTATCTATGAAAATAGCATCATGCCTCAATGCCTCCTCCTTTATCTTCTGGACATGCCTTTTGTTGTTCTCAAAAAATTCCTCAGGAGTAACCTTCTCGTACTTTTTCAGATTTTCGATCCTCTCCGGCGTCGAAAATCTAAAAGCCAAAAGTCTTTTCTCAAGTTCCCCGTTTTCAACTTCCAACATGATATAACTCACGCTCACATCTTCAACTCCCGCGATTTCATTAACTTCATCGGGATGGATGAGGCCAATAATGATAGTAGAAATATTCTTAAGGTTGTTTTGCTTCGCAGTTTTGATCCATTTTCTTGTAGTTTCTAATCTCCATGATTGATCAGCATCCAGTGGAACGCCGACTTCGTCAAAATCATATACAGCAAAACCATCGGGTAACCTGCCCTTTAATTCCTTCACCAAAGTAGACTTGCCGACTCCGCTGGAACCGGTAATGAAATAAATCATTTGCCTTAGACTCCCGCAAACAGCCGTATGTATTTCTCCGTCATCTTTTCGACTCCGTCGACTCCGCCTGCCAAGAATTTGTACGGCGCTATCTCGCTCTCGTCAGCGGCGAGCGAGGCTTCGATGCCTTTGCGATAGGCGACACGGATGTCGGTATTGATGTGGACTATCGAGCAGCCCTGCTTCCCTACCGCCGCCAAATCTTCGTCCGACGAGCCTGAGCCGCCATGCAAGACGAGCGGGATGCCGACAGCGGCGCGGATATCCGCAATCCGCTGCAGATCGATCTTGGGCTCGCCGCCGCCGATGAGACGCCCGTGCATCGTGCCGACGGCCGGGGCTAGCATATCGACTCCCGAGCCTTGGACGAACATCACTGCCTCTTCGGTCGTCGTAAGATCCTTATCCATATCCGCCGGCGGTACCGTGAGAAGCTTCGAAGAAGTGCCGATGCGTCCGATCTCGCCTTCGACGAGGACTTCACGGCCCAACTCATGACTTTTGGCACGCGCGTATTCGACGACGCTCTTGGTCGTAGCAATATTTTCTTCCATCGGGAGATGACTACCGTCGAATATCACCGAATCAAACCCGGCATCGATCACCTCTTTGCAACCGTCGAGGCTGTAGGTGTGATCAGCATTGAGGTATACCTGCACGCCGGCCGCACGCGCCGCGGCGACCATAGCCGCGATGTTGCGTACGCCGAAGAACTTCCGCTCGCCTTCCGAGACACCGACGAGGACGGGTTGATTCACTGCAGCCGCAGCAGCGAGAACCGCGTTGAACTGATTAGAGTCTGAAACATTAAAATGTCCGAGCGCTATTTTTTTATCCCACGCGGCTTGTACCGCTTCCTTGAGTGTTTGCATACACGAAAGTATAGCATGCTATACTTTCAGCCATGCAATATGATTTCGTCGCGATTGGCGACATTACGACCGATGCTTTTATCAAACTGAAAGATGCCGAGGAGCTCATGGATCATGGCGTGCGCGAGCTGTGCGTGCGTTTTGGCGACAAGGTGCCTTATGAAGAAGTGACCGAGATCCGCGCCGTGGGCAATGCCGCCAACGCCGCCGTATCGGCGCACCGCATCGGACTCAATGCGGCGCTCGTCGCATGGGTGGGCGATGACTCGCACGGCAAAGAAACGCTCGATGCCTTGCGCGCGCAAGGTGTCGCTGATGAATTCATGACGACCGAAGCTGGCAAGCACACCAATTATCATTATGTGCTGATGTACGGGCCGGAGCGCACGATCCTCATCAAGCACGAGAGCTTCACCTATCATCTGCCGGCATTTGCGGAGCCGCCGAAGTATCTGTACTTCTCATCGATCGCGGAAAATTCCGTTGCGTTCCATCACGAGGTAGCAGCCTATTGCGCCGCACATCCAGAAACCAAGCTCGTCTTCCAGCCGGGCACCTTCCAGATCAAACTGGGCGCACAAGAATTGAAAGATATTTATGCTGTCACCGAGATTTTCTTCTGCAACAAAGAAGAAGCACAAACGATTCTGGGCACGAGCGAGAGCGACGTCAAAAAACTTATGGAGGGGATTCGTGCGCTCGGACCGAAAATTGTCTGCGTTACAGACGGACCCGCTGGATCAAACATTCTCGAGCGAGACGGCAGCGCGTGGCACATTCCAATGTATCCAGATCCGGCCCCACCGGTATCACGCACGGGCGCGGGGGACGCGACTGCTTCGACGACTGTTGCGTTCATTGAGCGCGGACTACCCGCTGGCGAAGCCTTGATGCGTGGTGTCATTAACGCGGCATCAGTGGTGCAAGGTGTCGGTGCGCAGACCAAGCTCCTGTCGCTTGATGAGATCGAGAGTTGGTACGCGAAAAAGCCGGCAGATTTTGTTGCAACATCACTCTAGAATTCATAGGTGCAGCTTTTGCTCGCCCAGGACAAATCCCGCCACTGGCGGGATTTGTCCTTGCAATATAATGACTCGCAACGGGCTATTTACCGAAGTATTGCTGAATATATTGCACGATGGATTGCACAGCGGTGATTACATTCGCCACGTTTGCGGTATTGGCAGTACTCCCAGAGGCCGCGGCGGCGGATGCAGTGACCGAGTTCTGATGGAATAGATAGAGCGCACCAGCTGCCGAGCCTGCAAGCGCGATAGAACCGTTGTAGGATGTTGAAACAGTGAGCCACTCTTTGCCCGCGGTCGCAGAATCTGCAGTCCATGTCGTGCCGCCGTCGGCCGATCGGTACACACTTCCCCATCTGGCGTCAGCCGTGTAGACCGTACTTCCATCCTTCGAGACGGCAACGGTGACGAGATTCACGGTCGGATCGAAAGTGTGGGGTGTCCAGGTAGCACCCCCATCCTTTGAGATATAGATGACGTTGATTCCCGCCGGAATGCCCGCGATCAAAGATCCATCAGCACTTGAGGAAAGAAATGCAACGTTGTGAACGTTTGAAGAGGACCATGTCGTGCCGCCGTCGTGCGAGATGAAGACCTCGTTATCGCCTCCTGCGTATATATTCTTGCCATCGTCGCTTGCAGTGACCGAACCCCAGTAGTGGTCTCCAGCGCCCGTGAGCTTGTACCATGTCGTGCCGCCGTCGGTTGATTCGAAGAGATAGCCTGCGACGCCCGCAGAAGCATTGCCTGTCGCGAGCATCTTCGTGCCGTCAGAGGAGGCCCACACCGAACGCCATTCGCGGTTGCCAAGCGCGGTGTGCGCTGTCCACGTCTTGCCACTGTCAGTCGAGGTATACAGATAGCTCGGCTCCGTAGTACCGAGCTGTATGGTTGCGGTCTCGCCGTTAAATTCCGGACCAGCGATGATACTGTTGCCGTTTTGAGAGATCGCGATGCTATAGATCGCCGTGCCCGAGAGCTGCTGGATATGCGTCCACGTGACGCCACCGTCATGCGAGAGGAGATTGTTTGTATCGGTCCTTCCGCTGCCGACCATCATCGTGTGTCCGTCTCCTGATACCGCTGATGCGTTGAACATGTAATTCGAGCCTTCAGGAAAAAAACTGCTCCATCCCGCGCTTGTCCCGCCGGATGATGCCGTGCTTACGCTTGAGACACTGATCTGGTTCGTGTGTATGAGGTAGAGCGGAGTCCCGGAGTTTTGTGAGAGCGCGAGCGCGAGCGTACCATCACTCGACATCGAGAAGGCGCTGGCGAGTGGGCCGAGCCCCCATGCTTGCACACCTACCGCCGTGATAGGCGCCCAAGTAGAGCCGCCGTCGTAGGAAATGTACGGGGGCTGATTGATCGGTCCGGTTATGATCGTCTGAAGCTTGGTATCCGCCGCGACACCGCCGTTAGCACCACGAATCTGGGAAGGTGCTTGTGACGTCAAAAGATTGGCCCACGTTTGAGAGCCGTCGTACGAAATCTCGGTTATACCGCCACGACCCCATCCGAGTATCGTCTGATCGTTCGAACTCACCAACGGATACTCAAACGTTTGATCGGAGAGCGCGTTGGTCGGCGGCATATCGGCGACGCGCCATGTCGTGCCGCCATCATGCGAGACCAAGGTCGAGGAAAGTTTGCCAATTACCGGATTGATCGCGGTGCCGCGGCTCAAGACGATGGTCTGTCCATCGGGGCTCACCGCGATACCATGGATCTGATTGTCGACGATTTGGAGTTGCTGCCAGGTGGCACCGCCGTCTTTCGATAGATAGGTATTGCCCCAAAATGCTGAGGCAAGCTCTGTCGAGCCGTTTGCTGAAAGCGCAACGGGATAGACCATTGCGCTCGTGAACGGGGCTTGTGGCACCTGCCAGGTGGCACCGCCGTCGCTTGAGATGTAGACCGATGGAGCACTGGTCTTTGATGCAATGATATGGGTGCCATCTTGCGAGACTTCGATGTCCTGCCAACTCGCGACGCCCGAGAAACCGGTCTTTTGCGTCCACGTCTGACCCTGGTTGGTCGAGAGGTAGATGTTGCCGTCATTTCCTATGGCCGCAAAGAGTCCGCCGTTGCCTGACATCGCAACACGGATGAATCCGCCGGCTGAAGCGGGGATGGTGATCTGCTGTATAGCGCCTGATGAGCTTGGCGTGGCGACAGAAGAAGTGGCTTGGACCGGCGTGGCGGTGATAGTTGGCTGCGTGGCACTGCATGCTGGGATCGTGAACGATTTCGGAGTCGTGCTGTAGTTGAGCGCCGCATCATAGAGATTGACGTAATAGGTCTTGCCCGGCTGTATGGAGAGCTGGGCTGGCATCGTCGCAGAATTGCTCGGTTGGAAATTATCTGGCCCCGAATTAATCCGCAGACCAGCGACTGCAAAGTTATAGTAGCCGTTGGCCGCATTGGGATCGTCCATGATGTTCATTGCCGAATAGCTTGGCATAGCGGGCTGCCATAGGGCGTAGACAACGTTGTTGGTGGTCGGCTGCGCGAGACACGAAACGCTCGGAATGATGAAAAAATTATTAAGCTCTTTCTCAATGGTGGTCGAAGTCGATACTGTTGTCGTCTGTTGAACGACAGGCGCTACCGTCGGAGAGACAGCGGGCGTCGTTGCAGTAACACTTGAAGTATTGGTTGGTGTGATCGCCGTAGTGGGAGTTGATGGAGTTACCGTCGTCGTCTGGGTAGTCGAACTTGGTACGGTCGTTGACTGGGTTGTCGTGGTGGTAACAGTCGGCGCGCTGCACTGCGGGATAGAGAATGGCTTGGGCTGGGTTGTGTAATTGAGAGCGCCGTCATACGCCTCTGTGTAGTAAGTCTTGCCAGGCTGGAGCGTGAATCGTGCGGGCAGAGAAGAATTACTTGGATTCAAGCTAATCGCATTGGTGAACATGTTCAGCCCCGGGACCCAAGCGCTATAATACCCATTTGCCGCATTTGGGTCATCCATGATCCTGAACGTAGAATTATTTGGCATGGTGTAGGGAAATGTTACGGTTATGGCATTGCCCGTAGTGGGCGCTGAAAGACAGCTTGCACCAAAGGAAAGGGTGTAGGAATCGAGCGCATGTGTTGTCGGAGTTGTGTTAGTGGTCGTAGTTTGCGTTGCTGCCGGTGCACTCGGTGTTGGAGTTGTAACTGTTGAAGTATTTTGGGTCGTGACCGGCGCAACACAATTGGGGTAGGTGCCGATTGTTCCCGTAGGACAGACAGAGACGGGAGTTGTGCAGTTGGGATAGGTACCTACCGTGCCACTCGGACATTGTGTGATAGGTGCAACACAATTGGGATAGGTGCCAGTATCTCCTGCAGGGCAAACTGGAGTCGGAGTGGGGGTCGGAGTTGGAGTCGGGGTAGATGTGGGTGCGCTGCACGACGGAATTGAGAAAGACTTTGGCTGGGTCGTGTAATTCAGTCCTCCATCATACACAGTCGCATAATAGGTCGTGCCTGGCTGGATGCTCCATTGTGCGGCCATTGTTGATGGATTACTCGGATGAAGAGTGCTCTCATTGGTGAAATTTTCCATTCCAGAAACGTTAGCAACATAGGAGCCATTTGCCCCATTCGGACTATCCATCACGGTAAAGGTCGAGTTGTTCGGGAGAGTGTAAGGCCATACGGCGCTCAGAATATTTGCTGACGATGGACCATACAGGCAGCCCATGGAAAGTAACGTAGAGAAATAATCGAGCAGATGAAATGTCGAGGGTGAAGAAATCGGAGCGGGGATTGACTGAGCTTGGGAAAACACCGGTGTGGTAATTGTAATTGATAGTAAAAGCAGTGCCGCCGATAAAAACCGTCCAGATGAATATGTCTTTTGCATGAGATTAGGCTATCACGAGCAATCATGAATTATTTCTGAATGTGGGGATAATGGTGCGATATATGGCTTATTATAATGATATTTATACTATTGACTTATATAACAATATATATTATAATGACGTTAGTGCTCGCTTGTTGCAAGCATGCGTTGGAGTAAGCGTACATGCGTGACATCACTGTTCATACCGTCCTTGGCGTATTGTTTACCTTCTACGCTGGGATGGTTGTAATCAGGTTTTTGGGAGTCGAGTGGGGTTGTACCCCGCCGGAGCCGTGTTGGGTCTTGGATGAGCCCGTGCGAATCATGGTACAACACATTCATCTCCCGCGGCTCTGGTGAGACTTCGGCCCGACGAATATCGTCGGGCCTTTTATTTTGTATGTCTAATTCTCTTCCAATGCTGTTTGGGTCGCCGCGATACTCTCTCCAATGGGATTATCCATACTGGGGTTCAAGAGTTGGAGCGCGTCGATGATTTTGTCGGTCATAAAAAGTCCAAATACGAAAATGAAACAGGTCGAGATATAAAAATTCACGTTCTGCCTGAAGATATTCGCTTTCATGTCAACGCTTGCGCGCGATCACTTTCTTCACCGCTTCCACGATATGTGACACACCCATACCATAGTGCTCGATGAGTTCATTCGGTGTACCTGACTGTCCGAATTGATCGTGAACGCCGATGAATTCGATCGGGACAGGGAAGTCGGAGGAGAGTAACTCGGCGATCGCACTGCCAAACCCTCCCGCTACCTGATGCTCCTCAACGGAGACGACTGCCCCGGCCCTTTTCGCTTCTTCGACAATTGTCTCGCGATCGAGCGGCTTGATGGTATGCACGTTGATCACTGTCGCTTGAATCCCCTCCTGTTCTAATTCTTCTGCAGCAAGTAATGCATTATGCAACAAGGCGCCTGTGGCAAAGAGCGCTACTTGCGGGTTATCTGATTTCCACATCACATTCGCCTTCCCTATCTCAAACGGTGTCTCCGGTGAAGTCATGATCGGCGTCTTCTCGCGCCCGAAGCGCATATAGACTGGCCCATTCCACTTTGCCGCTGCAAGCGTCGCCTTGCGCGCCTCTTCGCTGTCGCACGGACTGATGACGGTCATGTGCGGTTGCACGCGCATAAGGGCCATGTCTTCGAGCGCTTGGTGCGTCGCGCCATCGGGACCGACGGAGACGCCCGCGTGCATGCCGCAAATAATTACGTGCTGCTGGTTCAATGATATGGTCGTGCGAATTTGCTCGTTGTTGCGACCGGGATTAAACGCCGCATAGCTCGTGACGAAGGGGACTTTGCCGTAGGCGGCAAACCCGCTTGCAAGTGCCGCAAGATTTTGTTCGGCAACGCCGACCTCGACGAAACGCGCCGGGAACTTCGCTTTGAATTCTTCAACACGAGTAGATTCGGTCAGATCTGCCGAGAGCGCAATGACATTGGGATCGGCTTCCGCGGCTTCAACCAAACCCTTCCCAAATCCATCGCGCGTTGCAGCAGCATCGGGAGTAGCGAAGATGTTTTCTTTCAAATGTAATTCGTTGTTAAGCATGTGATAAGTTAAACTTGCTACAGAATCTTCATAATTGTTATTGATGTTCGCTGCTTATCTTTCCTTCCATCGTGCGCAGTTCGTTGAGGAAAATCTTGCCTTCTTCCGCGCTCGGCGGCTTGCCATGCCAGCGATAATCGCGCTCGATTTCGCGGATACCCTTGCCGGGGATCGTGTGCGCGATGATGACAGTCGGCTTTTCATAGATGGCTTTAGCTTCATCGCATGCGGCGACAAACTGCGCGATATTGTGACCGTCCACTTCAAGCACGTGCCAGCCGAAGGCGCGATACTTATCAGCAAAGGGCTCGAGCGGCATGATCGACTCGGTGTATCCATCAATTTGAATGTTGTTGCGGTCGATGATTCCGGTAAGGTTCGATAGTTTGTATTTGCCGGCCCACATCGCGGCTTCCCAGATGTTGCCCGCATCGTGTTCGCCGTCGCTCATCGCGCAATAGATATGATTTTTCTCGTTATTCATGCGGGACGCATACGCCATACCCGCCGCCTGGGAGAGCCCCGAGCCGAGCGGGCCGGAAGTAGTCTCGAGTCCTGGCAATCGCAGGCGCTCCGGATGACCTTGTAGACGCGAGCCAAATTTGCGTAAGCTTAGGCATTCTTCCACAGGGAAATAACCGGCATGTGCCATCGCAGCGTAACGCACCGGCACAATGTGTCCATTGGAGAGGATCAAGCGATCACGCTCGGCCCAATCGGGATTTTTGGGATCATGATTGAGAACCCTGAAATAGAGTGCGGTAAAAATGTCTGCCATACCGAGAGGTCCTGCGGTGTGACCCGAGCCCGCAGCGACGAGCATTTCGATGATGGTCTGTCGAATGTCGCTTGCATGCCGATTGAGCTCGCGAATCTCTTCGTCGGTCAAAGGTTCCATCACTCTATTATAGCGCGGCTTGCGCGAGCGATACGAGTTCTGCGTACGCCTGTGCGGGACTAGAGGCAGTCGTGATCGCCGACCCGACCGCAAAACGCCGCGCACCCGCCTCGACGAGCTCTGCGATGTTTTCTCGTGAGACGCCGCCGTCAACCTGGATGGGGAAGTCGGGATGGTTTTCGTGAAGCACTCGAATGCGCTCAAGCGAGCGGTCGTCGAAAGGTGCGCCTTGTGCGCCGATGATCGCGACAGACATCACGTGAATAAAATTACAGAGGGGAAGCAGGGGATTGAGGTTGGCGAGCGGAGTATCGATAAGGAGTGCGAGACCAATTTCTTTCACACCAAGCGCACGCCACACATCGAGTGTCTCAGTATTCATATCGTTTGACTCGACATGTGCGATGATCGAACGTGCGCCTGCATGTATGAAGTTCTCGCCGACTGCTCGGCAATCCGAGACCATCAGATGCACGTCAAATTTGATGCCACGAAACATATTGACGTCAATCTCCCCTGCTCTCACTTCTTTCTCTACGTTCTGTATATATGGCCACGAATATTCCGGTGTGAAAATCCCGTCATCGATGTCGAGATGAATTGCGCTTCCCATCTCCCCTGCCTTGCCGCCGTATTGTAAGACGTCTCCTGCATGCTCCGGGACACAGGTAGGCGTAATTTCGATTTCGTTCATAGATCTATTATGGTCTCCTGGCCTCTTCGATCTGCGCGACGCGACGCGCATGCCGCGGCTCGGTACTCGGACTCGTCATGAGCCACGTACGCACCGCTTCTTTTGCCTCATCGGTAGTGATAAAGCGCGCGCCGAGCGAGAGCACATTGGCATCGTTATGCTCACGCGAGAGTTTAATTATTTCAATGGGTCCGCCGTAGTAGACGGCTGCGCGCACCAAGGGAAAGCGGTTGGCAACGATCGCTTCGCCTTGCCCTGAGCCGCCGATAATGATCCCGAAGCTTTTTCTGCCGGCGATGAGGTCGGCACGAAGCGCGCGCATGCATGCGGCGATGATTGGCGGATAATCATCGTCGGGATTTTCCGTAAAGGCGCCGCAATCCTCAACATCGAAGTTGAGTTCGCCGCGGACGAAATTCATGAGCTCTTGCTTGAGTTCGAAGCCGGCGTGATCCGAGGCGAAATAAACTTTCATAATGGTTTTGGAAAGCCCCGGCCTTTACAAAGCTTCGTAAAGGCCGGGGCTTTCGGATTTAGGATAGATGCTTGGCAGCTTCGGCGACGTGCTCGACCAAGGTGTGAACATACCCCATTTCATTGTCGTACCACGCCATCACCTTCACCAGGTTGCCGTCGATGACGCGCGTGAGCCCGAGGTCAGCTATGGATCCGTACGGCTCACTGAGGATGTCCGAAGAAACGAGTTCCTCTTCGGTCGTGGTAAAGGTGTTCTTCCAACGATCTTGGCCTGCAGCAGTTTTGAGTGCCTGGTTTACTTCTTCGACCGTCGTCGGGCGCTTCGCGATGAAGGTGACATCAGCGATCGAACCTGCGGGCACCGGCACACGCAAGGAGATGCCGTCGAACTTTCCCTCAAGCGCAGGGTACGCTTTGGTTACCGCGATAGCGGCACCGGTCGAAGTCGGCACGATGTTTAATGCTGCTGCTCTCCCCTCTTTCATGTCCTTTTTGGACGGACCATCGACGATGGCTTGGGATGCGGTATAGCCGTGTACCGTCGAGAGCACTGCCTTCTCAATGCCGATCGCTTCGTCGAGAATTGCGATGACCGGAGAAGCGGCATTGGTCGTGCACGAGGCATTTGAGGTAACCGCAACAGTACCAAACTTGTCGTTATTGATGCCCATAAGGATCGTTGCACCCGGGACGGATCCGTCGCCGTCCTTGGAAGGTGCCGTGATCACCACGCGCTTGGCACCCGCCGTGATATGTGCGCCAGCCTTCGAGAAATCAGTAAAGAATCCAGTTGACTCGACGACGACATCGATGTTCATTTCTTTCCATGGAAGTGCGGTCGGCTCTTTTTCTGCAAGAATTTTAATCTCCTTACCATCCACGATGAGTGAGTTCCCTTTTGCTTCAACTGAAAACGGCGCTCGCTTATACACAGAATCGTATTTCAAAAGATACGCGAGATTCTCCGGTGTCGTTAGATCATTAATCGCGACAATCTCAATCTCTGGGCGGCCGTGTGCTGCCCGTAAAAATCCCCTCCCGATGCGCCCAAAACCGTTGATCGCTATTCGTGCCATACAAACAAAAATGAATTACCTTCTATGGGATAGATTATACACCCCTCATTAGGGATTCGTACTCGTCGCATCAGTTGATGAAGCATCGGTGCTTGAAGTACTAGGATCGATCACCGTGACTGTGCGCGATGCCGTGCCGGTGAGGCCGTTTTGGTCAGTCACGCTGTACGTGATGGTATGCGTGCCAGCGGTAGTCGTGTCGATCTGGATCGCGCTTAAGGTCGTTGTCGCTCCCCCATCAACCGAGGCGGAGATACCAAGGTTGGTGTCAGCTTGCGGGCCGGTAATGGTTGCGCCGAGATCACTATAGGTATCACCGATGTCGAGCATTGCAGGATTGGCACCGTTGATCGATATGACAGGCGGTGTCGGAGTACTTGGTGTGCTCGAAGTGCCCGAGGCCGTGCCTGAGGAAGAACTGCCGCTTGCTTGGCCCGCCGGAGCGCCCTGCGAGTAGGCGGCGACCATCGCTTGGAATTGTGCGGGGGTCACACAGACGGTGCCGACACAGAGTTCCTTGTTGGCCGTCACGGTGTCGGCTGTCACATTGCTCGCGTAGATATCCTTGGCGAAGAGGTCGCCGATGCCGTTTGCAGAATCCGCAAGCCAGCTTGTAAGCGCAGACTTGAGTGCGGCAAGGAAATCAGGCGCGATATTCGGTGTCGTACTGCCGGTCGAGGTTGCGAAGATGAATTGAGAGACACAAGACCCGTTGAGGCAGAGCATTTGATTGGTCGTGGTGGCAGCGGTCGAGGTACCGATCGAGAGGTCGCCGTTTGCGTCGATCACGAGTGCCGGCGTGGTGGAGCCCGCGTAATACGAGAGGATCGAGGAAGCGCTGGTCGAGGCATTGGTCGCATTGAAGACGGCATTGATCTGGTTGACCGCTGAGATCAACGGCGCGGTAAGTCCGGCGTAATTGACCGTGTAGTAAGTGCCCGACTGGCCTCTGAAGGTAACCGGCGCAGTACCGACAAGCTGCGGGAATGCCTGCTGCACGTTTTGCGCAATGACGCCGACCTGCTGGCCTTGTTCCCATGTGGGATCAGCCCAGTTGTATGTCACACCATTGATGAGCGCGAGCTCGGAGAGCGATGTCGTGCCGGCGATCGGCGTGATGTTGGTCTTGAGGCGCGCGTCTGAAGAACATCCCGTGCTTCCGGAAATAACGCAGGTACCGTTGGCGCCGCCGATAGTCACTGACGAGGTCGCAACCGTGAAGACGTTGGTCGAAGCCGTAGCACTCGTTGAGGAAGCGACTACGAAGATGGCGTTGCCGGAAGCACCAAGGGTCGAGGCGAGCGACGTTGAGGCCTGCACTGTGAAGGTAAAGCCCGGGGTCGAGGTGCCGATACCGACTTTGCCGACTGCGATGTTGGAGCCGGTCGAACCGAGGCCGCTGCCGTAGATCAAGTTACCGATATCAAGCTGGCCGCTGCCGGTTGCAAGCGGGAATGAAATATTGTCACCGATCTTGATGTTGTCTGAACCGGTCGTAAGGTTTTCGTTGGCGGTGGTCGAGGCTGAACCAATGAGTACGTTGTCAGCGCCGGAAGTGACGTTGTAGCAGGATTGTGTACCCACACAGGTGTTCCAGTTGGAAGACGAGGCGAAGTTCCATCCCGAACCCGCGCCGATCGCTACCGTGCCGATCTGTCCGAAGCCTGCAGCTGAACCTTGTCCTGCGAAGGAGCCGAGGTAGGTAGTCGATGCTGATGTGACGTTTACGAGGTTGAGACCAACGTTGGTACCGACGCCGGTAATGCTGGTACCGGTAGTCGATGCGAGGGATGAATAACCGAAGGCGGTGTCATTGCTGTTGGTCGTGACCTTGAAGAGAGCGCTGTAGCCAAACGCTGAGTTAAGTCCACCGGTCGTATTCGATATCATGGCACTTGCTCCAAAGGCACTGTTGTTACTCGCCGTATCGCCCGCACCTGCACTACTACCGAAGAATGAGTTGTTGTTCGCAACCGATAACACTTTACCCGCGCTTACGCCGAAGAGCGCGTTGGATTGACCGGTCGTGATCGCCGTACCACTCAATGCACCGACAGCCGTGTTGGCAGAACCGGTGGTCAACGCGAGCAATGAGCTTGATCCGACAGCGGTGTTGGCGTTAAGTGTTGCACCGCCTCCAGTCGTGATTGAAAGAAGTGCATCTGCACCGATACCAATATTGCCGTTTGAGAGGACGCTGCCACTGGTTGCTCCTTGGCACGACTGCCAGCCGATACAAATGGAACCATTGGTCGTCGTAGCATTCTTGAGTGCGTTTAGGCCAAAGGCAACGTTATTAAGTGCCGTGGCTAGCAAGCCCGCTCCCGCGCTTTGTCCAACCAACAAACTATTGTTGGTCGTCGATGCCTGGAGGATCAGGTTGCCGTTGATTTGGTAGCCGCCGGTAGTGCCGCTCGTATTAACGAATCCTGTAGTGGTCAAATTGCCTACTACCGTCGAGGATGCGGTCGCGATATATCCGGTGTTGAGGCTGAGGAGCGTTGAGAAGATGTCGTTTCCGCTGAAGGTGTTGTTGTTGGCTAAGAGCGTCGATGATGCTGAACTGGTGGGAAGACAAATACCTCCAACCGCAACACAACCGGTCGTCACGTTGATACCATTACCGGAGAAAGTGGTAGTGCCAGAGCCGCCGAAGTTGAAGGTGTCGGAGCCGGCACCGAGGGTAACCGTGCCTCCACTGGCGGTCTCGATGGTTGAACTGTTTTGGAAGACAAGGTTCGGACTGGAGTTCACATCGCCGATATAGATGTCGGAATTAGGGACGCCGATGGAGACCGTCTCAGAGCCGCTAGTCGTGTTGATATTGAAAAGTGGAGCAGCGGTCGAAGATGTCGCAATGGTCCAGGCGTAGGGAGTGTTATTTTCAATCGTAGTAGTCGCAACGGAGGTGTAATTGACGAGGTTGCCGGTGAAGGTTAGTGCTCCCGCGGTCGAGAGTGAGAGCGTCGAGGTACCGGAGACCGTCGTGCCGTTTGCATTGTAGAAGGCGAACTGTCCTTGTGTACCCGAGCTCACTGTGCCGGAGCCGCCACCGGCAGAGATACAGGTACCGCCCACTGCGAAGCAGCCATTGGTGATGTTGATGCCGCCGCTTGAGTAGAGAGTTGAGGTTGCGCTGGTGAAGTTTGCGATGCCGCCGAGCGAGAGCAACGAGCCCGGAGTCGATGACGAGATGCCGACATTCAAACCACTGATGGTCAGTGCCTCATTGGTCGAAGTCGAGGTACCGCCGTTCAATATATGGATCTTCTTTCCTGCAGTGCCTTGGGCGATGTAGAGATCGTTGGAATCGCTCAAGAGCGTCGAGTCGAGTGCGCCGCCAACATTGTACGCGGTCGGATTCCAGAAGTTGCTGTTGTTGACGCCCATGAACATGAACCCTGTAGTGAGTGATCCGGTGTTTGCCGTCGCCGAATATCCTGACTGGGCATTTGCGCCAGTTGAGTTGTTCGTGATATTGCTCTCGAGGAAATCGTTGACGTTGCCGATCATATCGAGCGCGTTTTCGGTCGTGCTGTTGCCGTCATCAATTGTGAGATGTCCCATCTGTGTAGGATTTTGTCCGTCGGTGGTGGTACCGACGCCGACCATACCGCTTCCTTGCTGGACGACGAATTGATTGGATCCGATCGTGAAGCCTTGGCCAGTAGCGATAGTAGTCGTCCCGGTCGTCGAAGTGAGCTGAAGCGGCGTACTGAAGATGTTTGATCCCGAGAAAGTATTGTTGTTGGCGAGGAGTGTCGAAGATGCAGCGGTGATAGTGAACGTGCCGCCTGGCGTGATTGCTTGGGTGTTAATGGTGGCGAGTGTGCCAGCAAGGAGATTCGTGCCAATCGAGGTCGTCGCAATGAAATTGCCATTGTTATCAGCCGCGATGATCGAATTCTTTATGAGATTCTGGTTGATCAATCCGGTATTAGAGATTGAGAAGAGGCTTGTGGTTGCCGAAGCAGTTGATGATGCAACTTGGAAGAGCAGCGTATCGATCGACGGATCGGTCGGATTACCTTGGATACTGAACTTGGCGAACGGCGTCGATGAGCCGATGCCCACATTGGATTGATAATTCAAGGTAAGAATCGGCGATGCACCTGGCACCAGGCTCTGGCCGAATTGCAGCGAGTCGTTGTTGAGACCGTCGTTGGTATTGGTACGTCCGATCCAGAAGTCCGTGTCGCCGCCCGGGTTGCCACCGATGAGTATCGCCGGAATGGAGCCCGCGGTGTTGGTGTTGTAGATGAAAAGCTGCGCGCCGTTGGGAACGGTCGAAGTGCCGACCGCAAGCGAGCCCAAGATCGCGGCATTGCCGGTCGTCGTCGCGCCGCCGCTGACGACCAATCCTCCTCCCTGTGTGCCATTACCGATCGTGGATGATGCAAAGGAAGCCAAACCGCCGTTGAGATTAAGGAGCGATGAGAAAATATTGGTGCCGGAGAAGGTGTTGGAGTTCGCAAGCAGCGTCGAGGAAGCTGCAGTGATCGTGATTGCGCTGCCGCTCGTGAAGCCAGTGCCGTTGATCGTACCGAGGCTTCCTGTGAGAAGGCTAGTACCGATCGAAGTCGAAGCCGTGACGGTACCACTGCTGTCGGCCGAGAGGAGCCCGCTCGTGATGCCGGTCAATTGCAGCGTACCGGTCGCGGTGAGGTTACCGCCAAAGTACGCATTGCCCGCGACCGAGAGCTTCGCAAACGGGCTCGAGGTGCCAACGCCGACATCACCACTTCCCTGTTGAACGACGAATTGCGAGCCGCCAACGGTGAAGCCTTGGCCGCTTGCGATCGTGGTAGTGCCGGTCGTCGAGGTGAGCTGGAGCGGCTGGGAGAAGATGTTTGATCCACTGAACGTGTTGTTGTTCAAGAGCAGCGTTGAAGAAGCCGCGGTGCCGCTAAAGGGCTGCAAGCAGGTGCCTCCGACTGCAAAGCAGCCCGAGCTGATGTTGATGCCGTTATAGATGGTAGAGGTAGAATTTGCGACGAAATTTCCGACGCCATTAATCGCTAAGACCGAACCAGGAGTCGAGGTGCCGATGCCGACGAGGCCGTTCTTGTCTATTGTGAATACGGTGGAAGTCGCGTACGCAGCGGTCGAGGAGGAAATGCTGACGAGTGGCAAACTGCCGACGCCCCCACCAGCGACTCCCGCAATCGAGAGAATACCGTAAGGGGTTGTAGTGCCGAGACCGAAGGCTCCATTCGGAGTGAATCGCGCGAATTCAGTCGTATCGTTCGTATCGAAGGTGATGCCCTGCGTATTGCCTGCACTAAGAACGAGGTATCCGGAGCTTCCGAATTCAGCGGCAGCTCCCGCGTTGTTCTTGATGAAGGCAGTGCCGGCGCTTGTTTTGAATGCTGCGTTGCCATTGACGGAAAGAGTCTGGTAGGGACTCGAGGTGCCGATGCCGACGAATCCCGTTCCTTGTTGGACTACGAAGTTCGATCCCCCGATCGTGAAGCCTTGGCCGCTTGCGATCGTGGTAGTGCCGGTCGTGTTACTCAAGGTGAGCGGCTGGGTGAACGTGTTGAGTCCGGAGAACGCGTTGTTGTCGGAAAGGAGCGTTGAGGAGGCACCGGTGGTATTGATGCAGATACCACCTACTGCAAAGCAGCCTGCAGCGAGATTGATACCGCCGGTTGAGTAAAAGGTGGAGGTGGCAGCGGTGAAGTTGGCGATGCCATTAAGTGAGAGCAATGAGCCCGGAGTCGAAGTGCCAACACCAACATTGCCGCTATGCAAGAGCGTAAGATCGGCTCCAGTAAGCGTATTACTCGTGATACCGCCACCGATACCAAGGTCATCGCTGCTATTCACTAAGAATGGGGTTTTGACTCCCGTATCATCATTGAGATAGAAGGATGAGGCCAAGGTGGCTGAACCACCAGCAGAATCAAACTCGAACTGGCGCCCGCCTGACTGGGTATTGTTGATGACAAGACCGGCATTGTTCGCACTGGATTCGATCCATGCATTGCCGCCGTTTACCGTACTCACCACAGTCAACGCATGATTCGGACTTGTCGAACCGACACCGAGATTGGTCCCGGTGAAGCTCAATCCGGTGCCAGAAGTGATATGTGTGCCGTCAAAGTAGTTGACGCCGCCTGACGTCTGCAATGCTTGGTTAGTGCCGCCATTGGCGATTGGGATGATTCCACTGAGCAGGTTGATTCCAATTGAAGTAGTTGCAACAACTGAACCATTTGCATTGACCGAGAGGATAGAGTTGGAAAGTCCGGTGATCGCGAAGCTCGATGAAGTAGCAGCGCCGAACGTGTTCTTGCCGGAGAACGTGTTGTTGTCGGAGAGGAGCGTCGTTGAGGCACCCGTCACATTGATGCACGAACCGTTTACTGCAAAACAGCCACCAGCGAGATTGATACCGCCGGTTGAGTAAAAGGTGGAGGTGGCAGCGGTGAAGTTGGCGATGCCATTAAGTGAGAGCAATGAGCCCGGAGTCGAAGTGCCGATGCCGACAAATCCCGCATTGGTGCCGCCGGTAAGGAAATCAGCATAATGTATGCCACCGCTCGCGCTCGCGACGTAAATTTCATTGTTAGCGTAATTAGCTCGGATTTGTCCTATCGGTGTGCTCGTTCCGGTGAAGCTGATGTACGGATCGAGGCCGCTGTTGCGGTTGATCGAGATGCCGCCGTTGCCAATTGATAGTGCATTTGAAGGAGAAGAAGTGCCGATACCGACATTGCCGCTTCCCTGCTGCACGACGAACTGCGAGCTGCCGACCGTGAAGCCCTGACCGCTTGCAAGCGTCGTCGTGCCTGTAGTGTTACTGATCGTAAGCGGTTGGGAAAAGACATCAGTGCCGGAGAAGGTGTTGTTGTCGGAGAGGAGGGTTGAACTTGCTGCAGTGATGGTGAACGTGCCACCTGGTGTAATTGTCTGGGTATTGATGGTAGCGAGGGTGCCAGTCAGGAGATTGCTGCCGATCGAAGTCGTAGCGACGACTTGGCCGTTTGCGTTGGTGGAGAGAACAGCATTGGAGAGGTTGGAGAAATATTCATTGCCGATCGTCTCGAGCGATGTGGAAGCTTGATTGATGTTGATGAGGTTGGAGAAAGTCGTGGAAGCAGAGAAAAGGTTGTTGCCGGAGAACGTGTTGCTGTTGGAAAGAAGTGTCGTCGATGCGCCCGTAGTGCCGATACAGGTGCCACCGACCGAGAAGCAACCCGAGGTGAGGTTGATACCGCCGGTTGAGTAGAAGGTGGAGGTTGCGGTCGAGAAGTTGATACCGTTGGTGTTGCCGACCGAGAGCAAGGAGTTGGGAGTCGTCGAGCCGATGCCGACGTTGCCGGCATTGGTACCATTAGTGAGGAAGTCAGCGTAGTGCACGCCACCGCTTGCGCTAGCGATATAAATTTCATTGTTCGCATAATTGGCACGGATCTGTCCTATAAGACTACTCGTACCGGTGAATGCGATGTACGGATCGAGACCGTTGTTGCGGTTGATTGAGATACCGCCATTACCAATGGAGAGTGGTGCTGTTGGTGTAGAAGTGCCGATGCCGACGTTGCCAGCGTTAGTACCACCGGTCAGTACGTCGAAGTAGTGAGTGTTGCCGGTCTGGTCGGCGAAGTAGAGACCATTTTCTACGTTGTCCGCGCGGATCTGTGCGATAGTGTTTCCGCTTTCCGACCATACGAAGAACGGATCTGCAGCTGACCGGTTCAAGGCAATTGATCCAGCACCAATGGTCGAGGTAGCTCCACCGACACTGATTGAAGCGTTGACTGAGAGGCTGCCCGTCGTCGTTGCAGCGCCACTCACAGTAAGGCCATTAATGCTGTTACCCACGGTGAGCGGAGCGCTAAAGATATCACTGCCCGAGAACGTGTTGTTATCAGCGAGGAGTGTGGTTGATGCGCCACCGACGGTAATTGATGATCCGACACTAAACGCCGTGCCATTGACGGTACCCAAGGTGCCGGTAAGAAGATTGGTGCCGATCGAAGTAGTGGCGATGATTGAACCATTTGCATTGACCGACAAGAGCGAGTTGGCAAGTCCGGTGATCGCGAAGCTTGATGAGGTAGCCGCAGCAAAAATGTTTTTGCCGGAGAAGGTGTTGTTGTCGGAGAGGAGCGTCGTCGAGGCACCGGTGGTGTTGATGCAGGTGCCGCCGACCGCAAAGCAGCCGCCCGCAAGGTTGATGCCGCCCGTCGAGTAGAAGGTTGAGGTTGCCGTCGTGAAGTTCGCGACATTGCCGATCGCAAAAATTGATCCCGGGGTCGTGGTGCCAATACCGATATTGCCGGTCGAGACATTGCTCCCTTGGCCATTGATGCCGGTGCCGTAGATCAAGTTGCCGATGTCGAGCTGGTTGGAGCCGTTCTGACTTGGCAGTGCGACGTCATAACCGAGCGCGATATTGAATGAGCCTGATGCCGTGGTCGATGCAGCATTAGTACCGAGGAGAATGTTTGCAGCGCCGGTTGTAAGTCCAAAACCGCTCTGGTAGCCGAAAAGTGAATTGAAAGTGCCTGAAGAACTACCGTTTACACCCTGACCTGCGAGGAAGCCCACTGCAGTGTTGCCCGCACCGGTACTGTATAAGAGTGATGAAGCGCCGATACCGGTACTTCCTGAAGTATTGTCGTTAGCAAGCGAATTGAGACCGATCGCGACGTTGTTGTTGCCTGCAAGATTCGCAGTCAGCGCTCCATAGCCGAGACCCACGTTGTTGCCGCCGGAAGTGTTGCTGGCGAGAGATGAATAACCAAGGGCTGTATTGCTTGCACCGGAAGCATCATTTTCGAGTGAGTTGTATCCGATAGCTGTGTTGTTGCCGACGCTCGAGACTGTACTGCTTCCCAAGAGTGCGTTGTAGCCGATGGCGACGTTGTTGTTGGACGAGGTGGCATTCTGCAAGGTAAAGGCACCGAATGCGACGTTGTAGTTACCATTAATCAAGTTCTGCGAGGAGTAGTGACCTACCGCCGTGTCGTACTGTGCTGTGGTCAGACTCGTCGTCGACATTGCATAGGTACCGATGGCAATGTCGTCGGCCTCGGTAGAAGTTGCGGCGTTGCCATCGTACCAACCCTGGCCGCGCAGCGCATAGACGCCGATACCAATGTCAGCATTCGGCACGCCATTCCTGATCGATCCCTCGCCGACGGCGACGTCGCCCTGCGCGCCGACGGTATTGCGCATGTTGTCAGAACCAACCGACACGTTGTTGTCCCCAGTGGTATCGTGCCACAAAGCGCCAGCACCAACGCCAACGTTGTAGCTGCCGGCGGTCGACAAAAACTGATTTTGCAGGTCTCCGCAAGAAGTCCATCCCACGCAGGTGTTCTCGACCGTTGATGTGCTCTCATACATCGATTCGTAGCCGATTGCGGTGTTGATGTAGCCGTTGGTAGAACTTGCAAGCGCTCGGTAGCCGACTGCCGTCATGTCTCCCACCGCGCCAGGATTTGGCGGCACGGCAGCGGTGAATGCATTGAGCGCGTCAAAGCCAATCGCAACGTTGTCGGGGCTTGAAGTCGCGAACTGGAGCGCGCCGTAGCCGACCGCTACGTTACCAAAGGAGGTTGTCAGCGATGCACCCGCGCCTTGGCCGATGAGCGTCGAAGCAAGCGTTGAAGAAGCTTGGAGGATGAGGTTGCCATCAATGCTGTATCCTCCAGTGGTGCCCGAAGTGTTGAGCGGCTGGCTGAAGAAATCACCCCCGCTAAAGGTGTCGTTGTCGGACAAGAGCGTTGAAGAAGCAGTGCTGATCGTGATGGAGCCACCTCTACTAAGCGGAGTGCCATTGATTGTGCCGAGAACACCCGTGAGAATGTTGGTACCGATTGATGTTGTCGCGACGACTTGGCCGTTGGCATTGGTCGAAAGCACTGCATTGGGGAGGTTTGAGAAGTATTCATTCCCTACCGTCTCGAGTGAAGTGGAAGCTTGGTTGATGTTGATGAGGTTGGAGAATGTCGTAGAAGCACTGAAAACATTGTTACCTGAGAACGTATTACTGTTAGCAAGAAGTGTTGAACTTGCTGCAGTGACGGTGTAGGTACCACCATTTGCGATTGTGGTGCCGTTCACGGTTGCAAGATTACCAGAAAGAAGATTAGTGCCGATGGAGGTGGTGGCGACGACGGTGCCGTTTGCATTTACTGAGAGGATGGAGTTGGCAAGGCCGGTGATTGCAAAGGTTGATGAAGTTGCGTTGGTGAGGGTGGTCTTGCCACTAAAGGTGTTGTTGTCAGAGAGAAGTGTCGAAGAAGCCCCGTTGGTGACAATACACGTACCATTGATTGCAAAGCAGCCAGTCTGTCCTGCACCGGTGGTGAGGTTAATACCACCGCCTTGGAAGATTGAGTTACCGGTCGTGGATGCGTAGATGCCGTTGACGCCCGCAAACGAGAGCACTGTTGTTGGTGTCGAAGTGCCGATACCGAGCTGTCCGGCAGGAGTGAAGCGTGCGAGTTCGGTGGTGTCGTTGGTATCAAAGGCAACACCTTGGCTATTACCACCGCTCAAGGTGAGGTACCCGGTACTACCAAGCTCTGCACCGGCACCACCACTGGCTTGAATATATGCGGTTCCCGCAGTGGTCTTGAAGGCGGCATTGCCGTTGACTGAGAAGGCTTGATACGGACTTGAAGTACCGATGCCGACATTGCCGGTAAAGTTTTCATTGCCGGAGAAGGTGTTGTTGTCAGAGAGAAGTGTTGAAGAAGCACCGTTGGTAACGAGGCATGTACCGTTGACTGCAAAGCATCCGCTGGTGATGTTGAGACCGGTGTAGAGGGTCGAGGTGCCTGCTGCGAAGTTGGCGATGCCGTTGAGAGAGAGGAGGGAGCCGGGGGTCGAGGTGCCGATGCCAAGGAATCCTCCCGAGGTGAGGCGCATCTTTTCAGAAAGTGTGCCGGCAGTGCGATTCAAGAATACCGTATCGGCGGATACTGCATTGGCGGTATGAGAGGTAAATACTGAGGCGAGTTTCGTTCCGGTGACGGCAGCACCGTTGGTATCAATCGTATTGAGCGCAATATCTGCGGCATTGTTTGCCGTGGTATTGGCGTTGACGATATTCATTTCTGCTACTGAGGTGGTTGTCAGCACCGTACTTGAATCCGAACCCCAGATTGTAAGCAGATGGTTGGGAGAAGTGGTGCCGATGCCGACATTGCCGGATTGATCGACCAAAAGCTGCGAAGCTCCGGAGGCGCTTGCAACAACGAACCCCGGATTAGAGCCGCTGTTGATGATGCTTAAGTTTGCCCACGGCGTTGAAGTACCGATGCCGATATTGCCGCTTGAAACCGTGGTGCCTTGGGAGAGCCCCGTACCAAAGATGAGGTTGCCGATATCGAGTTGGTTGGAGTTGTTGGGATTGACGAAGCCAATATCGTAACCAAGCGCGACATTACCCGAGCCAGTTGCAGTCGTCGAACCGGTATTGCTGCCAAGGAAGAGGTTTGCATTGCCGGTCGTAATACCGGAGCCGGCATTGATACCGAAGAACGAGTTGTTGCTTCCGGACGAGCTGCCGTTGACACCTTGGCCCGCTGAACTGCCGATTGCGGTGTTGTTCGCACCCGTGTTAAACCACAAAGCTGATGAGCCGATCCCCGTGTTACCGGAGCTCGTGGTATTAAACGCGAGTGCTGCTTGACCGATACCGATGTTGTAATTGCCGTTCGTATTTCGCGCGAGTGCTCCCGGACCCATCGCAACGTTTTGGAATCCATAGGTGTCTGCAGTGAGCGCATTCCACCCGATTGCCGTGTTACCGGGCGGATTATTATTGTTCGATATCTCGTTCTTGAGTGCTTGATAGCCGATCGCGGTGTCCTCGAATGACGACGTAGCAGTTGCGAGCGCCTGATAGCCGATCGCAGTCTCGCCGACGTTCGCGCTTTGGAAGGCGTTGCCGGCGCCGAAGCCGAGGATCGTCGTCGAGCCGAATGCACTCAACAATGATTGATTGCCGATCATATAGACCCCCGAAGTATCGATGTTGCCGTTGACACTTAAGAGTTCATCAGGGCTCGTGGTGCCGATGCCGACATTTCCCGCATTGCCGCCGCCCGTGATCACGTCGAAGTAGTGCGGTGCACCGGTCGCTGATGCGATGAAAACAGCATTTTCAGTGCTTGAAGCGCGAATCTGGCCGATGGAGGTGCCTCCTGATTGCAAAACCAAGAACGGTTCGCTACTAGCACGGTTCAGGAAAATGCCGCTTCCTACCGACAGAGTGCCGGTCGTCGTCGCGCCGCCGGAAACAGTCAGACCGCCGGCTTGCGTGCCATTACCTACAATGGTCGATCCGGAGAAGGTGTTGTTGTCGGAGAGGAGCGTCGTCGAGGCGCCGGTGCCGTTGATGCAGGAGCCGTTGATCGCGTAGCAGCCGCTGGTGATGTTGAGACCGGTGTAAAGGGTCGAGGTACCGACGGCGAAGTTCGCAATGCCGTTGAGTGAGAGGAGCGAGCCGGGGGTCGAGGTGCCGATGCCGATGTTTCCCGTTGAGACCGCGGTACCCTGTCCGTTGATGCCGGTGCCATAGATCAAGTTGCCGATATCGAGCTGGTTGGAGTTGTTGGGATTCACGAAGCCGACGTCGTAGCCGAGCGCTATGTTGTAGGAGCCTGATGCAGTGGTTGAGGCGGTATTGAAGCCGGAAAAGAGATTGCCGATGCCTGTCGTGATGCCGAAGCCCGAATTGTATCCGAAGAACGAGTTGTTGCTTCCAGAGGTGCTCCCGTTGACGCCTTCACCCGCCTGATAGCCGATAGCCGTGTTGGCGGCACCGGTACTAAACCACAGAGCCGATGAGCCGATGCCAGTATTGGCCGAGCTCGTCGTATTGAATGCCAATGCGGAATTACCAATGCCGATGTTGAAACTGCCAGAGGTGTTACGATACAAGGCACCTGCGCCGAGCGCAGCATTGCCGTGTCCCGAGGTATTGAGGTTGAGCGTGTTCCAGCCGATTGCGGTATTGGAGCCGACACTCGAAATCGTCGCGCTTCCGGTGAGCGCTCCGTATCCTACCGCGACATCATCCGACGATGACGTCGCGTTCTGAAGTGCGTTGTATCCAAACGCCGTCTCGAAGCCGGTTGTGCTTGTGCCAAGGTAGAGGTCGAGTGCACCAGAGCCTGCGCCAGTGTTTCCGTTGAGGGGCGATGAGAGCGAAGCGAGGCCCTGGTCTACCGAGGTGGACTTGAACTGCGTGCCGCCGCCGATTGACAAGCCTGCGAGTGTCGCGGAATTCGCCGGCATCATAGTGGTATGCACCATGTCATCACCCGTCATCGTGAGACTGCCGACCGATGAGCCGACAAGAACATCGCTGCTATTCCATTGCTGCGAGTCAGAAATGATGAGGCGGCCACTCTCGACATCAGCGGTCGTACCGCCGACCACCGTTGAGATGTTGACTGCGGAGACCGTCGTCGCTGGGCCGCTGGCATTAGCATTGTAGATCGACGTGTTCTTCGAGGTCATCCATCCGCCACTCCAATCCGACCCCGTCGAGGTGCTGGCGACCTCGAGGTTGATCGCCGTCGGGTCGTTGAGGTTGCCGTCGTAATCGGAAGCTCCATTGATAATATTGATGCCGCTCGCTCCTGCGCCGAGATAGAAGCCGATTTGGTGGCCGATATCGGAGCAGTCGTTACACTCTGCACCTTCGCTATGCGTAAAGGTGTACGCAGTTCCATTGCGGATCGTCGTGTCTATATAGACGTTGCCGCCGCTCGTATAGGTACCATTGGTGAAGCTCAAGGTGGTGCCATTAGCAGTTGCTGAAGCCGCCTGCGTGAGCCAAATCACCGAAGCCGGGACGGAGACCTGCGCGATCGTGTCGCCGGAAGGAATGCCGGTGCCGCTCACGCCTTCACCCGCGTAGAGCGCGGTCGTCGTCGCGACCGAGACTTCGTACGAGCTTGCGGTCGTCGTCCCTACAATTGACGGCGCGACTGCAGAGTTTTGTAGAACGATGTCGTTCGGCCCGACAACGGTTGCAACCCACTTACCGTTGGCACCGACGGCGCCCCCGACACCCGTGACCCATACCGTGTCGCCCGTCTGGAAGACGTTGGTCGGAATGGTGATGTCATAGTTACTGCCGCTCGTTGTGACGTTGGAGACTGGATACGCGACGGTGTATGCACCGCCGAAACCGACCGAGAGGAAGGACCAGAACTCGACATTGTGCAGCTTGCCGATGTCGTGGGCGTTATCGATATCAACACCGTTGGTACAGTCGCCGAAGAATTGGTTCAGTACCATTCTGCCGTTGCCGCTTGAATAGAAGCACATATTGAATCCGCCGACGGTGACATTTTGCACGCTGAAGTCGTTGCCATTCCCGGTGATTGCGGTACCTGCGAAGCTCGCAACGAGATTCATACTCGCGCGCGTCGAGGTCGCCGCGACCATGCCGCTTTTCAAGAGAAGTACGTTTTGGAGTCCTGCGTTGCTGCTCCCGATGATCGTGTACGAAGGATTGAGGAGGAGCGTATAGGGCTTACTCCCGAAGTTCGCCGCGGTCGGCACGCCCGGCCATGCCTGGCCCGAGAGTGTCACTTGCGAAGGGATCGTGAGGTTCGCACTATTGATGAGGTACTGATACGGGCCGAGGAAGACCGTGCCGCCGCCTTCAGAGCTTGCAGCATTGAGCGCGTTTTGGATTGCCGTCGTATCGTCGGTGACGCCATCATGGTGCGTGCCGTATTGATCCGCGTAGATCACGCGGCCGACGGTTGTCAGTATCGGTTCGGCAACGGCACCCGTGCCAAATTGTGTGAAGGGCGCAGTGAGTGTGCCGGTTACGTTGAGATTGCCGCCGATGAATCCGTTTCCGCCAACCGAGAAGAGCGAGCTTGGAGAAGTCGTGCCGATACCAACAAACCCGCTTCCCTGCTGCAACAAGAATTGCGAACCGCCGATCGTGAAGCCCTGGCCTGAAGCGATCGTCGTTGTACCGCTCGTACTAGAGAGCGCGAGCGGTTGCGAGAAAATGTTGGAGCCGGAGAAGGTGTTGTTGTTGACGAGAAGTGTCGAGGAAGCCGCAGTGATCGTGTAGGTGCCGCCGTTTGCGATCGCGGTGCCGTTGACTGTGGCGAGGTTGCCCGTGAGGAGGTTGGTACCGATTGAGGTGGTGGCGATGATCGAACCGTTTGCATTCACTGACAGGAGTGAGTTGGCGAGGCTCGTGATTGCGAAGCTTGTAGAGGTTGCAGCACCGAAGGTGGTGTTGCCCGTGAATGAATTGGTACCGCTAAACGTGTTGTTGTTGGCAAGGAGCGTTGAGGAAGCGCCACTCGTGTTGAGGCACGATCCGTTGATCGCGAAGCAGCCGCCGGCGAGGTTGATGCCGCCTGTCGAGTAGAAGGTGGAGGTGGCTGCGGTGAAGTTCGCGATGTTGTTGAGTGAGAGCAAGGAGCCGGGGGTGGTGGTGCCGATACCCACATAGCCGCTTCCCTGCTGCAGCACAAGCTGTGAGGCGCCGACAGTAAAGCCCTGGCCCGCAGCGATGCTCGTTGTTCCGGTTGTCGAAGTGAGCTGGAGCGGCTGGGAGAAGATGTTTGATCCGGAGAAGGTGTTGTTGTCTGAGAGCAAAGTGGAGCTTGCACCACTGACCGTGATAGAGCCGCCCCTCGTGAAGGAGGTGCCGTTGATGGTGCCGAGGACGCCCGTGATGTAGTTGCTTCCGATTGAAGTCGTTGCAACGACTTGGCCTGAAGCATTAGTGGAGAGCACAGCGTTCGGAAGGTTTGAGAAGTACTCGTTCCCCACCGTTTCAAGTGAAGTGGAGGCCTGGTTGATGTTGATGAGGTTCCCAAAGGTTGTGGAAGCACTAAAGAGATTGTTACCACTAAAGGTGTTGTTGTTGGCAAGGAGGGTTGAAGATGCCGCAGTGATCGTGTAGGTACCGCCGTTTGCGATTGTGGTGCCGTTGATCGTTGCGAGGTTGCCCGTGAGAAGATTCGTACCAATGGTAGTGGAAGCTATGAGGTTGCCGTTGCCGTCAGCGGCGACCAGCGAGTTTTTGATACCGTTCTGTGTGATCGTGCCTGTGTTGGCGATGGAGAAGAGTGTGGTGGTGGCGGAAGCGGTCGAGGACGAGATGAGGAAGGCGGTGGTCGTACCGTTTGCGGTGTTGTCTGAAATAGCGAGCGTCGCAAAGGGTGAGGTAGTGCCGATACCAACGTTACCGGTAGGATTAAAGGTGAGATTTTGTTGCGTACCGCCATTCGATGTGTAATTAAGGTTCCCCGTCGAATCGGTAAAGGTGAAGATTCCCCTGTTTGCCGAACTAAGTCCGGAAGCGAAAATACTCAGTCCCTGTGTCCCGGTGGTGCCTTGTACGCCGAGGGCATAACTACCGCCGCTATTGACACCAATCCTTACCGCGCCTCCAAAATAAGCATTGCCCGTTGTCGTCGCGCCACCACCGACGGTCAGCCCGCCGGTCTGGCTGCCACTGCCGATCGTGGTCGAGGCACTGAAGATGTTGCCACCGCTGAACGTGTTGCTGTCACCAAGCAGCGTGGTGGAGGCGACGGTGATGGAGGAGCCGCGCGAGAGCGAGACGCCGTTGATCGTGCCGAGGACGCCGGTGAGGTAGTTGGATCCGATGGAAGTCGAGGCGACGACTTGTCCTGTTCGCATTGGTGGAGAGGATGGCGCTGTTGATTCCTGAGAACCAGGTGGTGCCGAGTGTCGTGAGTGTGTTTGATGCGTTGGTGAATGACTGGAGTCCCGTCCAGGAGTTGGCGTTGGCAAGATTGAGGCTGAAGCTTTGTGCAGTACCACCGTTGTAGGAGGTACCTGAGAGACCGGAGCCTGCAGTGAGGTTGGCGAGGTTACCTCCGAGTGCGATGCCGGAGATCGTAGAGTTCTGAAGCTGGTTGTTGCCGATCGTCGAGGTGGAGACGAAGCTCGTTCCGTTGTAGGAGAGGAGCTGACCGGAGGTGTAGCTGGTGGCGTTGGTGCCGCCTTGGTTAATTGCGAGGGTGCCAAAGGTGCTAGAGAGTGGGATAGAGCTGGTGGCAGAGACAACACCTGCAGCGTTGGTTTGGAGGAATCCGGCACCGGTGCCAAGGGTCAAGGCTGAAGTAGAAGCACCGGCGTTAAATACTTGGAGTGCCGAGTAGGTGTTGGCTGTTGTCGTGCCGAAGCCAAGTGAGAAGACTCCCGTGCTTGAGTTGTATGCGAGTGGATATGAAGCGCTCAGTGATGTGGAGGAGATCTTGTTGTTGAAGGTGGTCCAATCCCCGCTTGCTAAGAAGCCATTCGTCGATCCGTTCGCTTGTGCGAGGGTTAAGGTGTTGCCTGCGAATGAGAGTGGGCCAGAGAATGTAAGTGATTGTACGGGGCTGGTACCGTTACCTACCAAGATACCGGAGAGTGTGGTGGAACCAGTGCCACCGTTACCAATGCCCAGAGTGCCGGTGAGGAGGTTGGTGCCGATTGAGGTGGTTGCGATGATCGAACCGTTTGCGTTGACTGAGAGCAAGGAGTTTGCAAGCCCCGTAATAGCAAAGCTCGATGACGTTGCAGCACCGAAAGTGTTTTTGCCGGAGAAGGTATTGTTGTCGGAGAGGAGTGTAGTGGAAGCTGAGCCGACAGTGATCGATGAACCAACACTGAACGATGTGCCGTTGATAGTGCCGAGGACGCCGCTGAGATAATTAGTCCCAAGTGTTGTTGTCGCAACGACCTGTCCGTTTGCATTCGTGGAGAGAAGACTGTTGGTAAGCGAGGTGAGATAGGTGTTGCCAGAGTTTGTAAGCTGGCTTGTCGAGGCATTACCGAGAGTAGTCTGTCCATTGAAGGTGTTGGTTCCTGAGAAGGTGTTGTTGGTTGTAGTACCGAAGCCGAGTGAGAAGACTCCCGTGCTTGAGTTGTATGCAAGCGGATACGTGGCACTCAGTGATGTGGAGGAGATCTTGTTGTTGAAGGTGGTCCAGTCCCCGCTTGCTAAGAAGCCAGATTGACTCCCATTTGCTTGTTGGATAGAGAGAGTACCAGCAGAGAATGAGAGTGGGCTAGAAACAGTGACGGATGATTCTTGCTTGGAGCCGTTGGCGTAGAGGAGCGTGCTTGCAGTGACGCCGTTGTTGATGAGGTTGCCGACGGTGAGGGTGTTCGTGAAGGAGTCAGTGCCAGAGAAAGTATCGTTGTCAGAGAGGAGTGTGGAAGAAGCGGCGGTGATCGTGATTGATCCGCCGGCAGTGAGGCCAGTACCGTTGATAGTACCGAGGGTGCCCGTCAAAAGATTCGTGCCGATACTGGTCGTCGCGATAACTTGACCATTTGCATTTGTCGAGAGTAATGAATTCGTGAGACTGGTGAAGTAGACGGAGGACGACGCGGTGAACTGGGAGCTGGATGCATTGGCGAATGTCTGGAGTGCTGTCCAGGCGTTGGCATTACCCAGATTGAGATTGATCAACCTCGCCGTCGAGCCGTTGTAACTTCCATTGAAGGTGATGGTGTTATTCCCGGCGGCGAGAGTTGCAAGCGATCCTCCGAGCGCGACACCGCTGATAGTGGAGTTCTGAAGCTGGTTGTTGCCGATCGTACTGGTAGAGACGAATGAGGTGCCGTTGTAGGAGAGGAGGGTTCCTGTCGTGTAGGAAGAGGCATTAGATCCACCGTTAGCAATCGGCAGAATGCCGAAGGTATTGGCGATGTTGAAGGTGGAGGTCGCAGAGACAACGCCTGAAGCATTAGTCTGCAAGAAACCTGAAGGAGCGGATGAGACGGTGAGATTCGTGGTGCTTGCAGTGCCGAAAAATCCTTCTCCTGACGCGGTGAAGTTCGTAGTTGAAGCCCCACCGTTGAAGGTCTGGAGATTTGAGAAGGTATTGGTTGTTGTCGTACCGAATCCGAGTGAGAAATTGCCGGTTGATGAATTGTATGCGAGTGGATATGAAGCGCTCAGTGATGTGGAGGAGATCTTGTTGTTGAAGGTGGTCCAGTCCCCGCTTGCTAAGAAGCCGTTCGTAGAGCCATTGACTTGCGAGATTGAAAGTGTGTTGCCTGCGAATGAGAGCGGGCCGGAGAATGTGAGTGTCTGTACGGGGCTGGTACCGTTGCCGACCAAGATACCGGAGAGTGTAGTGGAGCCAGTGCCACCGTTACCAATACCCAGGGTTCCGGTGAGGAGGTTGGTGCCGATCGAGGTGGTGGCGATGACCGTGCCGTTTGCATTGGTGGAGAGGAGTGCGTTGGTGATACCGGTGATAGCGAGGCTGGTGGTAGTGGCATTCGTGAGTGTCGTGTTGCCAAGCGCGGTCAGTGCACCGGTGAAATATCCTGAACCATTGACCGCAAGCGTAGCTGATGGTGAGGTGGTGCCAATGCCAAGTGAACCACCTGCAGTAAAGACAGAGGAGAGTGCACCGCTGGTGTTGTAGATGTCGAGGATGTTTGCAGTCTGACCGGTTGCAGGAACGAGTGCGAGGGTGGTGGTTGCACTGGAGCCAGAGAGTATGGCCAGTTTGGCGTAAGGAGTGGTCGTGGCACCGATTGCTACGAGGTCAGTGGAGGTGGAAAGGCTAACGCGTCCGATGTTGTTGGTGTTCCAACCGCCGCCGCTTGAAGCGCCTCCGATAGCAATCGCACCGCAGGAAATGTTGCCTGAGCCGTCGGTCTGGAGTGCTTGGCTCCCTGTACAGGAGAGTACTGTGCCAAGCGCAAGGGTGTTGCCAAACTTACCGCTTCCTGAGAAGTATGAGTTGCCTGTCGTCGTGGCGTTGCCGCTGATCGTGAGTCCGCCAGCGGCTGTTCCATTGCCAATCGTTGAAGAAGCAGTCGAGACGAAGCCGTTGGTGAGGTTAAGAAGTGAAGTGAATAAGTTGGAGCCTGAGAAGGTGTTGTTGTCAGAAAGAAGCGTCGTTGATGCTGAGCCAACAGTGATCGACGACCCCGCAGTGAAGGCAGTGCCGTTGATCGTGCCGAGAGAACCGGTGAGGTAGTTGGTGCCGATTGACGTGGTGGCAGTGACCTGACCCGTAGCGTTTGTTGAGAGCAGCGCATTGGGAGTACCCAGCGTCAGATTCGTTGTTGATGCAGTGGTGAAGAATCCGGTGGTTGCAGTGAAGAGTGTTGAGGATGCGTTGGTGAAGTTGGTCTGTGCAGTGTGTGTAGAAGAAGCGTTGTCGATGTAACCGGCATTGAAGGTCTGGAGTCCCGTCCACGTGTTAGCAGAGGAAAGGAGTGATGAGGCTGTGGCGAGGCAGGTGCCGCCGATTGCGAAGCATCCGCTCGTGAGGTTGACGCCGTTGCCTGCAGTTGTCGTACCAGCACCGAGCGTGAGTGAGCCGAGAGACGCAGTCTGCGAGAAGAGGTTGGTTGATGACGCGATGGTGGAGAAGGAGTTGGTGCTGGTTGCGTTGGTGAAGGTGGTGTTGCCCGTGAATGAATTGGTACCGCTAAACGTGTTGTTGTTGGCAAGGAGCGTTGAGGAAGCGCCACTCGTGTTGAGGCACGATCCGTTGATCGCGAAGCAGCCGCCGGCGAGGTTGATGCCACCGGTCGAATAGAAGGTGGAGGTAGCTGCGGTGAAGTTGGCGATATTGTTGAGCGAGAGAAGCGAGCCGGGGGTTGTAGTACCAATCCCGATATTACCAGTCGAGACCCCCGTGCCGCTGCCATTGATACCAGTGCCGTAGATGAGGTTGCCGATGTCGAGCTGGTTGTTGAGGGTAGCGGACGGAAGCGAGATATTGTAGCCGATCTTGATGTTGTTGCTGCCGGTGGTGACGTTTTCATTGCTGGTTGTGAAGGATGAGCCGAGGAAGAGGTTGTTGGAGCCAGTTGTCAAGTTGTAGCCGGCGTTGTAGCCAAGTGCGAGGTTGCCGGAGCCGGTCGTGAAGTTGTAGAGCGTATTGTCGCCAAGGCCGATGTTTTGCTGGCCTGTGATCTGGACGCCTGAGCTCGATGCGCTTAACGCGTTGTAGCCAACGCCGAGGTTGTCGTAGGTGCTTGTCGCGTAATTGAGGGAGCCTTCGCCGAGGGCGGTGTTGTAAGAGCCAGTCTGTGTAAGGCGCAAGCCACCGAGAGCGAGGTTGCTGGATCCGGTCGTGTTTAGGTTCATCGCCGTCACGCCGATGGCAATGTTCTGAGAGCCGGTGGTGTTGCTCTGCAGTGCGCCGTTACCGAACGCGATGTTGGCGCCGCCGGTAGTATTGCTCGTAAGAGCGAGCGTGCCGAAGGCGTTGTTGTTGTTGCCGGTGAGACCGACGAAGTTTTGACCGGTGAGTGCACCGTAACCGAAGGCGGTGTTGTTATTGGCGCTCGTTGAGGTCGCATATTGGAGCGCATCATACCCGACGCCCGTATTTGCGTTCCCAAGGCTTGAAGTTGAGGTGATGAAGGGCTGTCCGCCGTAAAGGATAGTGAGGTTACCGGATGACGGGGCGAGGTTGAGGGTGTTGGTGAAGGTGTTGGTGCCCGAGAACGTGTTGTTGTTGGCAAGGAGCGTTGAGGAAGCAGCGGTGATCGTGTAGGTGCCGCCGTTTGCGATTGTGGTGCCGTTGACTGTGGCGAGATTACCAGTGAGGAGGTTGGTGCCGATTGAAGTCGTCGCGACGACGGAACCCGAACCGTTGGTGGATAGAATGGCGTTGGTGATACCAATGATAGCGAGGTTCGTTGTTGTGGCGTTGGTTGCAGAAGTATTGGTGAAGGTTTGTGTGCCTGCCCACGTGTTGCTGGTAGTGGTGCCGAAGCCGAGCGAGAAGATTCCTGTACTGCTGTTGTACGCGAGCGGATAGGTCGCAGAAAGCGACGTACTTGAGATTTTGTTGTTGAAGGAGGTCCAGTCCGTCGATCCGAGATAGCCATTTTGTGAAGCATTTGCTTGCTGGATGGAGAGTGTGCCAGCGGAGAATGAGAGAGGGTTTGAGACGGTAGCGGATGATTCTTGCTTGCTACCGTTTGCGTAGAGGAGCGTGCTTGCGGTGACGCCGTTGTTGATGAGGTTGCCGACGGTGAGGGTGGAGGAGACATGGCCGGTGCCCGAGACGTCGAGTGTGTAGCCCGGGTTGTTGAGGCCGATCCCGACATTGCCACTGTTGTCGACGGTCAATGCCGGTGAAGCATTACCGTCGGTGCCGAGTTGGAACGGTCCTTCTGAGAGGAGTGCCATCGCACCTGAGAGCTCGCCTGAGGAGAAGAAAGTGGAACCGCCAGTCCCCGCTTTGGTGAAACCGAGGTATCCCATCGGGTTTGTGGCGCCCGTGCCGCCATAGAAGACCTCGTACGCACCGGTGTCGTTTGTCGCTTGCGGGCGGCCGAGTGCCTCGAGCGTAAGCGCATTGGTCGTAACCGTAAGGTTGCCGCTGATGGTCGTCGTGGCAGCGCTCAGCGTACTCGTGAAATATCCGCCGCCGTTTACAGAAAGTGCGCTAGAAGGTGTCGAGGTGCCAATGCCGACTTTTCCGCTTCCCTGCTGCAGCACAAACTGATTGGTCCCGATCGTGAAGCCCTGACCTGACGCAATCGTAGTGGTGCCCGTGGTGCTGGAGAGGTTAAGTGCTTTCGTGAAAACATCGGTGCCTGAGAAGGTATCGTTATCGGAGAGTACTGTGGAGGAAGCAGCGGTGATCGTGTACGTACCACCGTTTGCGATCGCGGTGCCGTTGACCGTGGCGAGGTTGCCCGTGAGGAGGTTGGTGCCGATGGAAGTAGTAGCGACTACTTGACCCGAGGAGTTGGTGGAGAGAATTGCGTTTTGGATCGTCGGGAGATAGAGCGTCGTATCGGTCTCGAGAGAAGTAGATGCTTGGTTGATATTGATGAGGCTGGAGAAGGTGGTGGAAGCGGAGAAAATGTTGTTACCTGAGAAAGTGTTGCTGTTGGTGAGGAGCGTAGAGGAAGCACTCGTGATAGTGACAGAAGCGCCGAGCGCGACGTTGCTGCCGTTGATCGTGACGGAAGCATTCTGAAGCTGATTGTTGCCGATCGTCGAGGTGGAGACGAAGCTCGTGCCGTTGTACGCGAGAAGCTGACCGGTAGCGTAGGAGCTCGCCCCGGTACCGCCGTTGCCGATACCCAACATACCGCCGAGCGTAAAGGTACCATTGGTAGTGATTGGAGATCCTGAGAACGTCAGCCCGGTTGTGCCGCCGGAAGCGGCGACAGAGGTGACCAAGCCGAGCGAAGAAGTCGATAGTTGCTGGTAGCTGCCGCCTGCGTATGAGCCGAGAAGGATGCCTGCAGCAGATGGGTTCGTAAGCCCAGTACCGCCGCCGGAAGCGGAGAGTGTGCCTGAAAGTGTCGGTGTGACCTGAATATTGCTCGAGGAGACAGCAAAAGTATTACCGAGAGTAAGACCATTGAAGGAGGCCGTGGAAGTAGAGATGGAGATCGCCAAGCCCGTGGTGGTGGCGTAGTTACCCAACCCCGTGAGATAGGTGCCGGCAGCCTGAGCACCAATCGTGTTATAGGAAACAGTGAGTGCACTGCCGCCGTTGTAAGCGGAGCCAGAAGATGCGCCGCTGCCGGCGTTATTGAAAGTGACGTTACTGAGATTGCCGCCGAGTGCAACACCACTGATCGTAGAGTTGGTAAGACCAGCGTTACCGAGTGTGCCCGTGATGGTTGGTGCGTTGAAGGTAAAGGTACCACCGGTGTTCGTGATCGTGTGGCTGATAGTGAGGCCGTTGAATGAGCTCGCGGAGGAAGTGGCAAAAGTAATTGCTCCGATCTGACTCGTGCCGTAGGTCTGTTGGATGGTGGTCGTTGCAAGAGAAGTCGAGAAGACTCCCGTGCTTGAGTTGTATGCAAGCGGATAGGTGGCAGAGAGTGACGTGCTTGAGATCTTGTTATTGAAGGTGGTCCAGTCCCCGCTTGCCAAGAAGCCATTTGTAGAGCCATTGGCTTGCGAGATTGAAAGTGTATTGCCTGCGAATGAGAGCGGGCCGCTCACCGTTGTAGAGACGACCGAGCCGTTTGCATTGGTAGAGAGCAGTGCATTAGGAGTCCCAAGATTAAGGTTCGTGGTTGACGCAGTCGTGAAGAATCCTTCACCAGAGGCGGTGAAGTTGGTGGTACTGGCTCCCCCGTTGAATGTCTGAAGCTGGCTCCAGGCATTGGCAGTCGTGGTGCCGAATCCAAGTGAAAGAGTAACTGCACCAGTCGAACCATTAGTCAGTAATGGATAGCTTGCCGCAATTGAAGTTACACCAGAGCCTGCAGCTGCGTAGTCAGTGCCGGCGATCGCTGGGACGATAGAGCCGCTTGCGTTTACCTTGAGGAGCGTTGAGGAAAGACCGGTGATAGCGAAAGATGACGAGGTTGCTGCGCCGAAGGTCGTGTTGCCGGTGAATGAGTTCGATCCTGAGAAGGTGTTGGAGTTGGCAAGGAGCGTTGAGGAAGCAGCGGTGATCGTGTAGGTGCCGCCGTTTGCGATTGTGGTGCCGTTGACTGTGGCGAGATTACCAGTGAGGAGATTGGTGCCGATCGAAGTCGTCGCGACGACTTGTCCGTTTGCATTGGTTGAGAGAATGGCATTGTTGATTCCTGAGAACCAGGTAGTGCCGAGTGTCGTGAGCGTGTTTGATGCGTTGGTGAAGGACTGGAGTCCCGTCCAGCTGTTGGCATTTGCGAGGTTGAGGCCGATGGTTTGTGCACTGCCACCGTTGTATGAAGCTGAGAAGGTAAGGGATCCATTGGTTGCTGAGAGGTTGGCGAGGCTGCTTCCGAGAGCGATGCCTGAGATCGTAGAGTTCTGAAGCTGGTTGTTGCCAATCGTCGAGGTGGAGACGAAGCTCGTTCCGTTGTAGGAGAGAAGCTGACCGGAGGTGTAGCTGGTGGCGTTGGTGCCACCGTTACCAATACCCAAGGTTCCGGTGAGGAGGTTGGTGCCGATCGAAGTCGTCGCGATGATCGAGCCGCTTGCGTTCACTGAGAGCAGAGAGTTGGCAAGGTTCGTGATCGCGAAGCTTGATGAGGTTGCGTTGGTGAGGGTGGTCTTGCCCGAGAAGGTGTTGTTGTCACCCAAGAGCGTAGAAGAAGCGAACGAGGTAGGTGCACCCGTGATCTGGCTGTACGGCAGGGAGAGGTTGGGGAGCGTGGTGATGGAGCCGATTGATGAGGTGGCGGCGAGGTCAGTGATGAAGCGCGGATCGAAGAGGCCGTTGAAGGTAGTGGTGTAGACGCCGTTGGTGACCGTGCCTGCGTTGCCTGAGATCGAGCCGGTGATCGTGTTGTTGAAGGTGTCGGTGCCGGAGAAGGTGTTGTTGTTCGCTAGGAGGGTTGTGGAAGCACTACTACTGCCGACACAGATGCCATTCACTGAGAAGCATCCACTTGTGATGTTGAGCCCTGAGTAGAGTGTCGAGGTTCCCGTCGAGAAGTTTGCGACATTAGCGACAGAAAGTATCGAGCCGGGTGAAGTAGTACCGATCCCAAGCGAGCCTGCCGCACTAAAGACTGATCCGAGAGTGCCGCTGGTGTTGTAGATGTCGATGATATTTGCTGTTTGGCCGGAAGTAGGAATGAGGGCGAGAGTGGTCGTAGAGTTCGAGCCCGAAAGCACAGTGAACTTTGCATAGGGTGTAGTAGAAGCACCGACAACGGCGAGATCGGTCGTAGTCGCGAGACTGACGCGTCCCGTATTGTTGGTGGTCCAACCGCCGCCACTTGAGGCACCTGAGACATTAATAGAACCGCAGCTTACGTTGCCTGAGCCATCAGTCTGGAGTGCTTGTCCGCCGACGCAAGAAAGTATGTTCGGGAGGGTAAGGACACCAGAGACCTGTACACTTGCTGTCGTGAGACTGCCACTAACAAACGCATTTCCTGCAACCGAGAATTTTGCAAAAGGAGAGGTGGTGCCGACCCCGACATTGCCGCTTCCCTGCTGCAGCACAAACTGTGAGCTGCCGACAGTAAATCCTTGCCCTGAAGCAATCGTGGTGGTGCCATTCGTCGAGCTCAACGAGAGAGGTTGCGAGAAAATATCAGAACCACTAAAGGTGTTGTTGTTCGTTAGCAGAGTGGTAGATGCACTGCCGACAGTGATCGACGATCCCGCATTGAAGGCAGTGCCGTTGATCGTACCGAGAGAACCGGTGAGGAGGTTGGTGCCGATTGAAGTCGTCGCGACGACGGAACCCGAACCGTTGGTGGATAGAATGGCGTTGGTGATACCAATGATAGCGAGGTTCGTTGTTGTGGCGTTGGTTGCAGAAGTATTGGTGAAGGTTTGTGTGCCTGCCCACGTGTTGCTGGTAGTGGTGCCGAAGCCGAGCGAGAAGATTCCTGTACTGCTGTTGTACGCGAGCGGATAGGTCGCAGAAAGCGACGTACTTGAGATTTTGTTGTTGAAGGAGGTCCAGTCGCTGGAGGCGAGGAAGCCGGATTGGCTAGCGTTTGCTTGGTTTATACCGATTACACCACTTGAGTAGGTCAACGGTGTACCGGAGACGGAGATTGCAGATTGTGCACGTGCGTTGGTGAAGTAAAGATTGCTTCCTTCTGCAACATTGGTGGTGAGGAGACCCAAGGAAGATGTAGCGATGTTGGTGAGGGGGTTCGTGCCGTTTCCTAGGACGAGGCCGTAGCCGAAGGAGCTCTGCCCGGTGCCACCGCCGGCGATCCCGAGGGTGCCGGAGAGCGTCGGAGTGAAGGTCTGAGTGTTGGATGAACCTACAATGGTTATACCCGCAGTGAGTCCATCGAAGGAGGCGCTGGTCGTCGCCAGAGTTTGTGTACCGCCCGCTTGAGTCTGTCCGATCGGACCAAGTGCGGTGATGCCAGAGCCACTGGTAGAGAGTGTCGTACCTAGGAGTGTGAGGCCCGAGCCAATCGTCAATGTATTGATCGGGCTTGTGCCATTCCCCACGAGAATGCCGCTGAGCGTAGTGGAGCCCGTGCCACCGTTACCAATACCCAAGGTTCCGGTGAGGAGGTTGGTGCCGATCGAAGTCGTCGCGATGATCGAGCCGCTTGCGTTCACTGAGAGCAGAGAGTTGGCAAGGTTCGTGATCGCGAAGCTTGATGAGGTTGCGTTGGTGAGGGTGGTCTTGCCCGAGAAGGTGTTGTTGTCACCCAAGAGCGTAGAAGAAGCGAACGAGGTAGGTGCACCCGTGATCTGGCTGTACGGCAGGGAGAGGTTGGGGAGCGTGGTGATGGAGCCGATTGATGAGGTGGCGGCGAGGTCAGTGATGAAGCGCGGATCGAAGAGGCCGTTGAAGGTAGTGGTGTAGACGCCGTTGGTGACCGTGCCTGCGTTGCCTGAGATCGAGCCGGTGATCGTGTTGTTGAAGGTGTCGGTGCCGGAGAAGGTGTTGTTGTTCGCCAACAAAGTGGTAGATGCACTGCCGACAGTGATCGACGATCCCGCATTGAAGGCGGTGCCGTTGATCGTACCGAGAGAACCGGTGAGGAGGTTGGTGCCGATTGAGGTGGTAGCGATGACCGAACCATTTCCATTCGTTGAAAGGAGTGCGTTGCCGAGACTTGAGATTGTGAGGTTGGTCGTGGACGCGGTACCGAAATATCCGATACCAGAGACACTTATATTGGTGGTCGATGCACCACCATTGAACATCTGAAGCTGCGACCATGTATTACTTGTGGTCGTCCCAAAACCCAGGCTCAGCGTGAGAGCGCCTGAGCCGGTTGTAAGGAGCGGGTACGCTGCTGCAAGCGACGTGACACCAGTGCTTGTAAAGACTCCGGTTGCAGAGTTGTAGTTGATACCAGTACCTCCTGAGAGTGAAGTTGACGAGAGTTTGCTATTGAACGTATTCCAATCGACCGCAGAGAGAAAACCCGCTTGTGATGCATTTGCCTGATTGATACCAATGACACCTCCCGAATAAGTAAGCGGTGTCCCACTGACCGAAATCGCGTTTTGCGCACGTGTAGAGGTGAAATACAAATTATCGGTTCCCTCTTTCAAGCCGTCAGTTGTCGTTGCATACCAGTCGGTGAGCGATAGTTTCGCATTGAGCGCGTTTTGTAAATCGGTTTGATTAGAAAGTGTGCCTGTAATACTTCCCCATGTCGCAGGGCCACCGCCTCCTCCTCCGCCACCTACGATGCCGAGCGAAGACGTCGAGACGAGATCATAACCTCCTTGAGTGTTGCCGACGAGCAATTCCCCATAGGTGGGGATAGTTGTTGTACCCGTGCCACCATATCCGACACCAAGTGCTGACCCCAATGTAAGTGAAGTAATTGTTGTCGTGCCGATGCCTACACTGCCGGTCGTCGTCGAATAGGTAAAATTCGAAATCCCCGCGAGGGTGCCATTATTGTTGTATTGGATTGTTCCGGAAGCACCTCCTGGGTTAGAGCCGCCGCCCCCACCGCCACCAGTGATACAAACACCGTTGATACTGAAACACCCGCCAGTAAGATCGACACCGTCTGCAAACGTCGAGGTCGCAGTCGCAGAAGCTACATTGAGAGCTCCAGTGAGAGTCCCGCCGGATAATGCAAGGTAATCACCCGAGAGATCAGGGATATCTGAAGCCTGAAGACCACTCACTCCATTGAGTCTTACATTAGTAAGAGTCGTCCCTGTGAGCTGATCTATGTTTTGCGAGAGCGCGATGTCGTTGGCCGCACCACCTGAAGAAGGGGCTGAACTCGGATATGATTGGAAGTGCAGCGAATCTGAGAGTGCGTTGAGTTTACTTTCTAATTCACCTTCCGTGACAGCATCAAGTGAGGCCACGCTTGAGGTGGTTGGACTGCTGCTGGCATAGGTATAAGTATTATAAATATTGTTAATTACAGTAGGTGGGCGCGTGCCAGTAACGGGCGCCCGTACAGTCGTTACCGGCGTTGCTACAGTAGTCGGTGTGCTAGCACCAATAAAATTACTACTGACGCTATGGGGCGCTGGTAGCGAGCTGGATATTGAGCTTGGCTCGCTTACATTTATATTTGCAGATGTATTGGCATTGCTATTCGTACCAGTAAGAGCCGCCAGATTTTGTGCTGATGGAGTTACATTGGAGGTTGCATTTACATTAGCAGCACTAGATTTAGATGTTGCTACCTGAATTGAAACAGATCCTGAATTAGGATTGAAGAGTTCCTGGAAAAATGAAGTGAGGCCAAGAGCAAGCTTTTGGAAAATAGTTGTGCCTCCCGTTGAAGCGGCTGTCGCAGCGACTTCTTGTGTGCGTAGAGCGCTCAAGGAAAGGCCATTTCCCGCCGTGACGAACTGTGGCTTAATTACTGATTTTCCGTAACTACTATCAGAAGAATCCGATGCGATCTTTGTTCCAAAATTACCCATCGCAATTTCCATCGCAGGGTATGCAGTAGCCACACCAAAGAGACCGAGTGCAACAAAAAACACACTTGTCGCAAGCAACTTTTTCTTAGGAAGAGCGACGGGTACTTTTACTAAGTCTTTCTGCTTCCGTGAATTATCAATAAGCTGCCTGCGTCGAATTTCCTTCTGTGCCTCCTGATTCTCAACGAATTCTTGAAGGGATCGTTTATCAACGTACCAACTTTTTTCAATTCGCTTCGCATTAATTTTTCCTTGTCGCGATAAGCGTGTTATGTAATCGCGTGTGAACCCAGAAGAACTCGCTGCCTCGTTTGCAGATACATACGAATCTTCATCAGAATTTATTTTGTCATTCATACAGAACACACGACCACGAATAGTTAGTATTTTACCGACAATTCGGGTGCAAATGTGCCGAGAAAAAATCTTCTGTGGATAAAATGATTCTTGTAAAAATCTTTGCACAACTAGTGTTACTGTCTACCAATCTCACATGATCAGCAAAATATTTTAAACCCCTAAAATACATTCATGACGTATTTGCCGAGACCTACTGAGTCGCCGTCTCTAGAGGGATTTCTACAGGGATTTATAGGGCACTTGGGGACGGTACTAGCCTCCGTATGGACGACTCATATACATAGAAATCAAAAACGAATTAGAAAATACTGCTTCGCAAATAAATCGTGCTGGTGTGAGAATCTGTAATCCTTTTACACAATCTCGTCATCCGAGATATAAATATATCCTTATTTATAGATATATATCGGATATACGAGAATATGTCTATTTCCTCTCTATAGGAGCCATTATCATAGAACCGCAACGAATTACTCTTATTTGCATTGTGTGCTTCTTATTTTTTGTTACAGTTTAGCTATGGAGTATGAAGTAACAATAGGCCTTGAGATACACGCCGAACTACAGACTTCTACTAAGATGTTCTGCACCTCTAGGAATGACCCCGACGAGCTCACACCCAATGTAAATATTTGCCCTATCTGCCTGGCGCATCCAGGTACTTTACCCGTCATCAATCGCGAGGCAGTTACACATGTCCTACGGGTAGGCGCAGCGCTTGGTAGCACTATCGCTGACTATACCGAATTCGACCGAAAGAATTACTTTTACCCTGATCTGCCGAAGGGTTATCAAATAAGCCAATTTGAATTCCCCTTAGTGTCTGGTGGCAGCCTTGCTGGTGTACCGATCACGCGTGTACATCTCGAAGAAGACACAGCAAGTTCAATACATGACGATGCATCAGGCACAACGCTGATTGATTACAATCGTTCTGGTGTGCCCCTAATGGAACTAGTAACCGAACCAGCTATAAAATCAGCTGCGGAAGCAGCTTCTTTCGGGCGAGAGCTCCAGGTACTATTGCGTTACCTCGGAGCGAGTGAAGCAAACATGGAAAAGGGCCAGATGCGAGTGGAGGCAAATGTATCGGTAGCACCTAAAGGCGAGCGCAGTACAGCATATGTTGAGATAAAGAATCTTAATTCCTTTAAGGCGATGGAGCGCGCCGTGCTCTACGAAGTTGAACGCCAGAAGAAGCTTTTAGATGAGGGGGGTGTGCTGGTTAAGCAGACACTAGGCTGGGATGAAAACAAGCAGGCAACCTTCCCGCAGCGCAGCAAGGAGGGTGCTGTTGATTATCGCTATTTCCCTGATCCAGATCTCCCCTCTCTCAAGATCTCGGAAGTGCCAGAATACTCATTTGATGCGCTTAAGGCGACCCTTCCAGAGCTTCCTAAAGACCGACTGTCCCGATACACAGCTATGGGTATCAAGAATGAGGACGGAGAGTTCTACGTTCGAGAGACGGCCTTCGGTGACTTTCTCGACAAGATAGCGGGTATTGATAACCGGCCTGAGATCCTGAAACTTGCGTCAAATTATATTATCAATGACTTGGTCAAGACTGTCCGAGATTTGCAAACCCGAGAATCGGGAAATAAGGACATTATATCCATTTCTGCGAACAACTTCACGAAGATAATAATAATGCTCTCAGAAAAGAAGATCTCATCTCGAATGGGTAAGGATCTCCTTATACAATCGGTCAAAGAGAATCGAGATCCCGAAGAAATTGCGAAAGAACTTGATCTCTTCCAAAATACTTCAACAGATGATCTCACTGCAGTAATTAAAAGGGTAATCGACCAAAATCAGAAGGTAGTTGCAGACTACAAGGATGGCCGAGATGCTGCCTTACAGTTCTTAATAGGTCAAAGCATGAAGGCTCTGCGAGGTGCTGCCGATCCTGAATCGCTAAAAACACTTATAATAGATAAGATTAAGGAGCTCGGATAAAATTGTTTTGGCATTATTTCCGAAATTATAGGTGGAGCCAGCTTTAATATAAGCCAGCTATTGTCCCCAAGTAGCTGTCAGCTAAGTAAATATCGCGCTATACTAGAGACATTATGGATTCTAACGAGATGGTAATCGAAGGAAAACAATACTTCTCGTCAAAGCGAGCTTCTGACTTAAGCCAATATACACAGGACTATATCGGCCAACTAGCCAGAAGTGGGGCCATAGACGCACATCGGATGGGAGGCCTCTGGTATGTATCAATGGAATCACTACATGCCTACAAGGAAAATCCAGTGCCCCCGAGTCTAGCGTCAGGAGACAAAGATACTGACCTATCACGTCGAAATACCAACGACGTACTAGTTTCCTTTGATGGAAGAGACTACATATCGGCGAACCGAGCATCGAAGATTACAGGCTATAATCAAGATTATATCGGCCAATTAGCTCGCGGTGGTAAGATTCTCTCAAGACAGCTTGGTAAGCGCTGGTATATCGACAGGGATGGCATCATTGCACATAAAGATGAAAAGGATGCTCTACTGGCATCAGTACAGAGAGATTCTCTTGGCATCCCCCTACATGCAGGCTTACAAGATACGAGTCCAGCTCCGTCACTCTACTACAGTGTCGATAACGGATCTCATCTTCTACCACCCCTTGCTGACAAGATTGGTAACAAAAAAATTGATACTATCACCACCAAAGCCGATTTAGATACTAGCTTTCTTGAGGATGAAGAAAACAACAGTCACCTCCAACACCAGATACCGATACGACTTAGCCGACCAGTACAAGTTCGAGAACAGTCTCCAAGACCGACTTATAGAAAGACTAAAAGAAATCCTACAAAAGGCTACACCCGAAGACAGCACATGATAACTATAACTCTAACAAGCTTCGGCATAGTAGCTATTCTTTCGCTCTCATACTTTTCTCTCAAAAGCGGCTCGGTACATGCACTCACGCGAAATATTCAATTACAAAGAATGGCTAGTTCCGTTGCTATGTCCAACGTCCGAGATGCCATTGATGTACTTGCAAGTAAAATTGAAGATTTAATTGTGCCAGAGTTGAGTTATTCGCGTTAAAATCACATTGGGCACTCATCAAAGTACACCTCTCCTTGGTGTTATCCCCAGTTACATATCGATAGGGAGTATTTAAGCAAAATAGGTCGTAAAATATAGATAAGTCGGATGACTAAATACTTGTCTATGGGCAATGAAATAACCTTAAACGGCACTCGATATATCTCAGCAGCAAGCGCGTCGGACTCTTTCCATATGACCCGCGATTATATTGCAAGACTCTGCAGGCAAAATCGTGTGGCAGGAAAACGTATTGGTAGGAGTTGGTTTGTCGCAGAACAATCCCTAAAAGAATTTATCGTATCACAGCAATATGTTCGCACGCTTCGCAATGAGGAGCTCTCAAAGGAACGTATCGGCACCTACCATTATTCTCAACTCCCATTCGACGAGGACTCCTCTCGTGATGCGGCATCCTCTGGTGTCAGCATAAAAGATCAATTTGAAAATGCGCTCACGCAACCACGGCGTCACGCGGCAAGCACTATCGCCTCTGATCTTACAAACACTCCCTCGGGGGCTTCATACGCTGCTTTGCACATGGCACATGTACCCCTCTATCAGATACCACCGGCACTTGAAATCATTCATAAGCTGATAGCTCTTTTGTGCGCCTGCCTGTTCTTTACCTGTGGGTATGCAATTCTTGACCCCTCAGGCCTGCATACTGGCACCTCCTTTGCCGAGGAAGGTATCGGCAACCTAGGCCGCATGGCAATGGAGTCAGAGACTAAGCTCCCAAGTGACGTTAGTGGATTTACAGCGGCCGCTGCCTACCCTATCAACCTGATCAATAGCGTCAGGCACGACATTGCGATTCCACGGGTCCTGCACTAACTAACAATCCAGGAGACCCCTTATCTAGCCCATCCGAGTCTCAAGGTGAGATGACGAACTGTCCCTAATATCAACGATTTTCCAATCTCCGCTCTGAAGCAATGGTTGTGCTTTCTTGTATTTCATTGAACGAGTTTCTTTGCCATCTGAGATAGTCACCTGATCATTACGTCCGTATTCATGCTGATGAGAGGCGGACTCTGCTAGCCCCGCAGTGATCGAGAGGGCTGCCTTGCGGACCATATCGCCCTGCACCATTGCCGGTACGGCGGACGAGGCAGGCGCTGGAGCAGTGCTCATCTGCCGGATCATATCTGAGGCACGCAGAATGTAGGTGTCTTCCATAGTCTGGAAGAGTCTGAGGCCCTCCTTCTTGTATTCGACAAGCGGGTCACGCTGGCCGTACGCACGGAGATTGACGCTTGAGCGTAGATATTCCATCGCCTCCAAATGGTCGACCCATAGATAGTCGACAGTCTGGAGGAAGAATCGACGAACTGCGCCGTAGAAGTTGGCTCCGAACTCCTGCTTCTTGGCTTGAATAATCTCCTCGAGCGACCCGTCTGCAGCAACGAGCGTCTGCAGCTCGCCCTCTATCGCGGCATCGTCCCCTGTGAGAAGTACGCGCCGACGCGCATAGACGCTCTGGCGTTGGATATTGAGAACGTCGTCATAAGAGAGCACGTGCTTGCGGGCGTCGAAATTCAACTCTTCTATTCGAGTCTGCGCTTTCTCGAGAGAGCGTGTGATCATCGAGTTGTGAATGGGTTCGTCTTCGGGAATACCGAAGGCTTCCCATGACGCGCTTGATGGTATCGGAGGCAAAAATACGCATGAGATGAATCTTCGAGCGACACGAAAAATTGCGTCTCGCCGGGATCGCCCTGGCGGCCAGAGCGGCCGCGCAGCTGGTTATCGATACGCCGCGCCTCATGACGCTCCGTACCAAGGACAAATAAACCGTCGAGGGAGCGTACTGCTTCGTAGTCGGTGGATGTGCCGGGGTTGCCGCCAAGCTTAATATCGACGCCACGGCCGGCCATGTTGGTCGCGATCGTGACTGCTCCATGGCGACCCGCTTGCGCGATGATCTCCCCTTCACGCTCGTGGTTCTTCGCATTGAGTATTTCATGCGGTATACCCTCTTGCTTAAAATGTGCGCTGAGCAGTTCGTTCTTCTCGACAGAAACCGTACCGACAAGGACCGGCTGGCCCTTCTCATGCAATTCTTTGACCTTTGAGGCGATCGCTTTCATTTTGCCGTTTTCGGTTTGGAAGATGAGATCGTCGTGGTCCTTGCGCGCGGCGATTTTGTTGGTCGGGACAACGACAGTATTGAGTCCGTAGACCTTATAGAACTCTTCGGAGCTCGTGAGCGCAGTACCAGTCATGCCTGCAAGCTTGCTATAGAGTCGAAAATAATTCTGGAACGTGATCGACGCGAAGGTGCGACTCTCTTGCTGGATCTTTACTCCTTCTTTGGCCTCGATCGCCTGATGCAAACCGTCGCTCCAGCGGCGCCCCGGCTGCATGCGGCCCGTGAATTCATCAACGATCACAACCTCACCATTGCGCACCACATAATCTTTGTCGCGCTCATATATGGCCTGCGCACGTACGGCAGTCTCAAGATGATGTACAAATTTGATACCTGCGTCAGTGTAAATATTCTCGATACCAAGTACCTGCTCGGCCTTCTCGATACCTACGTCAGTGAGCGCGATCTGCTTGCGCTTCTCATCAAGTTCATAATCCTCATCGGGGATCATGGTACGGGCGATTGCTGCAAACGTACCGTACAGCGACTCGGCATCGCCGATCGGAGCGGAGATAATCAAAGGCGTACGCGACTCGTCAATGAGAATCGAGTCGATCTCGTCGACTATCGCGAAATGGTATCCCCCGTCTTTATCGAGCCGCTGGCGTAGTTTTCCTTCTTCGTATTCAATATTGTCACGCAGATAATCAAAACCGAACTCGTTGTTGGTGCCATAGGTGATGTCGGCCGCATATGCGTCATGACGAGTAAACGGGCGAAGTAATTCGTGTTCGACCTTGAATGCCCCTTCGATGCGTTCTTCCTCGACGGCCGTGCCCTCTGAAGCTTCAGCGAAGGAGGGGTCGTACACATATGAAGCCTCATGATTGATAACGCCGACCGACATGCCGAGTGCGTAATAGACCTGACCCATCCACGCGGCGTCGCGGCGCGAGAGATAATCGTTGACCGTGATCACGTGCACGCCCTTCCCCGCAAGGGCGTTGAGATAGGTGGGCAGCGTCGCGACCAAGGTCTTGCCTTCGCCCGTGCGCATCTCCGCGATGCCGCCTTGGTGCAGGATCATTCCGCCGGTGAGCTGGACGTCGAAGTGGCGCTGTCCGAGCGTACGGCGCGAGGCTTCGCGTACTGCCGCAAACGCCTCCGGCGCGAGGTCATCGAGAACCGTCTTTTCTAAGGCGCCCTCTCGCAGAGCGTCAGCCAGACGCTGCCTAAACTCGACAGTCTTGGCCTTCAACTCCTCGTCAGAAAGTGCCTTGAACGTATCTTCAAGCGCGTTGACCTTCTCAACTATGGGCTGCGCCCGCCGCAGCGCGGCGGCGCTATCATCTCCCGTTATGCGATTCCAAAATGCCATTGGTGCATCCTACCTCAAATCGCGCGTTTTTGCATCGTCTCGGTAAGAGATGACTTCCTGAATATCCTCCGGTTCCAAATAAGGATAATCCGAGAGAATCTCTTCCTGTGTTGCGCCGCTTACGAGAAGGTCGATGATGTCCGTAACGCGAATACGCATGCCGCGTATACAGGGTGCGCCGTTACATACCAAAGGGTTTGTAGTAATGCGACTCATTGAAGGCAATGGTAGCTGCAAACCTGTCGACGTGCACAGCACTTGATAAAAGTGGGACGCTCTGATATTTACTCATAATGAAAAATCCCCACGTTTGACGTGGGGATTTTTCGAGGAGACTAACCGCGCTTCTTGGCCTTCTTGGCCTTCTTTGCGGTCTTCTTTTTCTTTGCCATGGTATTTAAATTTTTGTGAGTTCTAAACTCGACCCGCACGCCGTGCACTGCATGGCTCGATGTGCGTCTACTTGATTATTATTACACTCAACATGTACGTATAACTAAAATGATGCACGCACGTGTGGATAACTTTTATATATGAATGCGCATTCAATAGTCACTTTTATAGAAATAATATAATGAATGTGCAAGAAATATATTCATTGTTTCCGATTTTTCAATGCTCAAAAAAAGCAAAAGGCGCACTGCGGAGGACGGGTGCGAGCACGCAAAGAGCTTCACTTTAAAAACCCCTCGGTTTTTAATTATTTCCGCCACGGGGAAACTACAGTTTCCCCGACCCCCTTCACACTTTGGAGCTCGCACCCGTCCCAAGCCTTTTGCAAAAGCAAAAGGCGCAATGCGGAGGACGGGTGCGAGCTCCAAAGTGAAAGTCTTTTATGAGTGCCGCCGCCCTCCGCACTGTGCCCTTTGTAGTGCAGAAATACTCTCAACAGCCTAGCATGCTCATAAGCCTCCAACAACCAAAAACACCCTTGCGGGTGTTTTTGGCGACTTTCACTCTATAGAGAGCGCTTTTACACGTTTGTGTAGCACTCACAGAATCAGTATACCTTCGTGCACGATAGACGCAAGTACGCTATTTGGCGGTGCCTGTCTTCACCTGCTCTATAAGCTGGTTGAATTGATCGGCATCCGACGGGTTGGTATCAGCACCCGATTGCAATACACTAATCGCCTGCGATTTCTCTGCGAGCGCATAATACGCGGAGGCGAGCGTCAGATATCCTTGTGTGTTGGTAGGGTTCGCCTGAACATAAGCGCTCCAGATCGGGATGATCTTCGCATACTCGTTGCGCGAGGCATATGCAGCTGCGATTTGTTGGTCGGCGGCGACGCCAGAGGCAATCAGCGGCTGCAAGAGTGCGTCAGCAGTTGTATCGTCTTTGTTTAAGATCGCAGCGGCGGCGTAATACACTTGCGCTTGCGTATCATCAGTATCGAGCTCATAGGCCTGCTTAAAGACGGCTTCGGATTGCGCGAGCTCGCCGAGCGCCTGGTCGTTGAGACCGATCTGGAAGAGGATTACCTGTTTCTTGGGCGAGAGCTGCGAGGCTTGGTTGAGTGCAGTTGCTGCATCGGCATAATCGCCGTATGCATCCTCCACTGTGCCGATAAAAAGCGGGTTGCGGGCATCGAGCGGCGAAACTTTTTCTTGCAGCATCATCTGCGTAACACTCTCTTCCAGATACGCTTGCTTGCTCGCCTGGTCGACACTTGAAATACTCGCGACTTGTGACGCCTGTTGAGCGAGCTGTTCTCGCGCTTCCTGTGTCCCGTAGGTGCCGTACCCGATCGCCGTCTCGAAGAGCTGGAGGTTGGTCGAGATCGATGATTGCGGCTCGAGGGCGGCAAGGAGCGTGATGTTTTCGAGATAGCTAGGGATGTTGATCCACCATATGGCACCAAAACCGACGATCGCACAACCAATTGCTATGAACGGCGCTGCAGAGCGCGCTATGTTGCTATCCCAAAGAGCGTCTGGTGCAACCGATTCGCGTGAACGAAAGATAACGTAAGCAAGTACGGTGCCGAAGAGAATATAACTCGTGACATTGTCGAAGACAGTGAGGTTGTGAATGAAATAGCCCGCGAGAAGCCCCGTAAGGATACTGCGCTCCCCGATTGTGAAGGCATGCTCCCTTTTCTTGTTGCGGCGCCAGAGCGTATACAAGGTCGCCACGAAGATCGAGAGATAGGCGAGAAGTCCCAGAGTACCGCCGGCAACCCACCAGTCGAAGATGATGTCGTGCACGCGGTCGAACCATTCTTCCTGCGCGTACATGCGCGGGTCGTAGTACTTGTCGAAGACGATCGCGTAATTCTCCTGGCCCCAGCCGAGAATCGGGCGCTCTTTTACCCCCTGCCAAGCGATGGTCATGTTGAGGAAACGCGCGTGGATCGTATCGTCGGAGAGCGATATAGAAGCAAGCCGCTGCAAGAAGCCGACACTTTGGATAAACGGTGCGTCGCGTATTGCCCAGAAGCCGCCGCCGAGAATCACGATCGCGGCAATCACGCCGATCGCCCAACTGCGCGCTCTGCGAGACATTTCGCGCGATGTTTCCCCAAAGAAAATAATGAGCAGGGCCGTGATGACTACCCCACCGATGAGACCGAGATCCGTACCACGAGTGCCCGTGAAGAGCATTGCCATGAAGTCACATATGATGACAAGCCCGTACCATATCGATGCCCAGAGATGACTCCCCTTTTGACGCTTGCTCCACATCTGTGACCACAAAAGTGCGGCGATGAAGATATGGAAGAGCATGTAAATAGCGAGGTATATCGGATTGCCGAAGGTTGTGTCGATGCGCGCTGAGAGACCGGTCGCACTCGTCTCACCGAGAATCGTTACGCCCATGATCTGCAGGAAGCCGAGGATGCTCGCGAGGAACGACACTCCAAGCGAGACTTGGAACAAACGGCGCCAGAGGGTCTCTGTCGTCAATACCGACGAGGCGACGACCACATATACGAAGAGATGCGCGATCGTGACCCAACCGTCCATGCGCTCGTAGTTGCTCCAGAAGCTCTTGAAGGGGTTGACTCCCTGCGCGTCAGCGATCGCCATTATTACGATGAACATTGCAAACGCCGCGAGGATCCAATCGCGCTTCGGGCGGTAACGAGCATCGATAAGCGCGAGTGCAAGCCACGCGAAGCCGATGACTTCGACGATGATGCGGAAGGTGAAATTCTTACCCGTGATGTACGGGAAGAACATCGAGCTCGTAACGATGAGCGGCACGAACGGCAGCAGGTACACGCCAATAATGACAATCCAGCGCAAGGCGCTTTGTAGGGCTTTCATGAGTCCTTATGCTAACAAAGAGTGACGAGAGACGCTAGCACTCGATACGGTTAAAAGTTAGTATACTCTCATGGCATTTACTGAGCGGTTTCAGGCGAAGTTTGTCAAACTCCTTCGCTGGAGCGAGACTTACACGAAGACAGACATGGTATATCTCGCTTCCGGCGGCTTCTGGCTCTCGCTCGAAGTCGTGAGCGCCGCAGTCTTTTCATTCGTACTCGCCGTTGTATTTGGCCATTACGCGACCAAGGATCTCTATGGCAACTACAAGTATGTGCTTTCGGTCGCGGGTGTGATTGCGGCCTTCTCCTTCTCCGGTATCGGTACCGCAATAACGCAATCAGCTTCCCGCGGCAAGGAAGGTGCCCTGAAGCAGGGGTTTTCGATCAACCTTCGCTGGAGCGCGCCAATGGCGTTGCTCTCGCTGGGAATTGCCGCATGGTATTCACTACAGGGCAATAGTTTTGTCGCGATATCGATGTGCATCGTCGCGATCAGCTCGCCTTTTTTGTACAGCTATTCGCTTTTTGATAACTTTCTCATCGGACGACGGGAATTCTCGCGAAGCGCTTTGTATTCGATGCTTGGGAATTTCGCAGCGATGGCCATCTTGATCGTAGCGCTTTTCTTAGGGGGTCGGGCGATCGCGCTGGTTGTCGCCTATTTCGCGGTCAACCTCGGGACAGCGGTCTTCTTTTATTACCGCACGCTCTCGACGGCTAGAAATGATCAGACGGACCCGGAGATGTTCAACTATGGATTTCATCTGAGCGTCATGGGCATCATCGGCGCGATTGCCGATAAGATCGATTCGATAGCGGTATTTATCCTACTTGGTCCCGCACATCTTGCCACCTATACATACGCGATCGCGGTTCCCGAACAAATCAAGGCAATCGTAAAAATGATTACGCCTATCTCTATGCCAAAATTCGCACAGCGTTCAATCGTCGATATCAAGAAGGATATCTGGTCACGCATGCTGATACTTGCCTGCGCTCTCATGCTCATAGTTGTCGTATACGTGGCGGCAGCCCCGTTGCTTTTCAGAATACTATTTCCGGTGTACATCGATTCTACGATCTACTCGCAGATATATGCAGCATCAGTCATCCTTACTTTTATCACACCGATTGCGGCAATCTTCCAAGCTCATAAAAAGACTCGGCAACTCTATATCAGCACGAACGTCCCAGCGCTCCTTCTTATCGTATTCCTACCATTGTTTACGTACATTTGGGGTGTTGCCGGTGCAATCGCGGGCGTAATGATCTACCGGCTTATTACAGTCATTATTACCTGCTATCTTTTCCTCACGTTGCCAGAGTGAGTTAGGTGAAGCGTCGGAGCAAACGATTCATCAACCGGTGCGCTCTATAACGGACGCCCCCTTTTCGATCAATTGGTTTCTCAAGCGGTTTCTTGTCGGCTGTCTTATAGATAAAGCACAGACTCGGATAAAAGTGCATCTCTGCGATCCCAAAGATATCCTCGATCACGGTCCCTCGTGCGCGTTCATCCCTGCTCGCTTCTGAATTAAGGAGATGCGTGTATCCGCCCAGACGATCCATCATCGTCGGCTCCTCATCAAAAAATTCCGGCCAGTACGAAGTATGCAGGTCCTCGATTACGTAAATGCCGCCGGGGTTGAGGAGCGGAAAGAGGTTCTCAAACGAAACGCGCTGTTGGCGCATTGTATGTCCCCCGTCATCTATGATTATGTCGTATCCGGTAAACTGCGAAAGAAATTCGGGGTCGGCCTGGTCTCCTATCTTCACTTCGATGCGTCCTCGTGCATGCATCTTGCAAGCCGGGTCGATGTCGGCACCGGTAATACCGGCGCGGGGAAAATACTGCGACCACATCGAGAGCGATCCGCCGTATTGAACGCCTATCTCAAGCAACCGTATCGACTCATCCCGCAGAGGCCCGAAATGGCGCTCATAGAATGGATAGTACGCGGGGAGCTTGCGCGAATGTGTATCAAGATTCTTGAGACTCTGCGGCGATGGTCCTTGCATAGAGAGGGTGCATTATTTCACAACGCGCAACTTCACATACATCGTCTTTGCGATGTTGAAGAAATGAGGCATGAAAAGCGTCCTTTTGAACGGAAGAAACTTGTACCAGCGACGGTACCAAATAAATGAGATCTTCTCGACACGGAAATTGGACTTGAGCGAGTATTCGGGCAGCGCACCCGTCTCACTATAGCGCTTATCAAAATATTCCCAGGTGCGCTCGTTGAGAAATTTCACATGCGTGGGGTCCTTGAAGGCTGAGGTCGACATATAGTAAGGAAGCTTAAATTCTACCGTCGCGCCCGGCTTACAGACACGATAAATCTCCTCCATGACGGCAATCGTATCAGGCATATGCTCAATAAAATGAGAACCCCATACAGCATCGACTACAGCATCCTCAAACGGAAGACCTTTGGAGATATCGCAGACAACATCAACTCCCGGAAGCGGCAGAATGTCTACACCGATATACCCTTCCATCTTCTTGCTTCCGCTCCCGAGATTCAATTTTACATCGCGGAGATTTCTCGTATCCATCGCGCTACTATACCACCCTGGCTCATTTCCCTCGACCGCCGTATCATACCCTCATGGCCAAAGAAAAGTTCCGGATACTGGTCTTTACCGCGGGCAACCGCTATCGCGCGAGCTCGAAATACCGCGCCTTCTTACTGGGTGAGTACATAACGAAGAACAATACCGACATCGAGTGGGATATCGCAGGCCCGTCAACGCACGACATTTCGCAATTATCGCTGCTCTCACAGTGGCGCGTCGCACTCACGCAAGCACGCACACTTTTCTTTGGCGGATACGACCTCGTCTTCGCTCAACGATCGCTGTATAACAAATACATCTTTGTATTTCTAATGATCAACAACATCCTGCGTCTCAAGCCGATGGTTTTCGATATCGATGACGCCGTATTCATGCATTCTCCCTTCAAGACGAGGTGGCTCTCAAAGACCGCAGCAGCTTGTTTTGGCGGCAGCACGTTTGTTTGTGATTATATGCGCAAGTACAATAAAAACGTTTATCATATTCCGACTTTGATTGAATTCTCAGATTATGATCAAGCGCCCGCGCTGCGTCCGGATTCTTCGATACCGACGATCGGCTGGCTAGGAAACGGTGTCGCACACGCGCAAGCCCTGCGGCAGTTTGCACCAGCACTCAAAGGCCTGCGCGAGGCCGGTATCGACTTTAAATTTCTATTGATCGGCGGCATGAGCGAGACGAATGCTTTCAGGGAATTTTTTGGTTTCATACCGGCCGAAGATCTCGAGATTATTGAGTATGTAAAAGCAGAGACCGACATACAACTCGTCCCCTACTTTGCGCGTATGCACATAGGCGTAATGCCACTCATCGAAGATGATTGGAGTCGTGGAAAATGCGCGCTCAAGGCGTTGCAGTACATGGCCTCAGGCGCGGCCACGGTAGTGAGCCCCGTTGGCGAGAATACGGTCGTCATCGAAAACGGGAAGACCGGTATGCTCGCTGATTCACGCGAAGCTTGGCAAGCCGCGCTTCAATCATTGGTCACTGACGCCAGCAGACGCATGGAAATGGGAACCGCAGGCCGTTTTCATGTTGAGGAACACTATTCCTACGAATCACAGGTACCCGGTATTGTTGAAATCCTCAGGAAAATTACAGACAAATATACATAGACGCTCCTCGCACGGCTCTCGGCGTCATACTACATGCTTCTGATAACGCGCAAAATATAATACTGGCATCGGATGCTGCGTGCGGATTCGGCTAGGAACTAGGTGATCAAGAAAAAGTGCGAGCGGGTATGCGATGAATCGTAAGGGCAGGAACAAGAACGGTTGGACCGCGCTTACCGCAGCACTCCCCCGCTCGCCGATGCGATCTATCTTTACTTGCGAAAATCCCGCATTACGTCCGAGCCGTTCCAAACCTTCGGCAGTGAATCGCATATAATCGTGCGGCTCCGACATTTCGTTGGCAATGAACGGCGAGGCCACAAAGACGATACCATCGGGCTTCACTACCCTGGACACTTCGCATATGAGCGATTGCGGATCGTCAGCGATATAGATCGCGTTGAACAAGAGGACGGCGTCGAATGATGAGTCCTCGTAAGGCAGCGGCTTATTGAAATCGACTGGCGAGACCCCGTTTGACCCCACTCTGTTTGTACGCACCAACGTTATGCCTGCGGGCAGATACCTCAAGTAACTCGGGCTTTCACCGCCAGCAATATCAAGTACGTTCCCCGAAAGATTCGCGCAGTTTTGCAATACCGCACCGTTAAAGAGGATGCGCCCGAGCGTCTTGCCTGCCCATATTTCACGCCACATACGCTGATCGTATATTGTTTCTAAAGACTCTTGTATAGACAGTAGCGATTGTCGAGAAGGAGAGCAGGTACATAAATGGTTCGATCGGGAGACGGTAGCGCGGCACCGATACAGGGCCGGTAAGCAGCGCAAAATACAAGAGGAGTGCGATGAAAAGCAGTGTGTAGAAATAGTCGCCCCGGCGGATGAAGAGCGCGGCAAAGGCGCAGATTGTAAGGATGATCATTACGATGCGATCGATCGTTATGAGGAATTGCCCTTGCACTGTCTGCGCGACAAGCGCAATTTTGCCGTGCATCAGCGCCGAAAGCAGGTCGGGCGAGGCAGACGAGTATCCGAACCAATTCTGCAGAGCAGGAATTTCGACCTGCTCGACTACGTACCGCACACTGCTCGAGAGGAAGAACTTGCTCGTCGATTCGAGGTGGTAGATCGCGTACGGCACGAGGTTGCCCGAGAGGTTGCTTGCGATCATGCCCTTCAAAAAAGGCGCGGCCGCGAATGTCTTGAGATACTCGAGCGAATACGAACCGATCTCGTTCTCATACGTAGTGTACTGAATGGAATCCTCGCCGTACCGCTCAGCGAGAAACGCCGGGACATTGGCGTATGCGAAATTGAACGTGCTTACCGATGAGAAAGAAAACGATCCGGCTTCGATCTCGTTGCGGACAAGCCATGGGGCGACAAGCATGATAAAAAGCAAGCACAGAACACCTGCCTGCTTAACTGCATCTCTCAAACGATCTGCTTGCCATGCGCGATATAGAAGAAATGGAACGAACACGACGGGCAGATAGAGACCGATCGGACGCAAGTACGCGACTATTGCAAGCGCGATAGCGACCAGGCACGCCGTTCGTATCGATTGCTTGGCAAAGAACGCAAGATACACCGCGAGTATGAGGAAAAACGTGAACGGAATATCGCTCAAGATCACGTCGGTATGGAAAAGGGCGTTGGGTGAAAGCCCAAAGATAAGCGCACTCACGATGCCCACGCTACGGCCGTACAATCTTTGCCCAATGAGAAACGTCAGCGCACAGATCCCGCACAAGCAGAGTATCTGGAGAACGACGACGCCATCGATGCCCCCGAAGAGCTCGCCTCCGACGATAAACAAGGGATACCCTGGCGTGCGGAAAACCTCCGGCGTCGAGCCGTCGGATGTGAATCGATGAAGCGTCGCGAGATTATTGGCAATCTGCACGTAGCCGATCGAATCGTCTTTGAGAATCGGGAAATGCGTCGCGGGATCATTGTCGATATCGCCGACATGCGTGTCGACATAGACTCCCGCAAAGAAAACGCACAGCGACGCCACAGCGACAATGCCGCAGATCCAAGCGATGATGCGTAGGTCGGCACGGCTCATGAGTCATCACTGTAGCACCAAGGCGGTGTATTGACTAAATAGTAATATTGTATTATTGTATCGGGAGCAGAAGGAGCTTGCGATGCAGACACTCACCCACGTATTCATCGGCGCTGCGCTCGGCGTTACGGTGTTCCCGAACGATCACTGGGCACAGCTCGCCTGTGCAGTGGGCGCCGGCGCACCCGACGGCACGATGGTGCCGCAGTTCATCTACGACAAGATACGCGGACGCAAAGCGCTCGAAGATATGCCGTGGTTTGTAAAGATCTTGGGCGAAATTACCCATTCGTTCGTCATACTTGCGATAGTATGCGCTCTGGGACGGACCTATGTGTCGGCCGAGGATCTGCCGCTCTCAGTCGTCTATGCTTTCTGGGCGTTCTGCCTCGGATGGCTGAGCCACATCGTGATTGACATCTTCACGCACGGCGACGCGGAGAAATTCCCGTTCGACTACAGTCATCTTTGGCCGCTTCCTTGGCCGATCCGAGTGACATGGTGGGATTATCGGTATGACAGCGGCAAACTCTGGCCGCTGAAGCCTTTCGAGAACGCCGTGTTCTGGGGCAGCATCAGCTATACGGTAACGCGTCTCATTTTTGTATGAGTCCCCCAAGGCCCGCGAGCAATCGCGGGCTTTTGTTATTGAAGGCTGTAGATATACACGCCGTCTGCTTCGAAGACTTGGTGCAGGAACGGAAACGCCTTCGGATTCCATTCAGGATATTTCTCGCTGTCCCACATCACGTAATCAATCTTGTATTGCTTGAGCTCGGATTCGAAATTTCCTTTCATCTCTTGGCCGTAATCGCTCGCGAGCTTTACCTCGAGCGCATCGAAGTACTGCTGTATCGCGGGACGATCGCTGATCGATATGAGCCACGGATCGTTGGAATACCAGAAAATCTGCTTCCAGTCTTGAAAAAGGACCGAGCGGTATTCCTCGTTGTATTGGTGAATATACGCGGGCGCTTGCGCGGTGGTGACAGAGGCGAAGCGCAGGCGCATGAGGTAGTTGTGCTCGATACGAGCTTCGGGAATGCCCACGAAGACATAGCTCGACCAATAATCGTCGCAATGGGTCAGTGCTGGGACCATATCGGAGAGAATCTCCACAGTTGGATCTTCTACAGTGAATACAACGCAGTCGTCGGGCGTATTTGCGTCGAGCCATTGCAAGGCCGGCGCTACGCGCTCTTCATCGGCAAAGTCCGGCAATACCGCTTTGTACGAGCCGAAGGTGCGCAGTCCGAATGCAAAGCAAGCGATGATCCCGACAACGAGAATCGCTTGCCATACTCGGCGTAGCGTCTTCGACTCATAGGCGGCAACCATGAGCGAAATACCTACAGAAAGTGCGAGGTAACAAATCGGTACGGTGTATTGCACGAAATGCTCCGGCCAGATCGCGCGCCCCGTGAGTATTTGCTCGTTCATGTCGACAAACCCGGCGGCAAGGAAAGCGGAGATGATCAAGATCGAATCGCGTGCAGCGCCGAAGGTCTTCATCCTTTTTCGATATACGACGAGCGTGATGGCCAAAACGACCGTCGTCAGCACGAGCACCTTGTCGATGAGTGGTGTGTGCGTGAGCAGGAGGCCATTGCGCAACGAGAACATCTGCTCGTCGGGCGAGCGTATCGCGGCAAAAAATTGCGGGAGCTGGAATGCGTTGATGAGGCCTCCCAGGATGAGCGCGCAGATGCAGGCACACGCCGCACGAGTACGCTTCTCAATAAAAAGCGAGGCACAGATTATAAACAATGACGTGAGCGCGAGCGCGAATGAGAATATATAGCCGCTCATCAAGCCGAGCGTTACACCAAGCCCGACCCATGCATATTTTCTGCCACGCATATGAAGTACAAGCGCACCTATAAATGCGAACAGTAATATCGCGCCGGTGATCGGGTTGACCAATCGACTCCAGACAGAAAGATACAGCACTGATGACCCTGCCTTGACGATCGAAAGCGCATACGGCGGGTTCACGAAGTCGAGTCCGAAAATGATCGCGGAAGCTGCGGCAAGCGCGGTCAACCTCCGCACCACTCCTGCGCTCCCCAAGAGATAGGCAGCAGCGTATGCAAGCAAAAAGAGTATGAATGGAAATACGAACTTCGAAGCCACGACGATATCGTCGATCGGGAGGAAGGTTATCTCTTTGAGCGCGACATAGGCGTATTCGCCCATCGGCGGCAAGGGCGCAGGCACGTCCTTGTACTCATAAAAGACGGGCGCGCCGAGCGCCGGATGCCCATCGAGCACGTCGTGGATACGCGCGAGATACGCGAGCTCGCTGTCCTGATACAGGAACGGTATGCCTTGGTACTGCCCACCGAGTGCCTGCACCGCAAGCACGCTCGGGCCGCCCACGAGAAGTGCCGCAAAAAGAGCGAGCACGATCGCAACCCAATGTCGCTTGAGGAATTCAGCGCTTTTGTACCACCACATAAATGATCGATGAGAAATTCTCTGCAAACGGCAAGAACGACGCAGCGATATCAAATATCTTGAGCCAGAAAAATAGTATAAGGAAGATGTTTACAAGCGTCCAATAGAGTTTTTTGTTCCCGAAGCACAGAAGCGATGCGAAAAAATAAGCGACCCAAAGCACAAGCACCGAGAACGGCCCTGCCCGCACACCATCTTCGACTATTAGTAAATTATGGCGGCTACATATGTCGCGCAGTCCTTGGATAGTCCATCTCGTATAATCAGATGGCGATGAGTGATATGGGTACGTAAAGGGAATTGCGAAATATGCATATCCCTCGTTCTCGAGTACTCGATACGCTTCAGAAAAAGCTTTTTCAGGTTGAGCTACGTGCTCAAGCACATTGTCATAAATCAACCGGGCGACCGAGGCGTCTCCAAACGGAAGGCTTTCCGCACCAGCAATTATGCTTACACCCGGATATCGAATGATGTCGACATTAACAACATCTGTATTAATTATTCGAGGACCCGAACCGACATTAAGCGTGGTGCCGGGACGGCGATATTTGAGTAAAAATCCATAGGCCGAAATATTCACGAAGAGTGCGGGGCCGAAGACAAGCATTACTACATAGTAGAAGCGCGGCCATCGCTTGAAAAACTCACGGATCCCGTCATCTTTGTAAGCGTCCACGCTCATATAATAGAATGCCTATCGTAGCATAAATAGATTATCAACATAGTAGGGGTCTTTGGATCTTTCAAGAGACATGCGAACATGATTGCATATTAGGGGTCATAATCCATTTAATTCATATGGGGTACAAAAGAACTGGGGGTGTTCTTGCGTTGGGCTTATTATCACTCGTTTTGGTGCCGATTGTTGCACTCGGAGCAAAGATATACACCGATGATAGCAAGGGCTCCGGCATCGGCAACGACATATCGCAACTCTTAACGACCACGTCATGCGCGGTCGTTTTCATTTTCCAAACTGCTTGTCGTACCACAACTGAAACATCAAAAGCGACCAGAGCTTTTTGCGGTGATTGTGCGCTCCGCTGATATGTTCATCTATCAGCCGCTCGACTTCGGGAGCGGCGAGAATCCCCTGGCCCTCGAGCCTTGTGGGCGCAAGCGTCTGAAGCAGGAGCGGTTTCCATTCATGGCGCATCCATTCCCCTACCGGCACGCCGAAGCCGTGCTTCTTGCGACGAACGATGTGCGCGGGCAGCTTGCCCGCCATGAGCTTCTTCAAGATATATTTGCCCTCGCCGCGGTATTTGAAGTCGTACGGTATCGTAAGCGCGAATTCTGCGAGTAAAATGTCGAGAAACGGGGCGCGCACTTCGAGCGAATGCATCATGCTGGTGCGGTCGACCTTGGCGAGAATGTCTTCCTGCATGTATGCGCGCAAGTAGAAGTATGCCGCTTGCTGATGTACATCGGCACCCGGCAGCTCGTCGAGATACTCGTCAATGCGCACATAGGGATTGCGCGGCATCTGCGTGCGCAACTCGGGAGAAAGAATCGCGGAACGTTCGCTTTCGTTGAAGCTCTCGAGCCAGCGCTGATGAATATACTTCTCAGGAGACTCCGCTCCGCGCAGGAATTGCCGCGCCTTAAAGTCAAAACTTAAGTAGTTATGTGACACCGGTAATAAAGCAACCAATGGCTGTATGACCCCATGACGGACAGCAGACGGCATACGGTTGTAATTCTTGAGTAGATGCTCAGCATCAAAAGTCTGGTAGCCCGCAAAAAACTCATCACCCCCATCCCCTCCGAGTGCGACCGTTACATGCTCGCGCGCGAACTGCGCGAGGAGATAATTAGGAAGGAGCGCCGGGTCTGCGATCGGCTCATCGAGCGTATCAACAATTGAAAACAGTGCGCTGCGCAAATCGTCTGCCGAGAGAATTCGCTCATGGTGATCGGTACCGAGTGCTTGGGCGACCGATCTTGCATATGCTGATTCATCGTACGAGCTATTTTGAAAACCAAGCGAGAATGTCTTCACCTTCTGCGAGGCAGCGTGCTGTGCGTAATACGCGATGATCGAGCTGTCGAGTCCGCCACTTAAGAAGACGCCGACTGGCACATCGGCGACCATCTGCGACGATACACTCTTCTCGAAGAGATCGTCGAGCGTACTGAGCGCACCTAGGAATGTTTGGTCGGAGGGGATCTTTTGCGGCGGATGCCAATACCGGCGCGTAGCAATCTCGCCGTCTTTGAAGGCGAGGCAGGTCGCAGCGTCGAGCTTGTGAATATCTTTAAACATGGTCTGGGGCGAGAGCGCCGCATCATAGGTGAAATATGAAATTACTCCCTGCGGATCGATCTCTTTTTTCACCAGCGGGTGCTTGAAGAGAGCCTTTGGTTCCGATGCAAACAAGAGCGTGCCTGAAACGAGCGCCCAATAGAGCGGCTTCTCACCGAAGCGATCGCGGGTGAGATACGCTACTTCCCTTTTTTGGTCGTAGAGAGCAAAGGCGAACATACCATGCAGGCGCGCGAACGATTCCTCGCCGTAGCGCTCGTACATCCTGATGATGACCTCGGTGTCGCTCGTGCTCTTGAATACGCAGCCGCTTGAGAGGAGTTCTGCGCGCAATTCCCGATAATTATAAATCTCGCCGTTGAACGTGATCATGACCGATCGGTCATCATTGAACATCGGCTGATGCCCCGCGCTCGTAAGATCGACTATCGAGAGTCGCGCATGCGCAAAACCAACACCACTAGAGCAAAATACACCTGTATCATCAGGCCCGCGATGCTTGAGAGTATCGATCATCGCACGGAGATCCGCCTCGCTTCCCTTCCCCACAAAGCCCGCAATGCCGCACATATCAGCGTGACGATCCGACAATCTCCTTGATGACGTACGGCCGGCGATCCTGTGATTCGTAGTAGGTGCGCATCAAAATCTCCGCAAGCACGCCGAAGAGGATGAGCTGCACGCCGACGATGATAAAGAGCGCGGAGAAGACCGGGAGCGGCGTCTGCACCAAGTGCAGTCCGAAGAATCTCAAGAAGATTGCAAGAAGACCGGCAAAGAGTCCGAGCGAGAGGCTCGCGAATCCCCATGCGCCGAAGAAGTGCATCGGCCGGCTCATATATCGGTGCATGAAGACTACGACGACGAGGTCGAAGAGGACACGGAAGATCCGTCCGGTTCCATAATTACTTTTGCCGTTGACCCGCGGCGAATGATTGACGGGAATTTCTGCGATCCTGCCGCCCTGCCACGCCGCATAGGCCGCCATGAAGCGATGCATGTCTCCGTAGAGACGCACGTCTTTTATGTATTCGGCGCGATACGCACGCAAGGTACATCCGTAATCATTGAGATGAACGCCACTGAAATACGAAATGAGCCAGTTGGCAGCTTGCGACGGCACGCGACGCGTAAGGATTGCGTTTCGCCATCTGCCCTGACGCCACCCACAGACGATGTCGTACCCCTCATCGAGCTTCATAAGAAGACGCGGTATGTCGTTCGGATCATTCTCAAGATCACTATCCATCGTCACGATGATGCCGCCGCGCGCATATTCGATACCGGCCGCAAGCGCCGCCGTCTGCCCGAAATTCGTCCTGAATTTGAGCGTCACGACGCGCACGTCTTTTTGCACAACTTCCTTGAGCGCATTAAACGATCCATCCTTCGAGCCGTCATCGACGGCGATGATCTCGTATTGATACGGCAGACTCGAGAGCGCAGCCGTGAGCCGCTCGAAAAGTATCGGAATGTTTTTGAGCTCGTTGTAGATCGGCACGACGACCGAAAGAGAGGGCGATTGCATACCGTGGTTCTTATCATGAGAATCCATAGCCGGCCATTCTATTTCTGCATGAATATAAAGTAGCCGCTGACCTGTTTCGATGAGAGCTTGCCGAAAGCCTTATCGAGCAGGAACGCGATATCCTGGAAGAATCTTCCCCTGCCCAAAGGCGACAAACGCACGAGGGTCTCGAGCGGGCCGCGCACCGATTGGATTTCGATCGATTTGAATTGCTTGAATATTGAGCGGAGCGAGTCTTCGGTGAAGCGCCAGTAGTCGCCGTAGTATCCGGGCATCGCGTGATAGTAGTACAAAAACGGCACGTAGACATAGCAGTAGCCGCCCGGCTGCAAGACGCGGTGCATTTCCTGCGCACCCTTGATCGGGTTCTCGACGTGCTCGAGAACCGCTATGCAGGTGATCGCTTCTTCAGAATTGTCCGGGAGCGGCAGATCCTGGATGTCGCCGACGATGTCGGGGTGGTACGTCGCGACATAATCCAATACGCGGTACGTGACGCCGCGAGCCTTGATTTCTTCAGCAATCCAGAGAGATGCTGGATTGTGACGATTGGATTTCTCCTTGCCGAGGCGCAAGCCTCCGCCGATATCCAAGATGGACTTCTTTTCTGAGAGAATACGGCTAAGGGATCTCTTTTGGAAGGTTTCCCACGGTCGGACGAGTATGTGTTCCATGCCGCTTCATGCTATCATGCAACTGCCATTCAAGACCACTATGATACAAAAGGACGATAGAGTGCTTATCCTAGGGTGCGGCGGGATGCTCGGCGAGGCCATGTACCTGCAGTTCAAGAATGCTGCCAGAGTATATGCGACCGATATAGACGTAAACGAGCCTTGGCTTACCTATTTGGATGTGCGCGATGCCTCAGCGGCCGAGAAGGCACTCGAAACCATCCGCCCCAATTACATCGTCCATTTGGCTGCACTCACCGACATGGAACAATGTGAGAAGGGCCCGACAGACGCATACGCCACCAATGCACAGGGGGTGAGAAATTTTCTTCCGTACGTGCGTGCTCATGACATTCCGTTTGCCTATATTTCGACCGCAGGGATCTTTGACGGCGACAAAGACGAGTACCTCGAGAGCGATACGCCAAACCCTTCCAGTGTGTATGGCAAATCTAAACTTGAAGGTGAGGTCGCAGCGCGCTCAATCCCTCGACATATTGCAGTCCGAGCCGGTTGGATGATGGGCGGCGGGCCGGGCAAGGATAAAAAGTTCATCAACAAGGTCATCAAACAGCTCCGCGCAGGCGCGACCGACCTTTTCATTGTGAGCGATAAGCACGGGACCCCCTGTTATACGTATGATCTTGCAAACATCGTCTTTACTCTTCTCGATAAAGAAGAGTACGGCATCTTCCACGGCGCCTGCGAAGGCGGTGGGAGCCGTTATGACGTTGCGAAATTCCTAGTCTCGACACTCGGACTGACTGACAAAATCCAGATCCATGAGGTTGATTCTGATTATTTCAAGGACACCTATTTTGCGCCACGGCCGCGCTCTGAGAAACTGTTGAATACCCGGCTGCCGGAGCTCGGATTGAATCTCACGCGCGATTGGAAAGAATGCACCGTCGAATACATGCAGAAATTTGATTGGCAGGTCTAGGTACGACTATTATTTAAATTAAGACAAGTACAGTACACTCTGTCAACGAATATGTCTATGAATCCCCCGCCGACTCAAACAGAAAGCATAGACTTTGTCGTTTTGGGAGGTGGCGTTTCGGGACTCGGCTTCGGGAAGCGCGTGAGCGAACAGGGGAAGACGGTTCTCATATTGGAAAAAGAAGACGTCATCGGCGGGCTCTCGCGGAGCATCAACTACAAGGGATTCTATCTGGATTTCTGCGCGCATCGCTTCCACACGAAGAACCAGGCGCTCCTCGATGAAATACTGGCGCTCCCCGGCCTTACGATGAAGCAGCACATTAAGAAGAGTCGCATCTATATATTTGGAAAGTATCTGAAATATCCGTTTGAGATTCAGAATCTTTTGCGCGCGATGCCGCTTTCCCAGAGCGTGCCTGCCGGATTCTCTTTCATATTTAATTATGCCGCCAAGCCGTTCCATAAAAGAGAACTACACTCATACAAGGAGTGGTTCGTTTATATTTACGGGAAACGCCTCTACGAGGTAATGTGCAGGCCGTATACATCCAAGATATGGCATCACGATCCAAGCGAAATCTCAGCCGATTGGGCCGATCAGCGCTTTCAGGGAGAGAATCTCGGCAAGCTTTTGAAGCGTATTGTAACGAAAATCCTTACCCTTGATTTCAGTTCATACAATCTTGAAGACGAGAGTCTGGCGCCCGACGGCGGGGCGTTTTATTATCCTGAGCGCGGCATCCAAGAACTCTCTGATGCGCTCGGCAAGGCGGCAGCAGAGCGCGGAGCGCGCATCGAGACCGGCGTCACGGTGAGAAGTGTTAATACTAGGGATAGGATAGTGACATACGAACACGAGGGAGTATCGCGACGGGTCCGCTACGAACAACTCATTTCCACTATACCGCTCCATGCGTACTATGCGCTGCAAGACAGAAAGAGCACTGAGATCGAAAAGCAGCTTTCAGGCCTTTCGTATATGGATATTATTTTCGTATTCCTATTTTTGAACACTCCTGTGTGGGAAGGTCGGCGACAATCAGGTTGACCTTATTTTGAATTTCCTGCGCCGCGACGTCGCCATTTTTCTGCAGCAGAAAGCTGACCGCGACCACCGAGCGGCCTTCCGACGATGTGGAGCGCAATTCGTCGATCTGGCTGATGGTATTGACCGCGTCTTCGACTTTTTTGGTGATCTCGGTCTCGATTTCTTCGGGCGACGCGCCGGGATCGGCCACGCTGATGGTGACGGCCGGGATGTCGACCTTGGGAAATAAATCGACGCCGAGCGAAAAATAAGAAAACGCTCCCACCACGATCAGCGCCAGAATCAGCATCGTGGTGAAGACCGGGCGGCGGACACAGAGTTGCGCGAGTCCGTGCATTATTGCACCACCACGGGCGAGCCGTCGAACAGCTCCGCTCTGATGATTGGTCGCGACGGTTTCTTTGCCGGTAAGGCCAGAAAGAATGCGGACCGAATCGCCGTCCGTTTCGCCGGTCAGGACGACGCGCAAGTGGGCGGCAGTTGTTCTCAATCACGAAGACCTGATTCGAGTCCGTGGTGCGATCGTGGATCACAGCCGTGCGCGGCACGAACACCGCGTCCTCCATGACCGGGCAGCAGCACGCGCGCGGTGGCGAACATGCCGGGCCGAAGTTCCGCTTTCGGATTATCGAAGCGCGCTTCGAGAATGAAGGCGCGCGAATTGGGATCGACCGCGGGATTGATGGCCGAGACCTTGCCCAGGAAATCGCGATCGGGGAACGCGGAGACGCGGGCCACCACCGTCATGCCGACGCTGGCGCGGGAGCTGCGCTGCTCCGGCGTCTGCAATTGCAGCTTCATGGTGCCGATGCGGACGATAGTCGCGATCTTGTCGGTGAGCGCGACGTGCTCGCCGGCGGCCACCGGGCGCGCCGAAATGTATCCATCGAAAGGCGCGTGGATGGTGGTATCGGCGAGCCCTTTTTCTGCCTGCGCGAGTTGCGCGCGCATTCCTTCGAGCGACGCCTGCGAGGTTTCCACCGCGCCGTAACTTTGCCGCGCGGCATTCAGCGCCGCTTCATATTGCTGGCGCGCGGCGTTGGCCTGCGCGTCCGCCGTCTCCTGCTGCGTGTGCGCTTTTTCAAACGCGCTGCGAGAGACGTCGCCGGTTTTCACCAGATTTTCGTAGCGTTTCGCATCGGCCGCGGCCAGCCGCGCTTGCGCTTGCGCCGATTCGTAATTCGCCTTCGCGGCGGCCACTTCCGGCACCAGATTCGCGTCGAACGTTCGATTCGCGTTCAGCCCGATGCGCGATTGCGCCTGCCGGACGGCCGCCGTCGCCTCGTCCAGTTGCGCGCGCACCTGCTCCAGCTTCAACTGCGCGTCGCGATGATCAAGCTCACAGATCACCTGGCCCTGCTTCACGAAATCGCCGACGTTCACCGGAGTCGCGGTCACCAGGCCCGGCACCCCCGGGGCGATGTCCGAAGATTCGTCGGCGACGAACGATCCCGTCTCGGCAAATCCGGCCGAGACCTGGCGCAAACCGCACTCGCGGTGGAAACGGCGACCGCTTTCGGGCCGGCGGCGGCCGCGACCTGGGTGGATTGCTTCGAACCGCAAGCGGCCTCGAACAACGCCACACTTATCAGGAATAAATTTATGAGTCTCATTTGGATTTGTTCTTTTGCTTTCGGTCCCGCGCATACCGTCCATCATGATGCGGGTGAACGCTTCCACCATCTGTTCGTCTTTCAGGTTAAGAGTGTCGCGATCGCGAATCGTTCATCGCGTAATAATTCGCCATGCCGGCGATGGCCACGATCATGGCCCCGGAATCGATGTGCCGCAGCGCGCCGGTGCGCTGGCGGCGTTCCAGATAGGCGCGGAGCGAGGCGAAGATCGGCAGGCCGAATTCGCTGCGATAGATGGTCGCCAGTT
>CAVYCR010000006.1:0-19037 GCA_963767115.1 Candidatus Kaiserbacteria bacterium | reverse complement strand
GACGTAGATCCGAAATAGATCGTCCGCCGCTTCTCGTCATACGTGAAGCCGCCAAAAGACCCTCCCTTTATGGTGCAGTGAAAACGTGGACTACCATCGGTTGCGCTATAACCGGACACATTCCCGACGTCATCTCCGACAATGACCATGTCTTCTTTCTCACTATAAAGCGGGGTGGCGCGCACCCTCCCCGGCAAATTAGTAATCCACCGTTTTGCACCCGTATGCATGTCGAGTGCGGCAAGTGCCCCGCCTTTGTGCATGAGTCCGTACTCTAGCCCTACAAAAATTGCTTTCGATTTTGGAGCGAGTGTTGGCGATGACCTGATTCGATCAGCACCCGTATATATCCAGCGGATGGCACCGGTCTTTTTGTCCAATGAGCAAAAGTTTCCGTTGTCAGAGCCTGCAAAGATTGCCTCGCCCTGTATTCGCACCGTTGTGAAAATGGTGCTTGGCAAGTCTTCGTTGCCGAGATTTGATCTCCAGGCTGCGGAGCCTAATTTTCGATCAAGTGCGACGAGTCCCTCGGAATCGGTACCAAAGTATACAAAATCGCCGTTGAGTACCGGATTGGACTTTTCATGGACGTAGTTTCTAATGGGTCGACGTGCCGAATATTTCCAGAGTATCTCAAATTTTTCCGTGCTCGAAGCCGTATGGGATTTTTCATACGGCAATCCAAAGTCGGGCAATACGAAGAGTGTAGTGACGGGAATATTAAGCGGAAGATACGTTGACTTTTCTCTGAATGAAAGAAACGCAAAAATATGGAAGATTTCCTGATGTGCGTCGCGCAAGACTTTAATCTGCTTGTTAAACGTCGAGGCTGAATTAATCAAATCGTCTACAAGAATTATTTTTTCGTTGTTCGGCGTCCCTTCGATTTGCCTCAAGAGCCCTTGTCGCTTGCGCGATTTGCGAATATAAAGACCATTGACCGGAGTATTACGTTCGACACCTTTCATAACGATGGCGGCTATGAGCGCAATTGCGGCAGTCTCCATGCCACACACTTGAAATGGGTAATCATCCCCGAAATGTTCCCAAAAAATCTCCGCGTATCGATTGAGCCATTCAGGTTGAAGAATGAGCGATCTAAAGTCAAAAAGCCAGTCTACGGGTGTTTGCTCATTGCCGCCAATGATGGGCGTATCTTGAGTGTGCCTTTTGAATACAACGGTTGCAATTGCACGCTGTAGATCGTCATAATTGTGAGCGTCCATAAAAATTTGATCGCTTACGATAGAACGAGCATACATAGTGACTGCTCATGTTCAATGTTAATATCCAGTATACGTGCCACCTGATCGTCGTCGTAGGTATCAATTGAATCATAGGAAACATTTATAACTGATGCGGCAAGAGATAGTGTGTGTGAGAGCCTACCGGCTGCATACATGGCTTTGCTATAGGCAAAATCGCCATAGCGCGGAACGAGTCTATCCCACACGCAGGTAAGTATGATGATGTCTTGTGGAGCGATGTCGGCGGTCAAGAGGTTTCCGAACATGGTTGCGCGCGAGATTCCCCAGAGTATTTCTAGTGTATGGTCATGTGGATTGTAATGAAACACTGAAGGTTGTTCGAGAAGTGTTTCGCTGACGAGATACAATTCAAATGCTGATTCATTACGGAAGGTTTCCGGTTCCGAAGAATGGCTCGAGAGCGCATCCTTCACTGATCCAAAGATTGTGCCGTATTGATCTAGCGAAAGCTTGTCCTGTTGGTTTCGCCGCGCATTGCTGTTGGTTGGGGTAATGAGTCCGGATGGGGAATTGGTCGGCCTAAAGCCCGAGAGTTCGATACGTTCCATACGAACATATGTCTTTGACCGGCCTACGTGGACTGATGATTTTTCTGGGATTGCGCGATGCCCCGCATATTTTTGGCGGAGATACGAATGGAGATGAGCAGGAGAATTCATAGAGAGTGTTTATTAGTAAAACGGGTGCGGTTTGTCGACGTATGCATGCGGACGCAAGGTGAGATTGCATTGTAGGGCGACTACGCGAGCTCGGTTCTCGTTTACAGACCTGTTCTCCTCGTTGAGATAGAGCGGCTGCAATGCAGGAATGATAATTTTGACTACGTGCCAGGGAAGCGGATTGGTGCGAGATGTACCGACTGAAATAGCAATACACTCGATGTTGCTTTGCTGAAGCCATCGCACGAATCGCTGCAGGTGGTGTGATTCTGAATCGTGCTCCCATTCCATGGTCGATGGCTCCCGCTCCTCTCCTTCAATAAGAAATGCAAGGTGGGCGGTATTCTTCGCAAGGGCCCAATATGACAATCGCTCCTCGTGTCGTATCGAATCTGTTTTCCTTGTGTCATCGAAGGTATTCGCTGTTTCAGACGATCGGTAAAAGATGCGAGCGCGCAGTGCCTCGAGTAACGCCTTTTCGATGGCAATCGAAAGTGTTCGATGGGCCTTGAGACCGATTGTAAATCGAGGTGTGTGTCCGGCCGTATCTTCCACGACAACGCAGATGGCGTGCGTCGGCGCATCAGTAGCCATCGAGACCGCATGAACTTTCAAACGATACCGAGCACAACGCGCGAGAAGCGCCGCAAGTGTACCCTTCGATGTGCGAAATGAATCTAGCACTACGCGAGGTAGTGAGAGTTGATTGAGCCACATAATCATAAACGCATCGTGCTCGATGAGCTCGAGAATTCCAGCAAGTCGCGCACCGCTTTCAGTGGGCCAGGTGGCAAGCCCCGCTGACGTCCGCTCTTTAAGAAGAATCGGTTCAGTCTGTATGCCGGGAAACATCGCACCGTTTGCTGTTTGAGCGGGTACAAAGGTATGTTTGCCCGTCGTCAGCGAATCGCCGAGCACCCAGATAAATTCCGCATCGTCGAGCATTGTCTTTCCGGGTGACAGGAGGTCTTGAATTGGCAGGAAAGAAGCCATCGAACTTTTCAGTGCCGATTGACTGGTGCACCGAGGCGATCGGAAGTAGTCCCACTCGTTTTTCCAAAGGTAACGCTCGAGCCCTTCGCCAAGTGCCGCAGAGAGAGCGCCTGGATCCTGTAGTGCCATGCCGCCTGATAGAGAATTTGCAGTGCCGTTGATCGTTGTTTCCCAGAGGCAAAACGGAGGCTCGTCGGGTAAATGGGCAACACGCTGAAAGCTTTGGATGATGCCACGCTCACGCAAGAGGGTACCGATACGGAAGGGTTCTATTAGATCGAGTCTGCCTTCCGGCACACCGGCAAGCGGGTACATCATGACCCCACCTAGTTTTCGCTCAAGGAATGACAGGAATGAAAGAATAGCCTCCCCACTACCTTTTTTACTCTTTTGAAGCAGATACTCCCGGTATGAAATGGCATCAAAAAACATGTGTCTATGATACCAGTATGCGAAACGTTCGATGCTTGCATAGAATATATTCCATGCTATAATGCTGTTCAGATCGTTCGGGATGGCCGTCGGTCTTTTTGGGAGTCCAAAAAATGCGCACAAGCCTTCTTTTTGCCTTGATCGCTGCTATCACGGTTATCACGGTGCCCGCCCATGCGATAAGCATCGTGTCGCCGGGAAAGGCGAACCCGGGATGGATCCATCTGAAAGGGGGTGGCAAGGTTAAGGACGTGCTGACGGGGGAATACGGCTGCACCAAAGATCTGAAGAATTGCGCCGGTTCGACCTCGGCGAGCATAGTCGCCGTCAATGGGAGGAGGGTTACCCTCCATTTCGCCAACGGGCTCGAGTACGACTATCCTTTCAAGCCGTGAGAATTTCGAGCAACACGAACTGCCGCCGTAATGCCGGCCGAACACACTCGTTCGGCCGGCATTCTTTATGATACCGTTTGATACCGTTAACGCGTGAGAACCAGCATTTGCTATCCACAGATTTTACTTGCAATGGAAGACGGTTCTAATACAATTCAGAATATGGATATTCAGATGGACAATACTGTTCAAGTGGCCAAGCCTGCCCTCCGAAGTATTCTCGTGCTCGCTTCAGCAGCTGCCTTCATTGTTATTGGATTTTTTGCAGTTATATTCACCACTACCCAAGAAAAAACTAATTTTATCTCGTTTGTCTTGGGTACTGAAGTTGCCTATGCTGATACCGCTACTAATACTGATGGTGGTAATAATGGTGAAGGTGGTGGTGGTGGTGATGGTTGTGGTGACGGAGGTGATGGCTGTTGCGGTTAAAGGCATTAAATATGAATTTTATAGATCGAATGGCTAAGTATGTTGCACTTTTTCTTGTTGTAATACTTATTGGTGCTGGCGGTTTTGTTTTGTTGATAAGACATCAGGCTACGACTAAGCCTCCTATAGTTGCGAATCAGACAAATACAGACAAACTCCAACAAACCAACGCTGATTTCAACAGCGGACTGACCTATCAAATCAATGGAAACTATGATCTTGCAATTCCCTATTACCAAAAAGCATTGGCTCAAGAGGCTAGCAGTACATTAAGTGCACAAGTAGAAATGTATTTAGGTGTTTCATATCAACATACTGGCGACTATAACGATGCGATAAATCTCTTTAAGCAAATGGATGCGCAGTGGACAAACTGGCCCCTCATGCGCGCCTATGCAGTCGAGGAGCTCGCAAATACATATTATTACGATGTGGCAAATCAAAATATAACCACGCAGATCTTTTCAACTGCCCCCTACAGCTCATTTGGACCCTCCTCGACAACAACAGTCGACGAGGCCTATCGAAATCTTTTTGCATACGCAGCGAATATCTATCCGCTTGGAATACCGGAGACTCGCGTAGGCGAATGGTACGCCTATAACCTCTTTAAAACGTTACACGAAGCTACAACCTCGCCGGCAGGTATCAAAGATCTGGCGATGATAAACAGTACTTTACAGTACACTGATCTCGATACCCAGCGTATCAAGTCCGACCCAACCTCGGAGACAGACTTGCCGGAAATTTTGGGTCGCGAGGGTGTCATCAAAGCTTATCTGACTAGAATGGGGATAAACGAGGCCTTGTCAGCAAAAGAAAATTTCCAGGAAGCCTCTGGTTACGAATCAGCTTCAGGGGAAGAGCCTGGTGTTGTTGAGTTTTATCGTGCGGTAGGGTATTACCTCATCGACCCGACTGATACCACTGACATAGATTCAGCGCTTTCAGTCTTTGTTCCTGCGAATTCCTCCAAAATTCTTCCTTATGTTAATTACGAATTTCAAGCAGGAGAAACCCAATTGCAGCCAACTCATGATTGGTGTGTAGGGCTCGCATCGGTTGACCCTGCTTTCAAGGAATACTTGGTTTCCCTCGGATGGCAGGAATCTAACTTCTCAAGTTGATTATGAAGTCGTTAAGAAAGCGTTACCAAATATTGCTGGTAGTTTTGGTGACCATGGTAACTACGATACTCGTAATATATCTAACCCCATTGCGGCATTTTGACCTGGTAGCACCTTCGATGAATGAGGTTGATCCGAAGGTAATCTACACGGCGATGCAGGCAGATCCAAATGATTATCTTTTCTTAGATGTTCGCGACACGAATGTATACGAAGGCGCACATGCCGTCGGTGCGATAAATATGCCGATTGCGATGCTTGCTAATGGCCACTACACATTACCAAGAACTGGAAAAAAGATAGTACTTATTTGCACCACTGGAATGCTTGCCACCATTGCGTACGGATATTTACAAGATTGGGGATTCCAAAATCTCCTCCACGTCACGGGGGGGCTTGAGAATTGGACCGTAGAAGGGCTTCCTATCGAAGGAACAAGTGTTGTTAACGGGGTAGATACCAAGCCCATGGTTCCCGATGGGGCGAGTAGTCTATAACGGAAGAAATGAAATATTTTGGAAAACAAATCTCGCGCAAACTGGTTCGGATAAAAGAATCAGCATTCCTATATATTGTTATCGTACTCGCCGTAGTACTTTTTTTGGAGACATTATCATCTACAATTCCGTTTCTGGTTAATAAATACGAAGATGTTTCTTTTGCATTATTTCCATCGGCGCAAAAGGCCTACGATTATGGTGTCGTCCATTTCAATGCGAGTGATCCGAGTGACTACAATATCGATCTTGCATCAGATTATTTTTATACAGCTGCTGCGCTTAATCCCAAGTTGCCCTACCTGTGGCATGAATTAGCCCGGATTTCGTTTATCGAAGGAGACTTTATCAAAGCGATGACGCAAATTAACATTCAGATTGCTCAAGAGGGGGACAACACACCAAGCTCGTACTATGTGCGTGGATTGATCGAAGGTTTTATGGGAGATTACCCTGCTGCTGAGGATGATTATGCGCATTTCTACCAGCTTGTGCCCATCAATTGGGCAGGAGCCAATGACTATGCTTGGGTGCTCCTTAAGGATGGTAAGCCGCAAATGGCGGCGCAGGTGGTGGAAAGTGTTTTGCCATATTATCCCCAAAACCCATGGCTTTTGAATTCTGACGCGATAGCGCTCTCTGAAATGGGGGATGCTACGACCGCGCGTGAGCGCTTAGAGACAGCATCTCAATCCGTTGCGGACCTCACACCTCTGGACTGGTCAATCGCATACCCGGGCAACGATCCAAACGTCGCCTCGCAGGGCTTGGCGCAATTCAAACAAGCAGTCCAAGACAATATCCACACCCTCGATGAGGGGAAGGCAATATAAGTATTATAATTTGTCAAAGCTTGTACTATGCGCACTACACACAAAAAGCCTACTAAAAAAGAATCTACATACTCTCACACCGCTGCCAAGGCAGGGATAGTAGGAGCGCTGGCGCTACTCGTTGTATATTTTGGTGTTCAGACTAGCACCGGACGCATGTCACCGGAAGTCGGCTTCACAGATGTCGCACCCTCTGGATTAAAGATATTACCTGCTTCCGGTGCTAGTGATGTTAGTCAGCCTTGCCCCTACGCCCTTCAGCGCACTAACGATCTCACCCCTACTTCGGACAACGGCGGATATATTCTCCCAAACAATCTAAATAATATGGAAGTCGACGCTCAGGGTTTGGATTTCTGTGTCGATGATAATGGGCCCTACAAGTTCTTTGTTCCGGTGCATTCTGCAGCAGAACTCCAATCATTTTATAACGCTGCCAATGGCACTGGTAACGCTCCTCTTAATGCGTACCAGGTTGGAGTATTCCAGCCTTAAAATATTTGACGGTAAAGCTACGTTTGCTACTATACACACACGCACGCTCCGTGCGTATATTTTTGCATTGCCCGCCAAGGAGGCGGGTGCAGATTTTCGCCTCGTGTAGCCTAGCAAACTACCCAAAACGAGCGGAATGAAGCCACAAATATACCGGAGCACCGAGGTAATGCCTCACTCGCGTTGGCGATTGATTATTAAATATTAGCTATACATTTATATGGCAGCAGAAGAATTTAATCGCAGCAAGCCGCACCTCAACGTTGGCACCATTGGTCACGTCGACCACGGCAAGACCACGCTTACCGCAGCTATCCTCAATGTGCTCTCGAAGGCTGGCAACGGCTACAGCGCACAGGTCAAGGGCGTCGATCAGATCGACAAGGCCCCTGAAGAGAAGGCGCGCGGCATTACGATCTCGCTCTCGCATTCCGAGTACGAGACCCCGAGCCGCCACTACGCGCACGTCGACGCGCCGGGTCACGCCGACTACATCAAGAACATGATCACGGGTGCCGCACAGATGGACGGCGCAATCCTCGTGGTTGCCGCCACCGACGGCGTTATGCCCCAGACTCGTGAGCACATCCTGCTTGCCAAGCAAGTCGGCGTGCCGCGCATCATTGTCTTCCTCAACAAGGTGGACATGGTCGACGACAAGGACCTCGTCGATCTCGTCGAAGAAGAGGTCCGCGAACTTCTCACGAAGCAGGGCTTCGACGGCAAGAACGCCCCAGTCATCCGTGGCTCCGGCCTCAAGGCTCTCGAGAACCCGATGCCGGGCAACGAGTGGTCTGATCGCGTCATGGAGCTCGTCAAAGCGCTCGATGAGTACATCCCGCAGCCTGAGCGCGACCTCGACAAGCCATTCCTCATGCCGATCGAAGACGTATTCTCGATCGAAGGCCGTGGTACCGTCGTCACAGGCCGCATCGAACGCGGTATCGTGAAGGTTGGTCGAAGAAGTCGAGATCGTCGGTATCATTGATACTGCCAAGACGACCGTCACCGGCATCGAAATGTTCAACAAGTCGCTCCAGCAGGGTCAGGCAGGCGACAACGCCGGCGTCCTCTTGCGCGGTACGAAGAAAGACGACGTGCACCGCGGCCAGGTCTCTGCAAGCCGGGTAGCGTGAAGCCGCACACGGAATTCGAGTCGGAGGTCTACATCCTTACCAAGGAGGAAGGCGGCCGTCACACGCCGTTCTTCTCCGGCTACAAGCCGCAGTTCTACGTCCGCACCACGGACGTCACCGGCGAGGTGACGCTCAAGGAAGGCGTGGAAATGGTAATGCCGGGCGACACGGTGACCTTCAAGGTCAAGCTTGTCGCTCCGATCGCCCTCGAAGATCAGACTCGTTTCGCTATCCGCGAAGGCGGCAAAACCGTCGGCGCAGGAGTGGTAACGAAAGTCATCGCCTAACACAAAGCATCTCGTGTTCTAGAAAACCCGGCCTTGAGCCGGGTTTTCTTATGCTTGCAAATCTCGCGCCCATAGTGCATACTCCCAAGCACGTTCTATGGCAGAAAGCACGGCAGCTAAACGCCCAAGCAGGGCAAAGAAGACGACGAGCGACGCGCACCGTTTGCGCATTCGCGTACGCGCTTACGAGCACGGCGTGCTCGACCAGTCGGTCAAGCAGATCATCGATACTGCTGCCCGCCACTCCGCGACAGTCATCGGCCCCGTTCCGCTCCCGATCGACATCAAGAAATATACCGTCAACCGCTCGGCCTTTATCGACAAGGACTCCCGCGAGCAGTTCGAGATGCGCATCCACAAGCGCATGATCGACATCCTCAATCCTTCAGCCAAGGTCATCGAGGCCCTCACCAATATCGATCTGCCATCTGGAGTCTCGATCGACGTGAAGATGATGTAGTTAAGCCTTCGCTCAAAAAAGAAAACAACCGCCAACATGGCGGTATTTTTTTGAAAAAGTTAAAAGATAAAGGACGATGCTGGGGAAGCGGCAGCATCGTCCTAGAGGTTCTCGGGGCGCGAGATGGGATCGGCAAATCCCGTACCGAAAGGAACTGTATCAAGTCTTGCATGAAGATGCAAGGAAGCCCGGCGGGCGGATTGCTCCGTCCACCGGACTCGGGCGCGCTTAACTACGCAGCAACATCGCCCTACACAACGTCACACCCGGTTACTGAACGGGATCAATCACGACACCGTCCGGTCTTCAGACAGACGTTCCTGCAGACATGTATGTCCGTCTTAGAAACAAGCGCCGTAGCGCTTGAATCATAGGCGGTCGAAGCAAGTACCTTATGGTCATGCTTCGTGCCTGCATAGGCGGTTGATGCGATAACAACGATTGCCGCCGTTGCTATAAGCATCGCCCTTAGAACTCGCATATGCTTCTCCATTATGCGAGGTTGGGTTCAGACTACAGTCCATTCCCGGTGACCCAGCTTACGGGCTGTTTTGACCCAGGTCTCCTTAGACCCAGACAGGAGACTAGCCTTCCTGCGGCGATAAGTCAAAGAAATATGGCTTATGTGCTTCTTGAGAAAAAACTCATATTTGTACGTTACCAGAGTTCATTGACTCTTCAGAATGCCGTGTGTTATCGTTAAAAAAGAAAGGAGGAGAACATGATTGGAATCCTGTTTGCGCTCACCCTGCAGTGCGGCGATATGACCCCGCTTCCCACCGGCGATCTCGTGAAAGCGATCCAAACGGCTCCAGCGGTTGAGCAATGCCACGGCGCCAACTTCGCGCCGAAGCAATCGACCCTCTCGAGACTTCGGGAAAGGAAGCCAAACTTCACCCCGAGACCCTTCGATCAAATGACGGCTCAGCAATGAGCCGTCCCGACAAAACGCCGACCTCACCTGGGCCGGCGTTTTTCTTATTTTGGGGCGTAACCGATGATTTGAGTAAGGTTTAGGGCTAGGGCAGGGTACCTGGACAGATATGTTTATGTGTGCTTATATGCCTGCAGCAGAATCGTCTGCTCTTAGAGGAGAAAAAGCAATGCGCGTTTCCAGCTCCATTTCCCTTGCCGCTTCGGTGTTCGTCGTGTCTTTGGTCGCTTCCAGCTCGTCGCCATCGCTCGCCAAGAGCGTCGAGAAACTGGTCTGCCCCATCGATTTCGGCTCTTCCGGCTCGGCATCCGTGACATTCGCCGGCAATATGCCGATCTCGTATTCCTTCAATGGCCAGGAGCAGCCGGACGCCAGAATGAGCAGGCGAGCTATCGCGCTCGACGGCGGCCGCGTCACGTGGAGCGGCAAGCCCAAGAGTGGCGCAACCCTCGCGTTCAGCTTCACCGCTAAGCCCGGCACGAACTTCCACGATGCGGCCGGCTCCGGCAGCTGCACCGCCGCCTGATCGCATGATCTGACCCACCAGTCCTTACCCGCTGTCTCGATGATTCGAGCAGCGGGTTTGCTTTTTATAGTAGAAACCACCGGCTTTTATTTCGTTATACACAAAAGGTCTCGGCTTGGGTCCGTTGACTCATGAGAGGATGTTATACTCACACGCATGGCAGTAAAGAATGCTTTACAGAGGATAAGTCGCACATCGTGGTTTCTTTCGATCGGCGCGTTCGTCATGGTACTTTTTGGTGTGATCGTTTCCCCAAAGTCAGACACTTTTCAGGTCGGGACTATTTATGAGCCACAAAGTGGCAATGGTGTTGGTGTCGCGCATGCCGATACTCCCGTATCTATAGTGGTTGCAGATCCGGGGCCGGGAACTATCACTTACGGTCTCAATGCAGCTAGTACAGTATCTTCCGGACACTGCGGCGGCTGCAGCGGTTCTGGTTCAGGTGGCGGTTCCTCAGCTGGTTCGAGTGGTTGCGGTTCCAATTAGTCTAATCTATATGGGGTATATGGTCGGCAGATCACCCAAAATAAACACTAAGCGCAAGAAAGTCTCTGGTATGTCCTCCAAACAACTACTCCTTTATCTACTCGTACTGATCCTGATTGCGGGAGGACTTTACTACTTTTTTGATATTTATCCTCAGCAGGTAATAGACAGCCATAATGCTGAAACAATGAATTTTCTCGAAGGCACGCAGTTCCAGCAGGCCCAGCAGTCGTTCTCGCAAGGGAACTATAGCGATGCGGTATCGACGTTCCAAAATCTCGAGAATCAAGCTCCCACTCAGGAAGCGCAAGCGGCCGATTCTTTTGCAATTGCAATAAGTCTCTACGGTGCGGGAAATCTCGCAAGCTCTACACAGGAGTACAAGATGCTCGCGCTCAACCCGAACAACCTCTCGCCGGCGTACCCTGCGTTTGCTCTTGACGCGCTAGGATTCACGACCGACCTCGTCGAAGACAACCCGCAGGTACTTAAGGCATATGTTTACAATGACCAGCCCTATAGCGGTTACCTTCAAGAGGCTAATGGCAATTTCTTTCAGGCGGATATCTTGCTCTTCAAAAGCGCCGATGCGCTCTACCCCTCGTCGTATTCGAAGTACGAAATTGCCTACAAGGAAGCTCGATACCTGTATGAAAACCTGCGGTCCGGTACTTTCACAGCTTCAAGCACCAGCGCACAAGCACTCGCCCAAGATATACAGCAGAATGTATCCACCGGTGACACGCTCATCAACGATCCTGCTCTCGCAAGCGCGCTCTATGAAGCCCCTGCGATGTGGTCGCAGCTCTATCTCTTCCGCGCCTTTGCACTCGACCAGAGCGATGTAGTCCTCAATGATATTCCGAATGCTTCGATAGACAGCGCATACGACCAAGCGCTGACCTTTGCAGAGATGGATCCGACTAATGCACAGGAGCAGACGATGAATGCCAATATACGTTTCTTCTACGCGGCTTCGCTCAACAGGCGAGAGACAGCGGTCGCGGGGAATACGAAACGCATCGTAGCACTCCTTTCTTACTTCGGTACGATCGCACAGACCGGCAAAGGTGGTCTTTCATCTGGAACCTTTCTCAGCTATGTCGCTCAGGATGATCCTAAAGTGAATCCACTGACGTCGCAGATTGCGCCGCTTTCGGCAATTTCTCCGGCGTTTGAAAATTTCTTGAAGCAGGAAAAAGTGTCCTATTAACAGTGCTTTCTGAGCGCCGTTGTACCGGAGCTTTCGCGCGAATGAGTACGCGATGTATAATGCTCCGATGAAGGAAATTGAGGACACGATACGACTGTATCAGTTCTTCAATGTCCCGGTCTTGAAATCCAAAAAAACGGTAACAGAGGAATTGGGGAGGCCCTGTTACCGATTCACCTTTGACGTTCGGAAGCTATCGCGTGAGATGCGGCACCTCGCCAAGGCCAGTCTGCTCGATCCGTTTACGGAGAGCGAACTCATACCAGCAACAAACACGCCTGCAAACTGGCAAGCGTTTCTGAGGTATCTTAACGAACGCGGGATCACTTCCTCTCGGGAAATCTATACGGTAATCGGACATAACCGAATGCCACACATCTACAGTGTCGCGCTGAATTCCAGCGATCAATGGGCTGACAATGACGGTGAAGCGGTCGATGCCTACGGGTTCGGCGCCTCGTATGACGATCCAGAAGAAGCTATGTCAAAAGCATTTGGCGAGCTGCTTGAGCGGTATTTTTCTTCAAACTACCGCAAGCGCGACCTGCTCGTGTCCACTGCCCGCGCGCTCGAACAGAGGCGTTTTGGTCCCGCCGCGTTTGATATTGATTCCTTGAATGACTACTTGCCGTGGCAAAAGGAATTTTTCCCGCCTTTTAAAAGGGATCGGCATAGTCCGCTTTCGTGGGTCCGGGGCAAGAATCTTACACGCAACGAATCAGCCTACCTACCGGCGCAACTCGTATACTGGAATTATCAGCGTAGCAATGAAATGTTCCTGCAAGAATCGAACACCAACGGCGTCGCGGGACATTTCACGCGCGAAGAAGCGACACTCAATGCGCTCCTCGAGTTGATCCAGCGCGACGGATTTTTGATCCACTGGCTGAAGATAAAAAGTCCGCGTCGGATTGATCAACGCACGATCAAGAGCAGTAAGACGCTCGACATCCTGGAGCGTCTCGAGCGAGCAGGCATCGAGATGCATCTACTCGACATGACGACCAATATCGCGATTCCAACCTGCCTGTCTGTCCTAATAGATCGAAACAACGACGGACACGCCATCTACATCGCAGCCTCAGCTGGTTTTACCGAAGAGAGCGTCATTCTCTCGGCGGTGCTGGAAGCTATTGTCGTATACAACGCGCAGCTTATGAGTAAGGAGACCCTCGAGCTTGATGAACCGTACGAACCATTTCGCAAGCCGATCGGACATCTCGATCGTCTGAGAATTTGGCGAACGAAAAAGATGTATGATTTGCTTAAGCCGTTTATCCAAGGTCCGCTCGAATCAGTGCAGGACCTCTTGTGCGGCGTAGAGCGCTACGATACGGTATCGAGCCGGCTCGCGTATGTGAAAGAGCAGCTCTCCGCGCTCGGGGAAGGATATGAAATCTATACCTACGAATACGAGCATCAACTTCTGCGCGAGATCGGTTTCCATGTAGTCAGGGCAATCGTTCCGCGTATCGTAGGCTTGCATCTCTCCGAGCGCTCCGGAGCGCTCGCGGCCGAGCGACTGACATCGGTACCCCCACTCCTCGGTTTGGAGGTCCTTGAAGGATTGAATCCGTGGCCGCATCCTTTTCCGTAATACGCTATGAATATTGATTTTTCGGGATTATTTCATCGTTCATCAAAGGATCCGACCATGGGCGGAACCCATTTCATCCCGGTCGACGAGTCGAAGTGGCCCGAAGAATGGCATACCACGTACTATAAGACGTACGGGATGCAGAGCATCCCCCTTGAAAAGACGCCAGGACAAGCAGATCTTTTCAAGGCTATTGCGGGACGCTACTCCGAACGTGCATTTACGAAAAGAGCACTGGGTAAAGATCAAATTTCCCAATTACTGCAGTACTCATGCGGTCTGGTGAGCGAGCAAGCAGGGATCAAACGACGTGCACAGCCTTCTGGCGGCGCGCGCTATCCGATCGAGGTGTACCCGATTTTCTTTACGGGCACGGACGTTCCTCCGGGCGTGTATCATTACGACGTCAAGAATCATGCACTCGATGTCTTGTGGGAGCGGACATTTTCGGAGGAAGACATAGCCAAACTCGTCTCCTATGATTTCGCAAAAAACGCGTCGGGCATTTTCCTGATGACCGCGGTGTTTGCACGAAATCAGAACAAATATGGCGAGCGCGGCTACCGGCATATCTTGCTCGAAGCGGGGCACATCGGCCAGAATCTCTACTTGGTTTCAAATGCGCTTGGTATAGGATGCTGCGCGATGAGCGGCGTGAATGACCGTGCGCTTGAGGAACTCTTGAATGTCGATGGAGTTAATGAGTCAGTCGTGTACGGGCTCTTGCTGGGCTAGATGCTCAATCAGTAGTCTATACTCTACCTATCTCATGTGACGCTGTATGCGAAAACTATTGAAATGGAAATCGAGAAAGTACCCGAGTCTTTTTCTCGCATACGCATTGCTCATTGTTATAGCACTCGTGCTAATTGCGTATCAGCTGTACCGCTTTCAGTGGCTACCGGATGTCATTGAGACGTGGACATATGACATACATCCGAGTGCGGAGCTCGCATTCGAAGACGGCGAACACCATTTCGATTCGAGCAGGTATCCGCAATCCTATGATATTGATCGCGCTGAGTATTACTTCCGTCTGGCGCTCGCGCAAGATCCTCATTTGCCCTATATCTATCACGAGCTCGCACGCGTAGCGTTTTTGAGGGGGGAATTCAATTTGGCACTGACGTATATTGATTTTCAAATACAAAACGAAGGTGATAAGACGCCGAATTCGTACTACGTACGTGCACTCGTCGAAGGCTTTATGAGTGATTATACGGATGCGGAGGCGGATTATGCGCATTACCTTGCATACGACCCGATCGACTGGGCTGCAGTCAACGATTACTCGTGGGTTCTTTTGAAAGACAGCAAGCCTCGGCAGGCTGACGCGGCAATAGAAAAAGTGCTGCCATATTTCCCTGGCAATCCGTGGCTCTTGAATAGCGATGCTATCGCGCTCTCCGAAATGGGGGATATAAGTCTTGCGAAGACCCGCATCAGCGCCGCCTCTCAAGCGCTTGCCAAACTTACGCCTGAGAGTTGGACCAACGCTTATCCGGGCAATGATCCGAATATCGCACCGGAAGGGCTTGACGCCTTCCGTGCAGCAGTCTCTGCGAATATGCACAGCATCGACACTGGTAGTGTTGCGCATGCGTTACAATAGAGCGAAGCAACCTATGTGGCGATCAAAAATTGTTCATCATCTCAAGAAGAATCGCGGACTGTATTATCGGACCGCCCCGCTCCTTGCCTTAGCACTACTCGTCGTTGGCCTTGCGACACAGACCGTCCATCCGTTCAAGTCGGCCGAAGTCGCCTTTACCGACGCAGCACCGTCGGGCCTCTCGATAGTACCTGCTTCTTGCGCGTCGTCTCCGCAGACTCCGGATAGCGGCTCATGTGCCTGCGGTCCGGCTCCCAGCGAGTCCTCAGCATCCCTTTGCCCTCAAGGCTACACCTATGATGGCTCGTGGTGTGTCGTGACAGGCTCCGCCTGTGATACTGTCACGTCTAATCCTATAACTAATCCTACTGTCCCCCCATCACCAGTTACGCAGTACTGCCCTGACGGCAGTGCCGCCCCCAACAACGACACTTCCCAATGCCCGCAATATTGTTCTGACGGCACTCTCGCCCCCAACAACGATCCTACTCAATGCCCGAATATCGTTAATATAATCACCAACGGCATAACCTGTCCTGACGGCACGCCCGCTCCCAACAACGACTTGAGCCAGTGTCCTCAAACGCCTAACGTAGGTACTATTTATTGTGCCGACGGCACTCCTGCCCCGAATAATGATCTTTCGGAATGTCCTAGCGACGTTACAATCTGCTCCGATGGTACAGCGGCTCCCAACAACGACTTGAGCCAGTGCCCAACGACGCCCCCGATTACAGACAATATCTATTGCTCCAACGGCAGCCTGGCGCCCAATAATGATCTGAGCCAGTGCCCGGGTGGGGGTCCAGGTGGAAATACTCCCGGATCAACTGGCGGAATATGTCCGCAAGGAAAGAAATGCACGGCATGCATCCCTTCGGCTTCAAATGTATGCGCGAACTGCCCGCTCGGGTACACCTTGCAGACCAACATCTGCGTATTTGTGGGATGCCCATCAACTTACACCGAAGAGAAGACGGCAAACGGCACGCTGGAGTGCGTGAAGAACGAGTGTTCCGCACAATATCTCTGTGGCGGTGATGGCAATCTCTACTACGAAGACAGTAGTTGCGATAAGCCGTCACTCTATAAGACGTGTGCATGGGGTTGCTCGGGCGGACAATGCTCGCCGCCGCCTGCTGGAGACATCGTCACCTTCAGCGTGAAGCCTGCCGTGGTACAGAGTGGCGAGTCTACGACGATCTCCTGGACCGCCAAAAACGTCACCTCCTGCACTGTCTCAGGGAGCAACGGCGACGGGCCATGGACGGGTGCAACAGGAAACGGGCTTTCAGGCAAGATCACCGGTCAAACGATCTACACCATCAACTGCATCGGGGATGACGGCAATGCCGTGCCCGCCCAAAACCAGACGGTGAATATCGTACCCGTCTTCACAGAGCCTTGATGTATGGACACTGCCACGGGGAACGATCTCGGAATGCAGATCAGGGGCGCACTTTTGCAGGATCCGCGGGCACAATCGCTCCCGCCGGATCAGCTCAACGCGGTCGTAAGCGCACTCACTATCCAAGCGCAGAAGCAGGGACTAACGGCAGGCGAGATAGCGTATCGGCCGGGCAGCGCTTATCAGGCACCAACCGATGGCTATGTTGCGCCGTCGGATTATAGCGCCTATATATGGATCGCTGCGGCTGTCATTGTGCTCATGATCATCTTGATCCTCATGCGCGTGCATAAGCATCGCGTGCAAGTCGTCTAGATTTGCAATTTCGGCGATACTGCGTATACTGCGCCCACGTCTGATTCGTCAGGCTCCCATGTCCGCATATGGACCAATGGCAAGGACCCAAGCGTCCCGCCATTGCGGGCGTTTTCTTTTTTCCAAGACTATAGATATGAAATCCATCAATAAGTTCATGTTGGGCACCAAAGGCCGAATGACGCAAGTCTTTGACGACAAGGGGGTCGTTGCCGCTGCCACGATCATTACTGCCGGGCCGCTTACACTCACACAGACGAAGACTGTCGAGAAGGACGGTTATACGTCCGTGCAGGTCGGCTTCACAGCCCGCAAAGAAAAGCATTTGAATAAGCCGCAACACAACAAGCCTTTTCAATATCTGCGCGAATTCAAGAGTGAGGCACCATCGGTGAACGAAGAAGGCACTATAGACGTCTCGACCTTCACGCCGGGCGATGTGGTCACCGTCTCGGCGATCTCGAAGGGTAAGGGCTTCCAAGGCGTCGTGAAGCGCCACGGTTTCGACGGCGGTCCGCGTACCCACGGCCAGAAGAACAAAGAGCGCGCTCCGGGTTCGCTCTCGGGCGGCGGTCGCTCGGGCGGTCGCGTTGTCAAAGAACATGCGCATGGCCGGCCGCATGGGCAACGACCGCATCACGGTCAAGAACCTCCGCGTTCTCCAAGTCGACGCGGCGAGCAACACGCTCCTGATCTCAGGCGCTGTCCCGGGCCGACCGGGCACGCTCGTCGAGATCCGCGGCTAATTTTTCATAATATTTAACTTTATGGAAACACCTATCTACAACGCACAGGGAAAGAAGACCGGCTCGCTCACGCTCCCGGAGAATATTTTCGGCGTGGCGTGGAACGAGCGCTGATGCACCAGGTCGTCACTTCGATGCAGGACAATGCCCGCACGCCGGTCGCGCACGCCAAAGACCGCGGCGAGGTCTCGCGGCGGCGGCAAGAAGCCGTGGCGTCAGAAGGGCACCGGCCGCGCTCGTCACGGCTCCATCCGCTCTCCGATCTGGAAAGGCGGCGGCGTCACGCACGGCCCGCTCAAGGAGAAGGACTATTCCCGCGCGATCCCGAAGAAGATGCGCGCGAAAGCCCTCTTCATCGCGCTCTCCAAGAAACTCAGCGACGGCGAGATCATCTTCGTCGATAGCTTCGGCATCGACGACGCCGAAGACCGCGACCGCGAAGAAGGCGCTCGGCACACTTGCCGGTATCAAGGCTTCGAGAAGCTCAGCAGATCGCAAGAACGCCGCGCTCTGATCGCACTCGCCGACCCCAAGGAAGCGACAATCAAGAGCTTCCGCAACATCGAGCGTGTCGAGACCAAGCCAGTCCGCGACCTCAACCCCGTCACCGTCTTGAAATACCGCTACCTCGTCATCGAGAATCCCGAGGCCTCCGTCGCTATCATGGCGAACCGCACGAAGAGAAACTCAAATGGCTCAAATCTCAAAAATAAAATCTTATGGCAATCTTCGGCAGCAAAAAGAAGAGCAAGTAACGAAGGCTGAGACGCGGCGAAGTCTGCACCGAATGCTTCGGGCATCCGCGACAGTCGGGCGCACGTCTTGCGCCATGCGCGCATTACCGAGAAGGCGACGATGCAACGAGTCGGACAGCGTGTATGTCTTCGACGTCGCGACCAGCGCGACCAAGACGCGACTCATCTCCGCCATCCGCAACGTCTACAAGGTGTGCCGCGCAAGGTCCGCGTCGCGAAGATCCCTTCGCAAGGCGACCCGCATATGCGTACCGGCATCACCGGCGTGAAGCGCGGCGGCAAGAAGGCCTATGTCTATCTCAAGAAAGGCGAAACCATTAATCTCATAAATCAAAAATCATTTCAAATTAAAATCTACTTGCGTATGGCACTCAAAATCTACAAACCTCGTACTCCCGGCACTCGCGGCATGACGACGCTCAACTACC
>CAVYCR010000005.1:0-157086 GCA_963767115.1 Candidatus Kaiserbacteria bacterium | reverse complement strand
AATGATTCGAAATGCTGTGTCGCGAGGATCTCGGTCGGCGCCATGTAAGCGACTTGCAAGGTGCCATTGAGCCTTTTGGGCGGTCGCGAATTGACGATGGCGTACGCGACCGCTGCGGCGACGAGCGTCTTGCCTGAGCCCACGTCGCCCTCGAGGAGTCGCGCCATCGGGTGCGGCTTCTCAAAATCCTCGAGGATGTCGGCGACTGCTTTCTTTTGCGCGTTCGTCGGCTTGAACGGAATTGATGAGAGAAACTGTTTCGCCAATGCCTGCGCATCGGGGATAGGGAAGGCGGCTTGCGCGTCGTTTTGCGCACGCTCGAGCGCGCGAGCGGTTTGTATCACGAAGATCTCCTCAAACGAAAATCGTTTGCGTGCCGCTTCGGCATGTGCGTCTTTTTCTGGCGTATGAATGTAGAGCAGCGCTGTCCCTATGTCAGGTAGGTGATATCGATCGCGGATGTCATCGGGAATCGGGTCGACGACCTGCGTGTGCACGCCGCTTTTGAAGACGCGGTCGATCGCATGACGAAACCACAGCGAGGTGACGCCTGATGTCTCTGGATATACGGCAAAAAGAGCTGGTGCATCACTTGTCGCATTCTCCTCATTCACAAAGAGGCCCATATGTTCCGGCATCTGACCTGCGGGCACCACCTCGGCTTCGGGGTTGGCGATGTACGGTTTCTCGGCGCTCCCGCCGACGGTGCCGGAGAGTCTCACCATAGTGCCGTCTTTGATATAGGAAGCGATGTACGGTTGGTTGAACCACAACACGCGCACCGTGCCGGAGGCATCTTCAAATACGCCTTCGGTCGCGGTGCGACGACTCTTCCAGAGTTTCTTCGCCTTGAGTTTGCCGAGGCGGCCGAAGAGTGTGACCTTGGCCCCGGGCACGAGTGCGCGGGTATTGCCAAGCGTTCCGGCCGTCTCATAACGAGCTGGGAAATGCCGCAGGAGGTCTTCGATCGTCGTCACTCGTAGTCGCTTGAGCGCGGAGACTTGCGCTGGGGTGAGACGGAAGTGCTGTGAGACCAGATCCCCGGGATGCATCGCATAGTTATATCAAATCTCAAATCTAAAATCTCAAATTGAGGCTGGGTAACTTAGTTTTGAGATTTGACATTCGAGATTTGACCCTGAAAGTTATGCACACGCGCTATAAGACCCTCTTGCATCAAAACGATAGCCGAGTACTATATCCGTGTTCGAAATTACAAAGCCTTATTTTGCACATTGCATGAGCTACGACGATGATGAGCGCAAGCCTGACGAGGGGGAAGTTTCTGCCGACGCGGTCGACGCGCTGTTTGATGAGCCTGAGGAAGACGAAGACGAGCTTGAAGGCGACAAAGACGGGAAGAGTGCTTTCGGTGACGACGGTGAGCTAGAATAACCATACTTGATCTGCCGCACAAGCCCCGCACATCGCGGGGCTTGTGCTCTGCTGCTGTGGCGCTATCATGAAGGCATGCATGTAGCATTGCGTTATCTCGGGACAGTTGCCGCGGTCTACCTGACGATCTTCCTCGTGCCCGGCGTCTCGGCAAGTGGCGGCTGGATCAGTATTCTCCTTGTAGCGCTCGTGTGGTCGGTGATCACGATGGTCATCAAGCCCGTGCTGCGCGTCCTCACGCTCCCGATCACGATCCTCACCTTCGGGCTCTTCGCCTTCGTCCTCAATGCGCTTCTCTTTTGGGCGATGGCCCTTATTGTCCCAGGATTTTCAGTGAGCGGCTTCTTCCCAGCGCTCATCGGCGCGCTCGTCCTCACGATCCTCAACTGGCTGATCCACTTGGTGCTGTAATTTCAAAAGAAAGAAGCGCCGTTTCCAAGGAAACAGCGCTTGTCCAGACGATCTCAATGAGCCGACCGTTTTGCTTCGATATCGAGCACTTCTACGAGTGCGCGCATCTCTTCGACGAGTGCAATGTAAGTAGGTATGATCATCGAGTGTTTTCCGATACGAATGTCGACGAGGTCGTCAACTCCGTATGTGTTTCCGTGCTTGAGTTTGTACAGTGCACGGCAACGTGCGAGATCTACGGGTCCGAGGGTAGCGATAAACTGCTCGCCGACTGCGTAAAGCCTCTGACATCCATCAGCTATCGCGTCGAGTTGACCGCGATAGGTCGGTTTGTGATCGCCGTTGTTTTCATCCATTGCTGCGCCCTGACATTTCTCGATAAATCTCGAGAGTTTGTATGGAATCTCACTCATTTTTCCCTCCAATCAGAGTCGAAGGACCCTGCGCCGAGCAAAACCCTATCACAATTCTGCAAAATTCCCAATGTCACCCCGCTCTTCTTTCTTTATCGAGGCTAAGCCTCGATGTGCTACGTCAATTAAATGGGGAAACAGTTTCTCCAAGAAGATGGTAGACTCTTTCTTATGGAACATCTCAGACAAGATTCTCCCGAGAAACAGACTCCTCATTCCGTCGCAGAGATCGTTGATGCTTTACGAGGTACGCAAGAGGACACCAAAGGATTACTTTTGAAGATTAGGGAATTGGTAATCAAGCATGCGGAGCAGGTCCCCAAGGAAAAACAAAAGAATCCAAAATCAATTATTGAGTCCCGTTTTACTTCGGCTCAAGAAGCTTATGAAGCTGGCATGTTGAGCTGTGGGGCGATGTCAAACATGGCGACCGCCGTTTTGCGGGAGCTGGGCTACAAGGTGAAGCTCGTACATGGAGAAAATAAAGATTCAGTTGATCATGCGTGGATCGCCGTGCAAGAAGCGAAGTCGGGTCAGTGGATAGAATATGATATTACTCGCCCTGATATGGACATCACTGCATCTCATATGAAAAAAGCCGAAGTCGAAAATTGGGAAGATATACGAGAGCAAATAGAATCAGACGACCAGACGCTTCTGGAGCGCAGAAGAGCAAGAGGTCTGCCGGAATTTAATCACGACTAAGGATCTTAAAAGGCATTTACTTTTACGAGACCAAGCCTCGATGTGCTATAAATGGCGCATGGATATAATCTCTCGGATACGAGCATTGAATTTGCCGGTCGGGGACTATGTAGTCTTTGGAAGTTCTGTCATGGAGGTTCACGGGATTCGCAAAGCAAAAGACATCGATATTGTAGTCAGTGAGGCACTCTATCAAGGATTAAAAAAGCGCGGTTGGAGACGCAAGTGGAACTTCAAAAGAGTCCTGATTTGCAAGGCTCTCAAATTTGAAAATAAAGAAGCATTTACAAATTTGTACTGGAAACAATATCGAACGAAAACAAAAGATCTTATTCGCAACGCAGAAATCATCGAAGGAATTCCCTTTATGTCTTTACGTGATTATCTTGACTACAAGAAACATCTGCCACGAGAAAAAGATAAGAGAGACGTGGTGCTTTTAGAGGGTTACTTGTCTAAGAAAGTTTGAGTACTATGGAAATTAAATCCAATCTCGTTAATAGCGTGGGCCAGAAATTTCAAGTGACGTATCGCGATATCGATTCGATTGAAGAATTGGGCGATCGTGCGGTCTCGGGAGTGCATGCGTACTGCTTTTGCGAGGGCAAACTCGTCGTAGTGTATGCGCCGTCCAAAGGGTCTTGGACTCCGCCGGGCGGCGGGGTAGAGGCGGGTGAGACTGTTGAAGAAGCGGTCGTGAGAGAAATAAAAGAAGAATCAAATATGCACGTGCTCAAGCATGCCCTGATAGGCTTTCAAGATATTACCGAGTCCGAGAAAACCATTACCCAAACGCGTTCGGTATGCATCGTCGAGCCGTACGGAGCATTCGTCGCTGACCCCGATGGCGACATTACGGAGATAAAACTCATCGATCCGGCCGAATACAAGCAGTATTTCGACTGGGGAATCGTCGGTGATCACCTCATGGAACGGGCATTGGTGCTAAAGGATACTCTTTGACATACGATCTCCAGTTGATATATTCACCGGCGGTCACCGCACAGACAGGAGAACGTGCATGTCTAGACGAAACCAGTACGGGCCATACAATTTGGCCGTAAACGAGATTCTTGAGTATCTACAGAACAGCCATGTCAGCAATGCCTCCGCGATCGTCTGTGACGGCGATCTCGGCAATCAATTTAAGGGCGCCCGGGAAGAATTGGAGAAAGGCGGTCATACTACGAAATTACTGACCGCAATTGGATCTATCGTAGAGCGGTACTATATCGTACCGCCGCAAGATCTCGGCATAGACAGCTGGAGTGCAGCTTACACTGCACTCGTCAGTCATCTCAATAAGATGGCCGGCGAAGAGCGAAGCCAGCATAACCGAAAGATCGAGTGATAAGGTCGACATGATGCCATAAATACGCCACACGTTCGGAGGTTTTTGAAGGAGGGTACCATGGGTATGAAACGGGTCTCGAGACGCAAGCGGAAAGTCAGAGCGAAATCCCACGTGATTTCCGAAGCACAGCGTCAAACCTTACTACGCAAAAGCGCTCGGCGTCAAAACAAGAGGAGATCGTTGATTGCGGAAGCGCGTGCGTCAGGGACCGATGTGGGGCAGCTGATGCTCCGGAAGATCCGCGAGACGGAGACGGCAGTAGCACGAAGGAAGGAGATCGACGGAAAAGTGACGCCTTTATCAAACTGGAGTTATGGCAATCGCTGGTAGTCGCGAGTATCTTGTACAACATTCGGTGCGGTTCGATCCGCACCGGATTTTTTATTCAAATCAGCATATTCAAAAGTCCCGCGAGATGCGGGACTTTGTTTTTGGGCCAGACTAGTTCCTTTTCTTACTTTTATAGGGGACGAATTCTTCGTCCGGACAGAATCTCCATTTGATCGGGAACCATATGCCACAAACCAGTATGGCAGCTACAAGAAGGTGCAGTGTAAGCTTGGCGAAGCAATCAACTTCTTCGCCGGTATTAGCCTCGTCTATCGCAACGAGAATTACCAGTGCCAGCATACATAGCCCCGTGGTGATCCAAGTCGAATAGCACAGCCATTTTCTTTCGGTGTCTAAGAGAAAGGATCCTATACCCGCAAATGTGAGCGTGATTAGGCAGAGTGCGAAGATCCAGTCATGCATGACAGCCTCCGTAAGAAGAAGTAGGAAGATCTACAGCAGCTCTAGCACCAGGGGATAGGAAAGGAAACGCCTTTGTGAGACACATCTCGCTCAAGATCTACCTATTAGACCAGCACGCTCAGGAGCCCGTAGCCGATCGCAGCGACGAGGCCCGAGAGGAAGGTGCCCCAGCCTATGTCAACGAAGGCGAAGTCGCTCCGGTAGTGCGCGAAGGTCGCGAAATTGGTCAGGTCATAGACGGCATAGACCACGAAGCCTACCAAAAGACCATTAAGTACTGCGCTCATGAGCGAGTGCTTGAGAAATGCCGGGTAGCTCGCGAAGTAGAAGACGCCGAAGGCGAGGATGATATAGAGGATGATCGCCGCGTACCAGTTGATCTCTCCCGAGAGAAATGGCGCGAGGCGCGACTGGTAGAAGCCTTTCATAATGAAGCCGATCCACGTGGCGTCGAAGCCGATCATGATTGGTATCGTGATGAGGTAGGCGACTACGATGCCGAACATGAGCACAGTATACTCTACAAAAACACGCGCCCAATAAGGCGCGTGAATAGTGATTTCATCGTCGTGTTTGAACGATGACACGAATAGTTGGCGTACTCGCAAACATTGTGCGAATCGGCCTTGCGAAATGTCTCGGATACTGACGCCGCCGACCTGCAACCATCAAGCAGCCATGTGATGCGGCCGCTCCGAAATGGATTTGAATGTGTTTGCGCTTGATACGGCCTTGCCCGATGAGCGTGGCTTTGTCGTTATGTTTTGCTTCGAAAAGCTGTATCCGAAAGCCAACAGGCCCATCTTCGCGTATCAACCCGTGGTATGGTTCGATGGCAGATGGAGGGCATTCGCCGTCTTCAGAATATCGCTGCCTCAACCCCTCAAATACTTGCGCTGAAGAATCCCGCACAACGGCAAACATCAAAATCCGGCCCGACGGCTTGTGATGCACTTGCGCAACATAGGTAGGCACGTATGCACGGCGACCCTTTCGGCCAACGTGTTCGTATATGAGTGCTTTTCGGCCGGTGGGCTCACCTGTTATGGTAATTTCGATCACCGAAATCTCCTTGCCTTGTTTTCCTAATCATATTATTACCTCTAATGAGAGTTATATTCAAGTGAATAGTCCATAAGATCCTATGCATTGATTTTCCATAGGCTCAATGCTACTTTGCCCGAGGAAGTGAACAAAGGAGTAGTGGATGTTCTCAAATTCTCAAGAGGGAATGAGGGGCCTGTGTTGGCTTTTCGATTTATACAGTACCCACCGCAAGACTCCTGCCGGGATTCTCTGCGAAAAGCTCGGAATACCAGTCTTACTGACGGATATACCGTTGTTCAGGGCATATCTATATAACCGTGGCGACAAAGGATGGTCTATCGAGGTCTCTCAAAGCTCGTGGCTGCTGTTGCAGCACATGTTGATGTATCACGAGCTGGCGCATTACTGTCTCTTTGCGAATGCGGGCAGCTTTTTCTTCCCGTCATATGAGAATCAGAGCGTGAAAGCTTTCCGAGAAATCGAATACTGGTGCGACGGTTTTGCGACGGCAATGCTGTTCTCTTGTGCGGGTATTGAATTACTCACTCCACAAACGTATCAGGACTTCTTGACCGGCAGCGCCGACATGCTTACTCCGGTACTGGGTACGAATGAATACCAGGCCTGTCTTGAGATATTCCAAGGAGAGCGGATCGTTCGCTTGAGTGAGGAAAAATTCCTGCGTCCGAATCAAGAATTACGTATTCTTGGGAAAACCATCGTTCATCTTGGAGAACAAATGAGAGCCAATAGACCGCCTACATAAAAGGGGCGGTCTGTTTTTCTATACTAGAAAACCATCCATAAGAACCTGCCAGCATAAACACGTACGCAGCATGGTTGAATCTCGCTATCGCAACAAACATGAAAAGGCCGTCTCGAGGGCACGAGGCGGCCTTGATGTGTGTTCATGCCGGATTATTGCATCGCAGTGCGCACAAGTCTGCCGAACTTCCTTGCGTCAGCGCACCGAACCAGAATCTCGAAGAGCACATGAACGGAATACCGTTCGTTCCAGTCTCCTATGTCTTCATGGCACTGAGCTCCCTGTAGATCAAATGCTTCGGGTCTCGCGATCCGCATCATTGCCTTCGCTCGCAAATAGAATCTACCGTCCGCATAGGGAAAGGATAAATAATCCCTTTCAACAGCCGGATGCGGACGAAAATTTGATCCAAAGTCAGCGCTCGTTTCCACATCATTTCGCAGCTCAATGCTCGTTGCGGTCAAATCGATGTAGTTAAAATACATCCAGACGATGTCGCTCATGTCGCCGCCTGCACAAGATCTCTCAACACCACCCCAGAGCCTGAGAGGTCTCTTTTGTGCCGTAATGAGCGACTGGAACTCCTGAGAAAGGCCGTATTGGCTCAGCCTAGCCAGTCCCTTCAGTGCGAGACGCACGCGTTCTTTGATCTGGTTGCGTCTCAGTTGCCTCAGCTGCAACTCTCTCAGCCGATTTGCTTCTTTTGCAGCGGCGACCCTGCTTGCTTGATCAGCTGTATCGGCAAGGAGGCCTCGACGTTTGGCTGTCGCGTGTGATGTAGCCGCTAGTATTGACCCTGTCATGTGCGCTCTCCACTGTAAGGCAACTGCTTCTGTGCAGATTCCGAGCCTTAGTTAACCAGAGTGCGCATCGGTAGTCAAACCTCTTTCTTGTGCGGAGCGCGGAAGAAGAGCACGGGTACGAGGACGAGCGTAAGGCAGATCGCGAAGGAGAGGCCGAACATGACCGCGTAGGCGAAGGGGCCCCACGAGGCGTTGGAGAAGGCGAGCGGGATCATGCCGATCACGGTCGTGACGGTCGTGAGGACGATCGGGCGCAGGCGCGTGGCGGCGCTCTCGACGACGATGTCGATGATCGGCTTATCGGGCTCCGCGCGCAGATGATGGATCATCGAGTCCATGAGGATGATCGCGTGGTTGATGATGACACCGCCGAGGGCGATGATGCCGAGGAGCGAGGTGAACGATACGGGCTGCCCGGTGAAGGCGAGGCCGTCGAGGACGCCGATGAGCGAGAGCGGCACGATCGAGAGCAGGTAGAGCGTGTAGCGGATCGAGTTGAAGGCGATGATGAGGATCATAAACATGAGCGCAAGGCCCGCGATGAGCGCTATGAACATCTGCTCGAAGGATTGGTTGACGTCCTGCGTCTCGCCGCCGTAGGAGACGGTGACATCCGATGGGAGGCCGAGCTTCGGCAGCTCTTTCTGGAACTGTGCCACGACCGCGCTCGTCGTCGTCTTATCGTCGGGGTATGCGGAGACGGTCTCGATGCGGTTCTTGTCCTTGTGCGCGATCGCGGCGTTGGCCACCCCGAGGTTTTCATCGAGCACTTCGCCGAGCAAGACCGGGCCGTTCGCGCCTTGCACGGTGAGGTTCAAGATGCTGTCGATCGTCGTCTGGTTGGTCTGCGACGGGTCTTGGTAGTTCGGGTTGAGGTTGAGCTTCACCATCACGTCGATGTTTTGGTTGGGCTCGGTGATGGTGGTGGCCTTCGCGCCTTGCACTGAAGCGCCGAGAGTCTGCGCGATCTGCGCGGTGGTGAGGCCGAAGGCCGCGGCCTTCGCGCGGTCTACAGTCAGGTCAAACTCGGTGCCGTTGTTTTGCGTGGTGGAGGTGATGTTGGTAACGTTGGGAACGGTCGAAAGCAGCTGCTCTCCCTTGTCGGCGGCGGTGATGTCGTCGTCGAGGCTGTTGCCTTCGAATTGTATCTGGATCGGCGCGCCCGAAGACGGTCCGTTGTTGGCCTGCAAGACCTGCACCTGCGCGTCGGTGATCGGTGCAAGGCGGGTCTGCAGGTCGGCCGCGATCTGCGTCGAGTTGAGCGAACGCTTCGTCGGAAGGTTGACGGTGATGTTGGCTTGGTTGCTGCCGGAGCTGCCCGCGCCGGAGAGCGCAGAACTTTCTCCGACGGTCGTCTGGAAGGAAGCGATGTACGGATCGCTGTAGAGCACCTCCTCGACCTCGCGCGCGGCGAGGTCGGTCTGCGCGAGCGCGGTGCCCTCGGGCGTCTCGATGTTTACATAGATGTAGTCCTGATCGTCTTGCGGGAAAAAGACCGCTTGTACCAAGCCGGTGAAGGGGAGGGTGAACGAGAGTAAAAGCAGTACGACAAGCGTCCAGATGAAAATGTTTTGGGAGCGGCGGCTCTCGAGCAGTGCGCGGAGCTTGCGCGTATACCAGTGCGTGATGCGATCGGTATATTCTTCCTGGATCTTCTCCATGCGGTTGGCATCTTTCTTGGTGAAGAGAACGGCGATCAAGGGTACGATGCCGAGCGCTACGAAGATCGATGCCATCAAGACGAAGATGAGCGTGTAGGGAATACCGGCGATAAACTTGCCAACGATGCCCGAGATGAAAAAGAGTGGTGCAAAGACCGCGACGGTCGCCATCGTGCCGGCGATCAAGGGCCATGCATAGTCGTGGAGCGCTGCGTGTGCGGCCTGCATCTTGTCGCCATAGATGCGCATGCGCGCATGTATCGCCTCGGTGACCACGATGCCGGAGTCGACCAGGATGCCGACTGCTAGAATGAGCGCGAAGAGCGAGATGAAGTTGAGCGTGTTGCCCGTGAGGTAGAGGCCGATGAATGCGATGAGGAAGGAGAGCGGGATTGCAAGCGCGGCGACCAAGGATTCGCGCCAGCCGATCGTAAGCAGAAGCGCGATGATCACGAGTGCCACTGTCTCAAGCCCGGTCTTGGAGAGGTCGCCGAGCTGCTTGCCGACCTGTGCGCCTTGGTCGGTCGAGGGCGAGATGAATACGTCGGTGCCGCTCAAGGTCGTTACCTGCAGGGTCTTGAGTTCTGTCTCGACTGCGCCTGCGGTGCCTTGGATGCTCGCGCCGGATTGCTTGTAGATCGTGAGCGCGATTGCTTGGTTGCTGGGCTTGCCGCCGATCGAGAGGCGCGAATACGTCGTGGGTGTCGCGAGCCCGTCGCTGATCGTCGCGATGTCGCGCAGGTAGATCACTGCGCCGTTGTGAGACCCCACCGCGATGTCTTCGATCTGCGACGGGTCGGTAATGCCTCCCTTGAAATTGACATCGTAATTCACGCCGTTCATCGAGATGTCGCCCGCTGGTGCTGCCGCGTTACTCGCGGAGATCGCCTGAATGACGCTCGAGAGACTCAAGCTATATTGCTGGAGTGCCTGCTGATCGACGATCACGTCGACCTCGCGCGGCGGCACGCCGGCCACGTCGACCTCGGAGACGCCGGGCACGTTTTGCAGATCGGTCTGCACCACTTGCCCGAGGTCCGAGAGCTCCGTCTGCGGCAGGTCGCTCGAGATAGAGACCACGAGGATCGGCTGGTTGCTGAAGTCGACCTTGGTGACCTGCGGCGTAGTCGCGTCCGAGGGAAGGTTGGGTACCGCTTTGGCTGCCGCATCTCGGAGGTCTTGGATCGATTGGTTGATGTCGGCGTTTGCGTCAAACTGCACGGTGATCTCGGAGAGTCCGTCGCTTGAGTTGGAGGTGACGGTGTCGATGTTGGCGAGGCCGGAGATCTGGTCTTCGAGCTTGTCGGTGACGAGTGTCTCCATGTCTTCGGCGGAAGCACCGGGGAGTGTCGCAGTGACAATGCCGTCGGGGATGACGATGGCGGGGTAATTCTCCTTAGGAATTTCTACGAGCGAATACAGACCCGCGATGATAAGCGCAGTGATGAGGACGTAGCTGAATTGCCTACGTTCGAGGAAGAAGTTCCATAGCCAGAGCATAAAGATTTAATTCTGCGGGTGTGTGCCGCAAAATAAATAACGGGGGGAATAATTTTCCCGACCCGAACGACAGGCGGAAGCGGGAAAATTATTCCCCCCGTTATTTATTTTGCAACGCGTTGTCATACTTATTGTGTATCGACAATTACTTGTTGCCCGCTCGACAGACCGCGGGCGTCCTGCACGATGTTCATCTCGGGCGTGAGACCGCTCACCACCTGCACTTGGTCGCCGAGGATCGTGCCAAGGGTGATCGGGTTGCTCACGAGTGTCGACGAGCTCACTGTGAAGACGACAGGGCCTTGCGGCGTGATCTTTGCTGCGGTGATAGGGATCGTGATCGCATTGGAGGCAGAGGTCTGCGAAGTCGCTACTGCCGTCTGCGAACGTGCAAGCGAGACGGTCACTGTATCGCCGTCGGTAAGCGTCGTCGCGCCGCCAGTGATGCCTATCTTGACCTCGATCTCGTCGGTGGTGGGATCGATCGCGGGCGCGATCGAGGTGATCACGCCGGAAGCACCACCTTCGATAGTGGCTTTGCTCCCGACCGCGAGCGTCTTGGCATCGTCAGGCGTCACATAGGTATCGATCTCGAGCGCGTTCGGGTTGGAGACTTGCGCGACCTGCGAGTATGCCGAGACGTATGTGCCTTGCGTCACCGGCAGGCTCACCACTGCACCGCTGATGGGGGAGCGCGCGATCGTGTTCTCGAGCGCAGCTTTGGCGGCATCAAGCGAGCCGAGCGCCTCCTGCACTTGGGCCTGCGCGGCAGCGATCGAGTTTTGCGTGCCGGAGCCCGCTGAGTTGGCTGCTGTCTGCGATGAGGTCTGTGCGGCGTCGTAGCTGCTCTTCTCTGCCGTGAGGCTCGCTATGGCAGAGACGACCTCAGTGCGCGCAGCGCCCATCGATGCCTGGTCGGCAGTGATCACACTCGCACTCGTGCTCTGCGTCACTTCGGCTTCGTTGGTCGCCTGTACGATGTCGTTGAGGAAGCTCGCGACGGCCTGCGCATCGCTTGTAAGTGCGCTGATGCGCGCGTCTATAGGAGCAGTCGAGCTTGAGCTCGCTTGTGTGCTGGCGTCAGCAAGCGTCGCCGTGAGAGCGATGCGTTCGTTGACGAGATTCACTTGGAGCTGGTTGTCGGGGATTATGAGATTGAAAGTCGGGGTGACACTGGTCGAGCGCGGGTTGGTGAAGAGTGTATCAGCTTTGCTATGTACGGCGTCATCAAGTGCGGCGTAGGTGCTCTGCAGCGAAGCGATCGCTGAAGTGCCGGCGGTCTGAGCAGCGTTGGTGGCTTGCGAAGAAGTGAGTGAAGAGTTGGCGGCGGTCGATCCCTGCGCTGTCGCGAGCGCGGCTTGTGCGGCGGCGTACTGGCCCTGCGCTTGCAATACCGCTGCCTGCTGCGAAGCGTTGGAGAATTCCGCGATGATCTGCCCTGCACCGACCTGGCTTCCGATCGATACGTTGAGCGAGGTGATCTCGCCGGAGGTCTGCGCGAGGATCGTCGCCTGGCTCTCGGAGGTCACCTTGCCGACCACAGGCAACGGCCCGCTCGGAGACGAGAGGCTCGCGACTGATTCGAGCTGCACGTGCGATATGCCGGCTGTCGTATCAGTAGCGGCGCTCGTAGAGCTACGGGTGGCATAGTGCACACTGGCAACGATAATAATCAGCACCACGATGCCCGAGCCGATCTGTCCCCAGAGCGGCAAGCCCCTGAATCGTCGCCACAGTCGTTTGAGGTAAGACATAGTTAGAATTTCTAAACAATACCGTATTTTCTTCATTTTGACCACTGGTCTATTAAGTAATCATTAAGCATTGAAGAGAACGCCATGATAGAGTACGATGCAACGACACGGAGAGGTGCCAGAGCGGTCGAATGGAGCACACTGCTAATGTGTTGAACCTCTAAAGGGTTCCCAGGGTTCGAATCCCTGCCTCTCCGCCCGTAGTACTTTTTATCGGTGCTATGCAGAGTCCTATTTTGAGCGCCAGTTATGTAACGAATCTCTGGAAAATCTAGAGACCGTTCAGGGATTCGAACTTTCTGATTTATTACTGCGACATTCCCTAATTCTCAGTAAAGGTCTATCATGTGGCCTAATGGTGAGTAATTTAAAGATTGCAAAAACAAAACTTCCCGAGATCCTTGACTCTGGTCATCTCGACTCATTTCCGGTACTGATTGAGGATGAGCGTCGATTGTTAACGAAGGCTGCTGAACTTTACCGCCTCGGATTTGGGGAGTATGCCTTGCTTGGAATTTGGAATGCCGCCGTGGGAAATTTAAAAAGGCGCGTTGAAGCATATGGCGTTGATTTATGGATCTCTGTTGTTCAGGAAGAATCGGGACGGAAGAAATATGATAAAGACGGAAGCTCGCTTTCTGAACGGTGGGAGGGCGTAGATGATCTAGTTTTGATATTCGGGGCGACAAATCTCGGATTGTTAAATAAGAAGGCAGGAAAATCACTAGAGATGATAAATTGGATGCGCAATCATGCATCAGCAGCACACGACACAGAAAATAAGGTTGAGCCAGAAGATGTTTTTGCCCTCGCGCTTTTGTTGCAGAAAAATCTTTTTGAGACGCCGTTACCAGATCCAGGTCACTCAGTTTCAGGGCTTTTCGACCCGGTCAAAAACTCGACACTTTCTGATGCCGATGTATCACTCTTAAGGGATGAGATCAAAGCTTTGCGCGCACAGGATGTGAGAATTTGCTTCGGCTTTATGTTGGATATGGTCTGTTCAGATAAAGAGCCGGGAATTACTAATGCGGTCAATTTGTTCCCTGAAGTTTGGGAGAAGGCTGGCGAAGAACAAAGAAAGACGGTTGGTATGAAATACCACTCTCTTAAATTTGGCGCTGAACTTGGGGATGAAAACCAGAGTAAAAATGCTCGTAATCGCATTTTAAATCTTCTGGTTCAATTAAAGGGAGTGCGATATATACCAGATGCAGCACGTGCACAGCTTTATCGACGCGCTGCCAAAAAATTGGCAGGAGCTAAAGATACTGCGTACGGTTGGAAAGAGGAAGATGTTGCGGCAACGACTCTTGCGCAGTTCGGCCCCCACGTACCCTCGGTCGCGTTTGAAGAAGTGTACCAAGAGATACTCGCCGTTTGGTGTGGAAATTATTGGGGACGATCAGCGTGTTTTTCAATCCTACATGATTTCGTTGAGCAACTAGGTATTGATCAGATTAGACAAATATCACGTTTATTTAAGACGAATGAGCGGGTCAGGGCCGAATTATCTCAACAAAAACCAAAAGAGAAAGCGTTGGAACTGCTGGATTATTTTGAGTCAAAAGTCAGTATCGAAGCAATCAAAGATGAAATTCGGAAAGCAAGAAAGTCAGTCGAGATTCTATAAAGTTTTTACTCGATCGTCACAGCCCCATTGTTGACTTTGAAGTTCGACTTAAAGCACCCCATCAGCTCGCGTTTCTCCTCGTTCGTACCTTCCTTCAGGATGTATTTTGCATATGTTCTGATATTGATCTCCTCATGCGTAGCGCTCGGATTTGAGAGACCAAGTACCGTGCGCTGGAATTTGTTGTGCCGTTTCAATTCGTCCTCGAATTTCATTTGCACGTTGATCTGGTTGATGTCGATCTGGTCGATGATCTTGAGCAGTTGCTCTACGAGTTCCTCCTCTCGCAGATACGTATTGCCTTTGCACTGTTTGTCACGCGTACGCCCACAACCGTAGTAGACGTATCGTGCGGTCGTGCCATCCTTGCGCTGCTTGTACTTTTCCTCGGCACTGATGCACGATCCGCACTTGCCGCAGGTCATGAGTTTCGTGAAGGCGAACTCATGCGATTCGCGCTGTATGTTGTCTCGCTTGAGCTGCGCCTGTACCTTTTCGAATAATTCCTTGGATATCAACGGTTCGTGCTTGCCCTGATACCAGTTGCCGCTCTTTCGTGGATACTCAAATATGCCATGGTAGAAGGGGTTGGAAAGAATGCGGTACATGTTGCCGAGTGAGAGCGGTTTCTTGCCTTGCGTCTGAAAGTTCAGTTCGAACCGGAGCCAATGATACAATCGCGGCCCTGACCACTTTTCATAACCGACTTTCTCGAACATCTTCCGTATCACCGGCCCGCGATCCGGATCGATGATGACCTCGCACTTCCGGTCCATTCGCCGTTCGTTGAGATATCCGGTCAACGTGCTTCCGGGCCGCAGTCCCATCTCGCAGCGCGTTCTAAGTCCTCGCTTTACGTTTACGCCGCGATTGTCGTTCTCGAGTTTTGCCTGACTCCCCAGAATCATCAGGAGAAACTTCTCGTTCGGGTTATTACGGAACGACTGACTATACGTGCGGATCTCCATCAGCACTCCGGCGTCCATGAGGTCGATGACTTTCCCAAGGTCGCCAGCGTTGCGTGAGATGCGATCCGGTGCCCACGTGAGAATCGCGTTGAACTTTCCCGTTTTCATTTCTTCGACAATCTCGTTGAAGACGGGACGCTGTCCTGCTTCTTTGGCTGAGTGGCTCTCGCGCTTCATCGCGACAATCTCCAATCCTTCGCGCTCAGCCAGCTGGAGCATCTCCTTGATCTGCGAGTCGATGGAGAGCACTTGCCGTTCTTCGCTCTCGGTGCTCTTGCGAGCGTAGAGGCAAAACTTGAGCGGAACGATCTTCAGTTCCGGTCTCCCGATCTGTCCTCCGGGGAATGGTCGCTCGATGATTTGATCCATATGCTTGTGGTATTTAGCTGCTACATCACAAGCAATGCCGCAACCCTCGCCACAAGTCTATTGAATACAAGGAGGTAACTATTTCACCATTCAGCCTCGAAAAGGCGAGCAAATTCGGTCTGGTAGTGCGTCTCGGTTTCTCCGGTACTCGGCTCTATATCACAGAGTGAAATCTCTACCGTATCCGTCATGTCGAGTATGAACGTATGATTCTCACGTAGCGCGTCTATGTTGTTCTCCACCGCGATCCGGACCTGACTATTGAGCAGTCTGACGCTGTTTTCGAGATCATCGATATATGTATTGATGCGTCGCCCCACGTCTACTTCATAGATACGCGATAGTCGCGTGAACATGTCCTGGAATGCGAGGAGCGCCGCGTATTCTCGCAAGAAGCTCTGTCGGTGCAGGAAGACGAGGAATGCGCCGGTCGGACGCAGTGCATCGATCTGCGCCTTGTACTCGTTCACGAACGGAAGATCGCTCGGGCAGTAGTAAATACTCTCGCCGGTGAGTGTCCGTACAATCTCCGACATTCCCCATATTGAATGAGGTCTGTCTTCAAGCGTAAGGTGGCCTGCTGTGATGAGTTTTTGCATCGCTTCAGTCGCGTCATTCTTTGCTCGCATCCATGCACTGAAAACTTCCTTGTGAGGATGTTTCGTTGTTGCATCGTTGCAAGTGTTCTTATGCGAACTCATACAGAGGGGTTCGTATTCATCTACAAAAAGCCCCTCATCAAGCCATCGCAGCACCGTGCGGCGAAGTACTGCCCGTATATCTTCGTGGCGGGTCTTGGTGGATGTGTGGAATTCTTGTATCAGCGCGTCATCATCGACAGCAGAAATCCCTGCGTACTGCGCCCATTTTTCCAGTATCGCCATGTGCGGCATGCTTGCGAAGTACCCTTGAAAGTACCATTGGTGACTTTCGAGACCCGCTTTTTCAAACGCGTCAGCATACCTGTTGTGCAGATCGTCGACGATTGCCGTCACAAGTTTCTGCTTCGCTTCGGTACTCAGTGATGCAGAATTGTCGAATGCGTTCGCGAGCAATTCCTCTTGCGTCAGGTATTCAGTCTCGGTTTCCGCATCGGGATACAGTGCAAGGATATCTTGTCGTTCTGATTCGCTGAGATTTTGGAACGCCATCGTATAGACCGTACGGTCATATGGAAGACCGCTCTGTTGCAGCAGGTACTCAAGCGCCTCATTCTCGTCAATATGGAGTATCTTTTCTTTCGAGCCAGTGCGGATATGGGCGAGGTATCCCATGATTGCGAGTGACCGATACAGCGAAATCTCAGCATTGAGATACGTCGTCTGCGCGTCGAGTCGCGCGTGTAGCGCCGTATTCCAGCCACTGTTGTACTTGTTGTATTCCTGCGCTTCGTAATTATTGGCAGGTCTCCATCCTTCGCTGATCGCGTGCTTGTCTGCGGGCGTGAGGATGTCAGCGCCGCCAGTATCTTTCGCGCAATCGTTTTGCACTAAGAGCAGAATGCGCTGCTTCGGGCGCAAGGCGTTGGTACTCAGTAATTTGGTGAGGTCTTTCATAATGTTATCGTTTCTTGAGCGTCTGCTCGAGAAGCTCGATGCGTGCCTTGAGTTCAGCCGTCTCAATGCTTTTTACCAATGCGGTCGCCACGCGGGAAAGAGCAAGCGCTTGCCGCAGGGTAATCTTTCGATTCTTGAGGTCGTGCATGGCCTGTGAAAGCAGTATTGTCACTTCCGCGGGAGTCAGTGATTTGGTGAGTAATTCGTGTTCCATATTGATGTGCGGTTATATGCCTTCTCCGTACTCAAGCCACAGCCGTACATCGCTTGAGTGCGGATTTTTAACAATCTTTTTGAGTAATGATCCGAATACGAGCGGGGTCATCGAACGCATCCATGCGCGTGTATCATCAAGCAGTCCGTCGCGGTCGATCCTCACGTTCCATTCAGTGAGCGTGCTTTCATCAACGCTGTATCGCTCTGCAAATGCCTTTTGCGATTTGATCTCAAGCAGGTCTTGCATGCTCTCATCAAACCCCATCTTTTCGAGCGACTGGCGCGGCATGTCGCGGTAGCTTGGCGGCAGCGCTCTCCATTTGAGATACGTCTCGAATTCACGTGCCTTGTACGCGCCACGTCCTCTGTTTTGTGGTGGTACGGCGTCGCTCATAGTTTTCGCGCGACAAGTCCGGTGAGCTTCTCCATACGCGCTATTGCAATTCCCGCGTACGCAGGATCAATTTCTATCCCGACACACCTTCGGCCGAGGTGCTCGCAGGCGACAGCGGTACTCCCGCTGCCTAAGAAGGGGTCATACACGTAGTCTCTCAGGCGCGTCGAATTCGGTATCAATTTACGCAGGAGTCCGATGGGTTTCTGTGTGGGATGAAGTTTCGATGCAGCTGGTTTTGGGTGGAAGAGTATGCTTTTTGCTTTGCTGCGTTCCATCTTGTGTTTGCCGCACCAGCCGTACGCGATGAGCTCGTGCATGGGGAGATAATCTTTCCTGCCGAGGACAACCGTATTCTTGATCCATATCAGACCTTGGGAGTAATAGAACCCGGCATCCTTCATGCCTTGGCGCAGCGCAGGGTACATAAGATCGCTGTTGAAGATGTAGCAGGCATTGTACGGCTCTAGGTGCGGCTTTACCGCCTCGAGCCACGCTCCCGTGAAGCGAGCGTATTCCTCGTCGGATTGCAGCTGATCGCCGATGATCGCTTTGTCCGTATTCACGCCCAGCTTGTTGAAATCTCGCTTGCCCTCGACGTAGGAGACGGCGTACGGGGGATCAACGAGAATGCATCTGATCTTTTTGTCTCCAATGACCTTACTCACGAATGTCGCATCGAGCGAATCGCCGCACGCGATGATGTGCTCACCGACGGAGAAGATATCTCCTTGCTCGACGCTCATATGAGTGTCGCGCGTTGGTTGGTAAAGGACTCCCACCGGTCGATGCAGACGGTGGCGAAGATCGGATCGATCTCGACACCCCGCCACTTGCGATTGAGCTGTTCGCATGCGATGAGATCGCTTCCACTACCGGCAAAGCCGCTGAGCACGATGTGTCCCGGAGCACTGCAACGCTTCAGTGGCTTCTCGTTGAGCGCGACCGGCTTTTGAGTCGGGTGCTGATATGATTGCGCGTTATCCCTACGTGCCAGCCAGAGATTGAATATGTCGAGGATTTCCTCGTGCACCTGATTACCTGATCCGATCTCTTTGTTCAGAAGCTCGTTGGTATTGCGCAGTTCACTGTTGAGATATGGCTTGCCGATAACTCCATACACGCACGGCTCGTATGCCTTGTTGAATGCGACCTGCGGAGTCATGTTGAAGTTGTTCTTGATCCACAGGCAGACGCGTTTGTTGTCGATGCCATTTTCTCGATACAGCGATTGCAGGAGCCAGATATACTTCTCGTCGCACCAATATAATAGGTGTGCGTTTGGCTTGGCCACGGAGAGCGCGGCTTTCATGCTCGCATCGAGAAATGCGCCGAAGGCCACGTCTTTCTTGGAATCTTTCGCGCTTGTGTAGGTACCTTCGTATTTGCCGCCGGTACTGATTCCTTTCGAGTAATCGAGTCCGATGTTGTACGGGCTGTCACAGTACACGACATCCGCTCGGTCGGTACCCATCAGTTTTTTGACCTGTTCGGCATCGGTTGAATCACCCACGAGGAGACGGTGGCTGCCGAGCTGCCACAGTTCGCCTGGTTTTACCCGAGCAACCTTTGTCTCCTTGAGCGCTTTTTCGACGTCGAAATCGTCCTCGATGACATCGATATCATCGAAGATGGTTTGCAGCTCGTCGTCGCCGAAACCGACGTCGAGAAGCATGTCCATGTCCATCGCTTTGAGTAATTCCTCATCCCAGCTTCCCGTGTTTTGGTTGCTGCGCAGTAGATACTCCTCGCGCTCTGTTTCGGTGAGGTTTCGATTGGGTACGCGCACGTCGATCTCTTCCTCGCCGCGTCCGGCAAGCTGCATCGCTTTCAACCGCTGGTGTCCAGCCAATATCGTGTTATCGGTATCCACTACAGGTATCTCGACGAGATTGAACCGTTTGAGGCTTTCTTGAAGATTCCGCATCTGCGATTCGCTCATCTTGCGCGGGTTCTTCGGGTGGCCGATGAGCTGGCTGATGATGCGCTTTTCCGTTTTCCATGTGAGATTCGTTTTTGTTACTTTTTTCATGCATTGGTCATTACATTTCTAATGACCTGAGCTTTGTGGGGCTGAAGGCAGCAAAAAACCGCCAACAACCGAGCAAAAAAGCTCAGGTCGTTGGCGGTCCTTTCTCTCGACCACCGCGGCTACCGCGTAGGTAGCTATTGAATTGTCCCTGAATTATACATCACAGGACATTTATGATGCAAGTTCGCCAATACGCGGGTACTTGCGTATCGTTTCTATTTGTATTATAATACCAGTCTCTGTTCTTTGAAAAAGGGTCTTTGCCACAGCTGAAAGCGCCTTACATTGAGGGCATTTTCCGCTGAGGCAAACCTTGGAATCGCCGAGGAACCAGCAGCACTTGTAAGGAACAGCCACCATGAGTGGAACAGCCTTCAGTCCCGGCCAGATGGCCGAACTCAACTCGAACGTTACCAGTGCGCTCGCGGTCGCATTGCCGAAAGTCGCCGCGAAATTCGGCGATCCCAAGGTGGTGCTCGCGGGGATCAAGGACAAGACCGAAATCCTCGCGGGACGGCTCGAAACCGCTATCGAAGATGTAATTAAGAGCATGATGGCACTCATCCGCCGTCCGCAGCTTTCCATCACGATTACCGACTCCGACCATCGCAACCCCGACGCCTTCTTCAAGACGCGCGACGGACTCTACGTCTGGGACGACTTCCAGACTCGCGTGGTCAAGTTGGCGAAGCCGATCAACACCGGCACTACCTTCAAGGTCAATGTCGATGAACTCGGCGCGGACTTGACGGACAAGGAAATCGAAAACGGTTTGCCCAAGAATCACCTTTGGGACGAGGGCGCGCTGTGCGCCGTCGTCGCCGAGATGATCTCCAAACAGCCCGAGGGCAAGGAAGGCGATTTGCTGAACAACGGCTACGCCAACCTGTTCTACACGAGTTCCTGTGTCGTGTTCGTGTTCTGGCGCGCCGTCAGCTCGAAGTGGGGCGTGAACACGTGGGACCGCGGCGGCCTCGGGTGGAGCGCCGGCGTTCGGGTTCTCTCTCCCGCCAACTGACCCTCTGCACCTTTGCTCGCCCTTGGCGAGCTGAATCCTCGGACCCTTTGACACTTTGTCACTGGGCCCGGGGATTTTCTTTTTGATATACTACATATGAAATTTCTGGTGGCGCTCCGGTTAAGGCTTGAGCGCGGAGATTTCGGAAACGGCTTCGTTAGAATTCTTTCGGCCACGGCTTAAGGAAGTGTGCGTAGCCGGTCTCCACAAAAACATTGGTCAGTTGGTATCCGAGGTCAGCGGGCTTCGATGCCCCGAATCAGATACAGCCCGTAGAGTATTCGATGGGTGGTGGCACAGACGGCTTCGGATACGAGAGTTCCTGTGTCGTGAACGTGAACTGGAACGCCGACAACTCGAAGTGGAACGTGAACACGTGGAACCGCGACGACAACAGGTGGAACGCCGGCAATCGGGTTCTCTCTCCCGAAACTACCGAGTTTCTCCCGCCTCTACTATCTGGCGGGAGTTTTGGTTCCCAGTCCTTTCTTCCAACCGCCGACCATTCGACCAAATTCATCTAATTTTTCCGATAGCACCGCGTACTTTTTCGTGTCGAGTGCCCGAAGCTCCCATGCGACGCGTAACAGGAATTTCAATACGTCAATTTTTCGTACCGCCATCTCGAGTGTCGGCAGCTTCGCTTCCTTGCTTTGGTAACTTGCGGTAAATAGTAGTTCAAGAATATGAACAAAAAGAAGGTCTATCCTGTCGCCGAGTGTATAGCGGGATGATTTTGGAAAGTCCTCTCGGTATTCATGCCACTGCTTGTACACTGATACTCCATGCTCAATAACAGGCAAGATTCGTGCGGGGGGGGGGTACGTTAAAGGCATCCACTTCGGTCATAACTATGACGATATCATTTCTGTCGAAAACTTGCTCGCCGCATGGAAGGAATTCCTACGCGGCAAAAGAAAGAAGAAAGACGTGCAGGAATTCCAATACCGGCTGATGGATAACATTCTTGCGCTCCATCGAGACCTCGCTAACGGCGTATATAGGCATAGCGAATACCACGCCTTCAAGATTGCCGAGCCGAAGCCGCGCGACATACATAAGGCAAGCGTGTGTGATCGGCTTCTACATCACGCACTGTATCGGAAGCTCTTTCCGTTTTTCAATCGCACGTTTATTGCCGACTCGTATTCGTGTCGGAAAGACAAGGGAACGCATCGCGCGATGAATCGGTTTCGCGCGATGGCATGGATAGTTTCAAAGAATCAAACGCAAACGTGCTGGGTTTTAAAATGCGACATACGAAAGTTCTTCGCTTCGATCGACCAAGCCATAATGTTTGAAATAGTTGCACGATATATTCCAGACGAACGTATCGTCAATCTTGTTGCAGAAATTGTAGGAAGCTTCCACACAACTGAAAAAGGAAAGGGTCTTCCGCTCGGCAATCTCACATCGCAACTGCTCGTCAACGTATACATGAACGAGTTCGATCAATTCGTGAAGCACAAGGTAAAAGCGAACTGCTACATTCGTTATGCAGACGATTTCGTGATTCTTTCAGACGACAAAGAAAAACTTGAAACGCTCGTCCCGCAGATTGCCTCGTTTCTCGAATTGCGCCTCAAACTCTCGCTTCATCCCAACAAGCTGTTTATCAGTTCGCTCGCCTCGGGCGTCGATTTCCTCGGGTGGGTGCATTTTCCTGACCATCGCGTACTTCGGACTGCCACAAAACGCCGAATGTTTCGGAAATTGGGAGAACAGGAAAACGAAGTGGTCCGTCAATCTTATCGGGGATTATTGGGCCACGGCAATGCGAGAGGATTAAGGGAAGAAGCTGGGATATAAAGTATAGATTTATAAAATCGAGGTTCGAAATACCCGAATAATCCCGCAGCTCATCCTTCAAGGAGCATCATGGTAGCCACCCGAATTCGATTGATTTCTCAAAGGTATTTTTACATTTTGGACACGTCGCTTCGACTAAGAGGTTCCCATATTTCAATTCAATCACGACTGCTGTGCCGGTCTGTGTGCGTGCGCTTAACGTATTTCCATGAACGAATTTGTAAATGACGTGACCACAGGAATCACATAGCCACTCCGCGCCTTTTGTAGTATCGGGATACGTCTTCTTTTCCTTCACGCACGTATCGCAAATCGATGGCTGTGAGTCAAAACTGCGTGTGTCGGCGTGTAGCTGGATCGGCCGTTTGCGGCAGATCTTACAAAACGCGAGTCGCGTTGATGAGACAGCTCCCCAGAATTCGCGCTCTTTTTCCTGACAGGCGCGCGCATGAGCGGTAAGTCGCTTTGACTCCTTTTGGAACACTTTCATTCGCTCTTCCTGAGACATTACGGGGTGTTGCATCCAAAATGTATGATTGAAATGCTTCGGCATATCCCATGCCTCAGCGGTGATGTTACGTAGTTGTGAACCGACAGCATGGTACGCCGTCGACAATGCACGTTGTATCTCATGGATGCGATAGTCGATAACGTCTTCGATTGTCTCCCATTCTTCCGCATCGTGACGTTGCAGACGCCATTGGTCAAAACGTGCCTTTGAGACATTGTCGAGCTGATCGTACCGTACCCCGTGATCTTCTCGTATACGATAGTTGCCGCCGTAATTGCGATCGCCATATCGCTTTTCGAAGTCGTCTAAATCGGTCACAGCCTTGGCGAGCGCTTCACGGATTTGCGCCGTTACATATTTACCGTTACCTCGAATACGACTCCATACAGTAAAGCCATTGATACTATGCCGCATTGCCTGAACATCCATGCCATGCAAATACTCCGTTCGTGGAGTGAGATATCCACTGCCGATTTCTCCTGCGACGAGTTCGAGAAGTGGTTTGGATTCCTCGTCTGTCACTCGTTGCCAGACGTCGGTAATGAGATTGTAGATTTTGTAGAGCTTTTGCGCGACTCGCGCGTCGCCCTTGAGGAAGCTCTTCTTTGAATTCGGGTGCCGGTCGATGTAGTAATACCAGAGTTCGAGGGGGTCAATAACTGCCGCAGCCTGAGCGATATGTGCCCTCAGGAAATTAAGTTTCTTCGCATCGAGCCGATACTGCTTTAATTCATCAGGAATCGAAACGACTGCCGTCAGATCATGATTGAATGTCGCAACACTCTCGAACATATCACTTTCGTCCATCGGCATTTTGTACTTGTCTTTCAATGGTGTTGCATGGATAAAGCGGAGAAGGGCATCGAATGTCGCCGTGAATAAATACGCGTTGAACAGGACGTCGTCACTTTTTTTGCGTGCCGGATCGCCGACATCCCTTGGTGAGAATGAAAATCCTCCTCCCCATGAAATAAATCGCGGTCGTTCCTCCATCGGCTTCTCTGGGTACCACTCGACAGTCTCAGGGTCCCACAATCTGCCATTCAGAACGATATTCTTGCGCAGCTGAGTGACTATGAAAAATTGAAGCGGGCTATAGTAATCGACGATCTCGTTATTGACGCTCCCATCCGGCTTGCGTACGGGCCCTTCTGCCGAATAAAGGGGTATGAGCAGACCCTCATCTCGCGCGGCGCGTACGAACTGGATATCGATGGTCTTAGCTCTCGACGTGTATTTGTTCGCGTCATCGCTGTTGCAGTATCCGACGAAAGCGAATTCGGGAAGCAGCTGCTCTTTGATCAGCGAGGGCGTTGCCGCACCTGTTTTCTTGGTCATCTTTTGTGCTCCCATATATCCTTAATGTACGCCCATTTAGCCCTTTTTCAATTGATGATTTTGTGCTGTATTGCTTATATACCCGAAAGAGGCCCGAGTATTCGGATATCTCTCGGAGTTGGTAAGTAACCTCTTCATAATAAGCTAAAAAATGCTACAATTGAGCCCTGTAAGAAGCATCCATCATGACCTCAGAACGAACAATTAACAATGGTCCCAATGTCAATACCTATCTCTCGTCGGTCGAAAGCTATTTTCATGACGTGAGCAGCTCGGAGATGTCATACCGAACCGCGTTTCAGAATTATCTCAGCTCCGTCTTTCCTGCGAGCGGGCACTTTCACATTCAACACGATCCCAAAGCACAGAGCGGCAACAAGCCCGATTTCATCGTGCTGAAAGACGATGTTCCTCTTTTGTATATTGAAGTGAAGAAAGTCGGTGAAGACCTCAACAAGATCGAGAAGTCCTCGCAGGCGAGCCGGTACTTCGGCTACACCAACCTCATCATCAGTGACTACTGCGAATTTAGATTTTATCGCAATGGCGAGCCATACGACGAACATTTGCGCCTCGCAACCGTCGATGTGAAGCGTGGCACGTTCATCCCGCACCCGGGCCAGGGCGAGCGGCTTGCGCGCACCATGCACGACTTCGTCGAGTCGCAGAAAGAGCCGATCAAAAGCGGCGCACACCTCGCGCGCATCATGGGCGGCAAGGCGCAGCGCATACGTGACAACGTGATCGCGTTCCTTGAAAGCACGAGCCAAGAAAAGGATGAGCTCGAACGCATGATGCGTTTCATTCGGGAAAATCTCATCACGACTTTCACGACCACCGACTTCGCCGACATGTATGCGCAGACAATCGTGTATGGTCTCTTCGCCGCGCGTTACAACGATCCGACAGCCGACACATTCAACCGCCAAGAAGCACGAAGTCTCATCCCCAAAACCAACCCGTTTCTACAAAGTTTCTTCGATCATATTGCCGGTACATCTTTCCCGCGACGTCTGAGCGTCATTGTCGACGAACTGTGCACAGTCTTCACGCACGCCGATGTGAAGGCGCTCATGGAGGAATATTTCAAGAACAAAGATGTGAATGCCGACCTGCCCGACCCCGTTATACATTTCTACGAAGATTTCCTGCGTGAATATGATCCGCAGAAGAAGATGGAAATGGGTGTCTTCTATACACCGCTTCCGGTGGTGCGATTCATCATCCGCGGCATCGACGACCTCTTGAAACGGGAGTTTGGCATCAGCAAGGGTATCGCTGACAACTCTCGTATCGAGCGTTCGACGACGGTGCTCGATAAAGGGAAAGAGAAGCGAGTTGATATCGACACACATCGCGTACAACTTCTCGACGTGGCGACGGGTACAGGGACATTCCTCAACGAAACGATCACGCACATCCACGAATCGCAGAAGGGCGCGCAGGGTCGTTGGGGCGCATATGTAGAAGATGATCTCTTACCGCGCCTGCATGGATTTGAACTCATGATGGCGAGCTATACGATTGCGCATCTCAAGATTGCCATGACACTGAAGCACACCGGCCTCAACGATCTCAAGCATCGGCTCGGCGTCTATCTCACCAACACGCTTGACGAAGCGCACGACATCCCGCTCATCCATAGTCTCTTCGGTGCGGTTGAGAGTATTGCCGAGGAAAGCCGCCTTGCCTCGCGTGTCAAACGCGAGTATCCGATCATGGTCGTGATGGGCAATCCGCCGTACTCAGGCGAATCTATGAATCCTCACTATACGGCTAACGATGCATACAAGGTCGAACCGGGTGGCAAAGAAAAGTTGAAAGAGAAAAACAGCAAATGGATCAACGATGATTATGTAAAGTTCATCCGCTTCGCCGAAACAATGATCGAGAAAAATGGCGAGGGAATTGTTGGCATGATCACCTCGCACGGCTACATCGACAACCCAACATTCCGCGGGATGCGTTGGCACTTGCGCGACACCTTCGATGCGATCTATGTGCTCGACTTGCACGGCAACAGCAACAAGAAAGAGACGACACAGGACGGCGGAAAAGACGAAAATGTCTTCGACATCAAGACGGGTGTCTCGATATTTTTTGGCATCAAGAAACGGCTCGGCGACAAGAAAAAAAGGAAGCCGCTCGCAACGATTTTCAAAGCTGATCTGTTTGGTTTGCGCTCAGAGAAATTCGAAGCACTCACGATGGGAACGGTTGATACGATTGTTTGGAACGAACTTCCGGAGAACGCTGATACTTGGAAGGTGGAAGGTGAGGGCAAGAGCGATTATTTGCAGGGATTTTCTGTTGCAGAATTATTCCCAATAAACACGGTCGGCATCGTTACCTCGCGCGATGCATTCGTAATCGATCAATCTAAAGACGTACTCGCCAAGCGGATAGAAGATTTTCTTATGATTTCTCCAAACGAAGCGGTACGCAAATATGCGCTCGGTGAAAATCAGAAATGGAAAATAGTGAACGCACAGAAGCATACATTTGATGCGCACAATATCGTACCAATATCGTATCGACCGTTTGATCAAAAATATATTTACTACAGCGATGATTTTATTGAGCGTTCACGAAGAAGTGTAATGCATGATTTCCTAGATGGTGATAATGTCGGACTTGTATCAAATAAGCATATTGAGGGGTCTCGCGATTTTGCTGACATATTTTTGACCGATAAGATTTCCGACGCCCGCCGGGTATCGATTAAAGAGACAAATTATATATCCCCTCTGTATCTCTACAAAAAGGGCGAGAAGAAGCCGAATCTCGATCCAATGATTGTTCTGAAAATAGAACTTACTGTGGGTCCGACGAGGCCGGAAGACATTTTTGATTATGTATATGCAATGCTGCACTCTCCGTCATATCGAGCAACGTATGCCGAGTTCTTGAAGAGTGATTTTCCGCGCGTGCCCTATCCGAAAGATAAAGAAAAGTTTTGGCGGCTCGTGCCGCTCGGCAGGAAGTTGCGAGGGATGCATCTGTTGACTGACCCTCTCGTCGAGACACCGATCACGACATTTCCTATTGCATCGTCGGACATTGTCGACAAGATAAGTTATTCAGACGGTCGCGTCTATATCAATGCCTCGCAGTATTGGGACGGTGTGCCAAAAGATGTGTGGGAGTTTTATATCGGCGGATACCAACCCGCACAAAAATATCTCAAGGATCGTAAGGGGCAGAAGCTAACCACCGCTGAATTCGAGAACTACGAGAAGATGGTTGTCTCGCTCAAAGGTACTATAGATGTCATGAAAGAAATCGATCTGTGCGGAACTCATCTGTCAAATTGATATCTTGGCACGGATATCACATCGAGCAGAAGTTTTACTGTGTGCAACTGGTCAGGGATCATGGCGCAGCTGTCGGTCGTGTTTCCGGATCGCGTGCTGTTCTAGCACTCATTAGTTAATTAACCCATATCGCCGATGGCGGGCGGTGCCAAATCGAACCGGCTATAAATGCCAAAGACCCCTAACGGGGTCTGTTAGTGGTCAATGGTGGATTTATTGTACACCCAACAGAGGCCGAAATAAACGACCACACCGCAACAGACGAAATCCCTATCTTGAAAATGAGTCTGGTCTCTGAATTTGATCGTTTTTCCCTATAAAGCTCGCTTTTTTGCCGATCACGATCACTATGCAAAGTCGTCAAAAAAGGGATTTGTGGGGATTTCGCTGATTGCGCATCCCTATGCTGACACCTCGGTTTTGATCAGGATTTATCGTCAAAATACCCTTGTGGGGCCTGATGTAGAAAGTTCGAAACGTCGGATGCCCGCCCGTAGTATTTTGTATCGGACCTATGTCGAGCCCTTGTCTGTAGCTGTTAGACGACTGCCCCCGTAGTGGGTTTTGAGAGACATTAGGACATATTAAGCACTGTTGAATATCAAGTGTAAAGAGGTATCCCAGTGATAAGGGATATCTGATACAATCAGGAACATGGGACTAGAAAAACTGTCGGCAAGAGAAGTCGATCATCCTAAAAATGACGAGAAGGCTCCTGATAAGAAAGAGGCGGTAGAACATTTGCGAGTTTTGCGAAATGTTCTTACGCCATTCATTGGCGACTATGTTTCCTCCGTGCGCGAGAATGGAGTTTCAAAACCAAATCCCGAATTTCTGGAACTTGAAGAATATAAACCGGAAATGAGTCCAAATTATTCCTCTTTGACAAGCTGTATGGACTTCTTAGGTTTTGGGATGAATGAATTACCGTCATTACTAAGAAATCAAGAGATTGGAGGGATTGGATATAAGGAATTTTTAAGACGAACCAATCGTAAAGATTCTCCGATGAGTGAAATACATTTTGAGAATCATATCGAAGTAATTATTGAAGAAATGAAAAAGGGCTTTAATTCAGAATCCGTAAGTCCACTTTTCGCTCAGGTCGCAGCATTTGCCGAGCATAATGCCGGGCATCTCAACAACGAGCAGGAAATATGGGATAAAAAATTTAAAGTAAAAAATGCCCCACAGATTTTGTTTGGCAAGTCGTGGTCAAAAGAAAATAGTAAAATGCTCCCGCCATTCGTTGTTATTCCTGTTGGCGAATATGGACCAACTGTAGCAAAGAAGATTTACGAAACAGTCGAAATTATGCTCAAGAGCACCTCCGTTCTAGAAGAAAAATCTGCGCAGCTAGTTGAAGCACATAAAGATATTTTTGCAAAAACTGCTCGCGGAGAAGAGGACCTCCGCCTACTCAATGATATGAGTATGGCTGCGCTAAAGGCATTACAAGAAGGTATAGTTACTTTGGGTCAAGCTGTCGCTCAACTCTCGTCAGAGAAAAAAGATGGCTACGATGATTCAGAAAAGTTTATCGAGGATTTAATAAAGGCTGAATTGCCAAATCAGCTCGGATATCTTGCTCCACCAGGCTATATCGGCCCTTTCTCTTTGATGGGAAAATATCTTTCCGAACTTGTACAAAAAGATGCACAAGGCAAGCTTATTCTTAATCCTCATATTCTTGATGAGATGCAGAAAATAAAGCAAGCACTCTCAACGGGTGAAATTAAAGAAGCTCAAGATCAAGAGCTTGATCGACTTCCTTCCAGAGGAAGAGGATGTCCAGTTTCTTTTAAGGGGCAAGGTATCCAGACCTCGGGTATCAATGAACTATCGCAGCTTTTCCTCGAAATATATAAGGCGCGAGAATAGGCAACTAAATTAAGTTCTTCTATCCTAAGAGAGTTTCAACCTCGTACCAAATACACGTCCGTAAAGAGCATGAATGAAATAGATAAGCTTCTTGAAGCAAAATACTTTTACTCTCAGATGGTAAAAGAGAAAGAAAATAGAGAAGGTTTTAAATTTAATCTAAGTGCTTTTTTATCATCTTCTCGATCGGTTTTACAATATGCTTTAAAAGAAGCTGAGTCTAAAGATGATGGCAAAAGATGGTATGACAACCAAGTGACAAACAACAAGGTAGTAGATTTTTTGAAAGACAAAAGAGATTTCAATATTCACACTGAACCTCTTGAGTTTAAACGCGATATTTCATTGATGCTATCAGAAACTATACATATTAGCGATTCTGTATCAATGGTACACAAAGATAAGGATGGAAATATAAAAGGGCAGTCGATCGGCAAATTTCAACCATTCCAAAGTGCTATCGATAACGGGATTATTTCAAGTAAATATACTTTTAGTGACTGGCAGGGTGACGAAGACATATTCTCTATATGTGAAGAATACTTAAAAGAGTTGGATAAAATTGTTGATGACGGTAGAAATAAGGGTTTTTTAACCTAAACTAGTTCCAACCTCGTACCAAACACCCCGCAGTCAGTACTTGTTATCGGTGCTATGCCGAGCCTTATTTTGAGCGCCGGTTATGCGTCACTTTTTCGATAAGTCTAGAGAGGGCAAAGGATTCGAAAGAACCGCATTTCATGTTCTTGTAGGGTGATGTTTCAGATCATCTGCCGTTACGCTTGTGTTCGAGTGGGTTTTCAATATTGACCTCGTAACTAGGAAGCGTAATATCAAATGTGGCCTTAGTGCCCGATTCGCGAGCCCCCGTGTTCGTTAGTGTTCACGGGGCATGAAGTTGATAGGAGTCAATCCGCGAGGATTATCGCTCGATGTCATCAGCAGGAACGCAGCCACGGCATGCATCGCAAGGTGTATGAATCGTTCGGTCATGTTCATTGCATGAATTATAATGTACACGTTTTATTTTCCTGGCCGTCACAGATGGTAAACGACGTCTCGAACGTCCTCGCGAATCGCTGCCCACACCCCTGACCAAAGGCGCTAGCCTTGAGGCACCAGGAGCCCAGGGGGTGTCGGGTGTACTTGAATTATGAATACTGCAAAATGGGAACAATGGTTCGAGAAAGAAGCTGACAAACTCAAACGCCGACCCGACCGACGAGCAAAGCGTCAATACCTTCATTTTGATAGTCGTATATCGACGCTCGACCGAAATAGAACGCTCGAAATGCTTCAGCCTGAAAATGTAGCGAGGCACTCGTTTTATCCATTCATACGAATTGATGCCAAAGAGAATCGATTCAGGCATCCGAAAAACCGCGTCAAAGGAAGTCGGCATCGCGAACGAGAGATCAAGAGACGACCTATCGACTATGCGTCTCATGGAGATGCTCTTGTTTATTCGTGGTATGCAAACCTTATTTCTGATGCATACGAATCAGAACTTGCTATTAGGGGCATAGGGACCAACGTCATCGCATATCGGGCGATCAAGACAGTCGACGGGTTCACCGCGATGAGTACGGCTCACTTCGCGCAAGACGCATTTACATTCATGCGGGATCACGCTCCCTGCGCAGTCATTGCACTCGACGTATCAAAGTTTTATGAGGAGATTGATCATGACTTGCTACGACAGAAGTGGGCGCAGATTCTCGGTGCAGAGAACCTCCCTGCGGATCATACGGCGGTATTCAGATCAGTCACAAAATATAGGTTTGTTCGCCAGGGCCGGATGCGCGATTTGGTGGTGCATGCGAAGCAGCGCGGGCAGTCCCGCATCGTTCTTCCGCACGAATTCAAATCGAAGATAATCGATAGGCACCTACAGGAGGTGCGAAGCGAAACGAAGGGTATACCGCAAGGAGCAGCATTGAGCTGCACGCTCGCAAATGTCTACATGCTGGACTTTGATACAGAAATCGCCAAGGTCGTCAGTGAAGTTGGTGGCCTCTATCGACGTTATTCCGATGATATCCTAATCGTCTGTCCGCCGGAATACTCTTCGCAGATCGAAGAAAGAGTCATGGGAGAGATTAAGAAACTTCGACTTCAAATCAAGGAACAGAAGACGGTGCGTCGCATATGTGTCGTGAACAATGGTGTTGTGCAATCACTCGATCCGATCACTGGTATTGCCGCGCAGATCCAATACCTCGGGATCGTTTCCGATGGGACAAACTTGAGCTTGCGACATGGGTCTATCGCACGGTTCGACCGGCGCATGAATCAGCTGACGCGGAGGGCAGTGATCGGGGCATTTGCGAAAGGCCGTTCTGGACCACCGAAGCGACTACTTCATCAGAAATTCGGCGTTCCAAAAAATAACTTCCTAGCCTATGCCAAGCGTACTGCGTCGGTTCTCGATGCTCCTGCAATACCAAAGCAAATCTCTATCCTGAAACGGGGGCGTCGCTTAAAGAAGAAAGTCGCAGCTGTTTCTAAAGTGGTTCAGCACTTAAATAAGAAATAGAGACTCCGCAATAATACCGGATCAGATTTCTATCGTCACAACCCCTTTCATGATCTTCAACTTCGACTTGAAGCATCCCATCAACTCGCGCTTCTCCTCATTCGTGCCCTCCTTGAGAATGTATTTTGCATAGGTCCGGATATTGATCTCCTCATGCGTTGCACTCGGGTCTGAGAGTCCAAGTACCGTACGCTGGAATTTATTGTGCCGTTTCAATTCGTCTTCGAATTTCATTTGCACGTTGATCTGGTTGATATCGATCTGATCGATGATCTTGAGCAATTGCTCTACGAGTTCCTCCTCTCGTAGATACGTATTGCCTTTGCACTGTTTGTCGCGAGTGCGTCCGCATCCGTAGTAGACGTAGCGGGCGGTCGTGCCATCTTTTCGCTGTTTGTATTTTTCCTCAGCACTGATGCATGATCCGCACTTGCCGCAGGTCATGAGCTTGGTGAAGGCGAATTCGTGCGATTCGCGCTGTATGTTGTCTCGCTTGAGCTGCGCCTGTACCTTTTCGAATAATTCCTTGGATATCAACGGTTCGTGCTTGCCCTGATACCAGTTGCCGCTCTTCTCCGGGTACTCGAATACACCGTAGTAGAAGGGGTTCTGTAGAACTACGTAGACGCTGCTGAGCGTCATATTCTTATTGCCACGACTCTTGAAGTTGATATCGAACTTCAGCCATTGATGAAGCCTTCGGCCGCTGTACTTCTCGTTCGCGACCTTCTCGAACATCTGCTTGATAACGGGCGCTCGCACGGTATCTACTACCGCATGACATTTCCGATCCGCATGTTTCTCGTTGCTGTAGCCTACTGGCGCGACGCCGGGGCGCAGTCCCATCTCGCAGCGCGTCCGAAGCCCGCGCTTCACATTCACACCCCTGTTGTCGTTCTCGAGCTTGGCTTGCGAGCCGAGGATCATTAGGGAGGGGCAGCTATTTTTTCCCCAATGAATAAGAAAATACCGGCACAAGGGCCGGCATCAGTAGCAAGATTAGTTCTTTAGCGTGTTAAGAGCCATTTGAGGTTCTTGTTCCTACGCTCCTAGAGGCACAATATTGAACGTATACTTTTTCTTGCGTGGCCTGAAGCGAAGCCTGAACTCACATACCTCGATATCCGAAGAAGTGAACGTTCGATTAGTGATATCGAATGCACATTCAAACCCCTCCATAATCCTACATTCAATAAAGTTGCGCCTGTATAGGGCATCTAGGATCAGCCTAGTCCAAAAGTCAGCATTATCGAAGTAGCGAAACGATATTTCGTGGTATGGAATCCACTGCATAACCGGCATTTCGGTGAAAATTCGAAATGTGTACTTCTTTATGCATCGGATAAAACCGATAAATATACCTACTACGAAAATAACGGCCAGTGCGATGACGTAGAACATCTTTTCCTCCAAGATGGTTCTTCCCAAGCCATATATATCACACATGCTTCAAGACAGCCACTTCTTTACCCTTCCGCAGGGTGTTGCCTTGCGGTATGTCTCCGGCTGGACGTACGTCATATTTCCATTACCATTGACGTATGAAAGTATCTTCCGGGACGGTACACACATTGCCAGAGGACCTCAAGAAGGCGCTCGCGGGAAGCCCCAAGGCGCTTGCCGCGTGGGAAGACATCTCGGCGATCGCACGCAACGAATGGATTTGTTGGACTATCTCGGTCAAAAGGGAAGACACGCGCAAAGACCATGTGAAGAGAGTGGTCTCGGAGCTCATCGACGGCATGCGCCGACCGTGTTGCTGGGTGGGGTGCATCCATCGCACCGACAAAGCGGTCAGCCCTTCGGTGCGCGGCGTGCTCGCCAAAAAGAAAGTGAAATCTGCATAGCCACTCTGTAAATCCAGAGTAGGGTATAATCTCGGCATTATGGACACTGTGCTGATTCAAATCCAAAACAATCTCGAATCCGTCAAGAGGACGACACAGGACGAAAATCCTGTCGAGTTTTGGCTGGCTCGGGATCTTATGCCTCTGCTTGGTTACGTAAAATGGCAGCAGTTTGTTCAGGCCATCGAAAGGGCAAAAGAGGCATGCAAAATCAGCGGTAGTCCTGTGGAAATACACTTTTTACCGGCGCCAGTAAAAAGTACCGGCGGCCGCCCGAAAGAAGACTACTTTCTCACGCGTTATGCCTGCTATTTGATCGCTCAGAATGCCGACCCGCGCAAGCCGCAAGTCGCGCTTGCTCAGACGTACTTTGCAAACCAAACACGCAAACAAGAGTTATTAGAAAAGCGAGAGAAGGAAACACGCCGGCTCGAAGCGCGACAAAAGTTACGAGAAACGGAGCGCAAGATCGAGTCGACGGTATATCAAAGAGGAATTACATTGCATGTCGAATTTGCGACGTTCAAGAATAAGCACATCGAAGCACTGTATGGCGGGATCGGTGCGGCGCACTTGAAAAAGATGCGCAAAATTCCTACCGGCAGATCGCTCGCTGATTTCGACAGTCATGTGGAACTGCGAGCAAAAGACTTTGCGCTTGCGATGACCGACCACAATATCAAGGAGAAAAACATTCGCGGCAAAGATGCAATGAATGCAGAGGTGGTCAAAAGTAGCCGGGCTACTCGGCAGACACTCCTGTCTCGCGGTATCAAGCCGGAACTAATTCGGCCTGAAGAAGATTTGAAAGTTATCGAACCGAGAAGAAAAAAGGAGAAAAAAGCGCTTGACAGAAGAGGACGTAGCAGAGGCGTATGAAACCGCATCGCACGTACGAATTACTCGAATACGATCCGGCATGGAAAGAGCGTTTCTTGGAAGCGGCGGAGAAGTTGAAGCCGATCTTCGGCGACAATCTCGTAGAGATTGATCATATCGGGAGCACTTCGATCATTGGCATGGTGGCGAAGCCGCAGATCGACGTGCTTGCGGTGGTCAAGGATCTTGATGCGGTCAAAGATAAGCATCATCTTTTTATACAGGAAGGATTTATTCCCAAAGGCCGCGGATATGTCGCAGAAGATGACGAATATATGACTCAGGATTCTATCGAAGGGGTGCGGCTCGTAAGTGTCCACACGCTCCAAGAAGGGAATCCGAAAATCGCTGAATACAAAGACTTTAGAGATTTTCTGCAGCAAAACGAAGAAGATCGCAATCTTTATATTGCTACCAAGCGCAAACTCTACTCCGAGCATCATGACAATTATGCCGACTACGATAGTGGAAAGAAGGACGTGATAGCCGCGATTAAAATACGCGCGAAAGAATGGGCACAGCGCTAATTTTGTTTACCCCAGTTGCGTCCTCAAAGGAATCCTGAAATTCGGATAGAACCGTTTGATACTCAAATAGCAGAGGTACGCGATACTCGCAACGATGCACAGCGCGCCGATGTACCAGACGAATCCGCCTATCGTCTGCGCGTACGGCAAAAGGCCGGCTTGAGAAAAGACGTAGTTCCAATCATGGTCGTTGCCGGTGCCGTCTCCCCAGATCGTCACGATCGGCAATGCCATTGCTACGGCGTCTTGCATGTAGAGCCCCGTCTGCAAGATGCTGTCGCCGAGCCAGAAGAGGCAGAAGCCGGTGCCGAGCGGCTGCTTATACCAATAAAAGTAGACGAGGAATGTGAGCGGGACGAGGCTTTGGTAGATGTTTTGGCCGATCATGAAATAGAACTGACTGACAAAGATAAAGAAGACCCCGCCCGTCTCGTGCGTCACGAGGTTTATATAATCAAGCGGGATGTACGGCTGATACGTGAAGAGGAGCTGGTAGCCGTAATACCAAGCGGCAAGCGTCAGCAGTATCGTCCCGAGAGTCTCCAGGCGCGGATCTACCGGTTCTGTAGTAGAGAAGACGTCCATGCAGAAAGTATGGCATACTATAAATACATACTATGAATGATTCTATTTTGGTGGTGACTACCAACGATGTACCAGGCTATGAGGTCGTGCAGGTCTATGGCGAGGTTTTCGGCGTGCTCGTGAGGAGCCGCAACCTCTTCAGCACTATTGGCGCGGGGCTCCAATCGATCATTGGCGGCGAGATCGATGCCTTCACCAAGCTCGTGAGTGACAGTCGCATCGAAGCGATCGAGCGTATGAAGAAGGCTGCAGCGGAGAAAGGTGCAAACGCCGTCTTGACGATGCGCTTCGATACGGGCGACATCGGCAATTCTATGAACGAGGTTGCGGCCTACGGGACGGCAGTTACGATCCGGCCCATTCAAAAATAGAGAAAAATAACGTCAAAAAGATGACCGACGACAAAGACAAAAAAGATTTCAAGACGCACATCAAGGAGCCGCGCTGGCAACAAGTGGTGAGTGTCCTTATTGCGCTCAGCCTTTTCGCGACGTGGCTCTGGGTCATACTACATTTACATTAGACCGTCGGGGGTTGAAACAGCTCATATGCTACAGAAAAAATACGTATCTCATGCGGCGGCAAAGGTGCCGGAAATAAGCGTTTTGTTTTGGATCGTCAAAGTGCTCACGACCGGCATGGGGGAGACGACCTCCGACTTTCTCGTCACTCATTTTGATCCGGCTGTGGGAGTGGCGCTTGGCGCTGCAGGCTTCGTTGTCGCGCTCATAATGCAGTTCAGGGTCAAGCGATACATACCTTTTGTCTATTGGTCCGCCGCGCTCATGATAGCCGTCTTCGGCACGATGGCAGCCGACTTGGTGCACGTCGTCTTGGGCGTGCCGTACCTGCTCTCGACGAGCTTCTTCCTCCTAGTACTCGTCGTGATCTTCGCGCTCTGGTACAAGTATGAAAAGACGCTCTCGATACACAGCATCTATACTCTGAGGCGCGAGGTCTTTTATTGGCTCACGGTCATGGCGACCTTTGCACTCGGCACGGCGGCCGGCGATATGACGGCAACGACGCTCGGGCTCGGGTATTTCACCTCGGGCGTCATGTTTGCGGTACTCATCGCACTGGTGACGATCGCCCACTACCTCGTGCGGAGTATCTTGGCCGCCGAGCACAAGCATCAGTCGACCAACGCCGTGCTCGCTTTCTGGCTCGCCTATATCCTTACACGCCCGCTTGGCGCTTCTTTTGCAGACTGGATGGGCGTCTCTACTGCGCGCGGCGGTCTCGGGTGGGGTACAGGACCGGTCAGCTTGGTACTCCTGATCATTATTATCTGTCTGGTCGGGTACCTTACCGCGACGCGTTCAGATAAAAAGACTGTATAGACTGTATAGCTTCTTACATCGGAGGTTGAAAGAGCTCCACTTTGTTGCCTTCAGGATCGAGGATATGCACGAATTTGCCGTATTCGGAATCGGTGATGTCGTCGAGTATCTGTACGCCCGCGGCCTCGAGCTCTTCGACGAGCGTCTCGATGTTTTCCACTCGATAGTTGATCATGTAGCTCTTCTGAGAAGGCTCGAAGTATTTGGTATCAGAAGCGAACGGGCTCCAGAGTGTGTAGCCTTCTTTCTCACTATCTTTCTCTCGCCACTCAAACATCGCGCCATACCCGGCGTCGCTTATGCCGAGATGCTTGTCATACCATTCTTTCATCACCTGCGGGTCGTCGCATTTGAAGAATATTCCCCCAATGCCGGTGACTTTTTTCATACGAATATTCTATACGTTTTTGGTTATGAGTCCATTTTCTTGAGGATCCGGTACACGGTCTTCCAGGTGCGCGTCGTGATGTCTTTGCCGTACTTCTTCTCGACTTCGCGCATAAAATCCGGCGTCCGCGAATCGTCGGTATCGATTACCGTTGCGATCTCGCGCACACCCTTCTTTCCTTCCTTGAAGAAGGTGATGACGAGATAATGCTTCTTGTCATCGACGACACCCTTGAATGGGTTTTTCTTCACGAGCTTCTCGAGCTCGGCCTTGCTTCGCACGATCGCGATGCGCGAGAAGCCGAGCTTCTCAGGAAGCGCCTTCTCGATCACTGCTTCAAGCTTCGCTGCATCTTTCTCGCTCGTGTCGAAGACGACGTTGCCGCTTGAGATCACCGGCATCACTCTCCGGTAGCCGAGCGATTCGAAGAAGCCTTTGAGCGAGGTACTCGTCATGCTGGGGTTGCCGGGTCCTATCCCGCGCAGGAGTGCGACGTATCTTTGCATGGAGGAAGTATACATTCAAAGAAGCTACTATGAGAGAAACTGTTTCTCTCAGTTCAGGTACTAGTTTCTATTTTGTCGAAAAAATCACCCCCGCGAAGACCGCGGGAGTGGTGTGCATGATCAGGCTGGCATCATGCGGCTTTGCGAAGCTCTTCGGCCTGCATCTCCTGCATCTGCTGCCTGAGCTGTAACAGGAGCGCCTGAGCGATCTCGCGGAGTGATTCACCTTGGAGGGTCACGCGGGCAAACTCGATGATCCGGCGTCGTAGGATCCGTTTGCGATCCTTAGACGCTTTCATCTGCCGTTTCGTACGTGTGGGGAGCCGTCCCACACGAGCGACTTCGTCGACGAGTTCTGCGTATCGGCATGCCGCGGTCGGATCCATTACGCTTCGGATTGCACTATGAAGCGACCAGAGCTTCGGGACCCTAGAATGCTCAAGGACGTACGATGTCATCCGGGAACGCAGGTGCCTGAGAGTGCGTCGTATGACGCCAAGCACGTGCGCCTCCGGCGCAAGAATGGCTGGCAGTCGCAGAAGGTTTGGATCTGCGGCCAACTTCCCGAAAGCTTCCCACTCCATCAAATGAACCCCGTGAAACTGAGACGTCTCGTCGCCGGCGAAGAAGTATGCGAATTCCGGCCAGCCTACCACCGCAGGATCGCAATGCTCCAGGTGAATCCAAAATGCCTCCCCCCGTTTCGCATGAGCGACGCGAAGCTGGTCTAGGTCTCCAAAGGGCGGCTGAGAATGCCGTGAGCCGCTCATCCAAGCAGCTACAGCGGGATTATTGCACGCTTGACACAGTTCGGTGCCGCACATGGACGTCTCCATTGGTTTGCGGAAAGGACTCGATTGTCCCGCGGAGACTATAGTATGATCAAAAGCCTTTCCGATGTACCTTCATCTGGCGTACACGACAGTGAATGCTACAATACCGGCATGGAACGCACCTACACTCCCGGTGTGTGCAACCCAAGCGACGCCGAGGCGCGTGCGCGCAATGCGGCGGGATGGATCGGCCTGGTGCTCGTGATCGGGCTCGAAGCACTCTTCCTATATACCGGCGCTTCCCCGGTGCTGCGGCTTGCGATCTTCCTGCCAGCGGCATTCGGCGCGATGGGCTTCTTGCAGGGCCTCTTGCATTTCTGTGTCAACTTCGGCATGCGCGGAGTCTTTAATATGACGAGCGAGGTGGGGAAGACCGACACGGTGGCGCAGGCGCAGTATCGCGCGCAAGACAGGGCAAAGGCCTGGCGCATCATCATCTACTCGCTACTCATCGGCATCGCAGTCGCGATCATCGCCTACATATCGTAACAGTTAGAGCAGTGTCAGGTTTTTGTAATTAAATGGAATACGAGACACGAATATTTTCTTTTTCCTGTTTGATCTTGCGAATGACGATGGTACCAATTTCTTTGAGGTTGCTCACATGTGTGCCGCCGCAGGGTATACCAAAATCACCATACATGACCACTCGGGCGGGTTTGTTAGCAGGGATATAATCAGGGACAAATGCGCAGACTGATGCCATTTCTTCTTTGGGCATAAATAAAACATGCGTGGGCGTATTTTCTTGGATGATCGCATTGCACGCAGCTTCCAAATCCGCTTTGAGTTTCTCAACATCGATTCCTTCGAGCGAGCCCGAATATTCGACATAAGGTCCGTTGGGGAAGTGGTACCCTTTGCCCGGCTTCCACGTAACGCCGAGTCTCTTCAGACCCATATCGACGATATGTCCGCCGGAGTGAAGTCGTGTATGTAATTGTCTCCGCTCGATGTCGAGAGCGCAGGTTATTGTCTCGCCGGCAGTGACTTTCTCGCTCTCGAATCTCCCGATATGTTTCACTATTCCGTCGACGAACCGCACTTCTTCGACGAAGAATTTCTTATCTGTATTTGAAATGGTGCCCGTATCGTATGGTTGGCCACCACCTTGCGGATAGAAAATAGTTTGATCGAGAATAAGGATCGATCGACCTTCCTCGTTGATACTATCTACGACTCGAGCATCGCAGGTGTATTGATACATCTGTTCTAGGTATAAGAGTTTTGTTGGCATGGGGTAAGTATAGAGAGGACCGGCTTATCGAAGCAAGTATTATTACAAATATATCGTATTTGTATCTTTTTGTTATATATGATATTTTTACTCTATGATAAAGATTCAGGATGCCGTGCGCGATACGCTCTATGCCGACGAGGAAGCACTCTTTGCGCTCTCTCGCGGCTATATGAACCTGTCTTCCTATGCTAAGCAAATCAAGAAAGTAGTGGAGAGAGCAACGAAGAAAGATGTAGGGACGCCGGCGATCGTAGTCGCGCTCTCGCGCGCCAAAAGGGAAATCAAGAAGCCTGATCCACTTATTCAAGAAGTCAGAATCAACAACGTCACGACAAAGTCGCCGCTCTCGGAGATCGTCTTTGACAAGACGCCGCAGCTTCTGGCGAAACTCTCTTCGCTCTATGAAAAAGTTAAAACCTCGAATGATGATTTTCTTACGATGACCCTGAGTACGAGCGAGATCACCGTAATCTGTTCCGACCGGATCAAAGATGCGGTCCTGAAGCATTTCAAGGATGAGCCACGCATGATAGAGCAAGGTCTCGCCTCTATTGGTCTTTCGCTGGATCCGAAATACTACAGCATGCCCAATATAACATTCTCGCTCTTGCGCCGCATCGCACAAAAGAGGATTGTGCTCGCCGAGACCATCACGACCCATACCGAGATCATCTTCGTTTTCCAAGAGAAAAGGTTGCCGGAGATGCTGACACTTTTCCGTGCTTAAATAAAGGAATAAGATAGTGATATATGAAAAAGACCGCGGCACCAAAGAAGCCACCAACATCATCCGCATCCGATTGGCGAGTGAAGACGATGTCGCGCATTCGCGCGCTTATCAAAGCCGCCGACCCGAAAGTCGTCGAAGAGGTCAAATGGCGCAAGCCGAGCAATCCTGCCGGAGTACCAGTGTGGTCGCACGACGGCATGATCTGCACCGGCGAGACGTACAAGAGTCATTTGCGATTCACCTTTGCCAAAGGCAATGAGATCAAAGATCCCAAGAAACTCTTCAACCATTTCCGCGCGATAACGATCGAAGAAGGCGACAAACTCGACGAAGCGGCATTCAAACAAATCATCAAGGAGGCGGTGGGGCTCAACAGCAAAGGAAAAGCCACCAAGAAAACCGCAACCAGCAAAAAGAAGGCAGTTGCGCGTACTGCTCGCTAAGATCTCGCGAGAAGATCCGGCTTCCGGGGTTGTGCAAAGCCCGTGGCTCCTCGGCACGGATCAGGTATACTAGTGGGATGGAAGGGGTATACGCGCTTACCAATCACGACATCATGCTCGACGGGGGCGGTAAGCGTTACTATTTGCGTGTCCGCGACCTACCCGACGAGGAACGCCCGCGCGAGAAACTGATCAAGGACGGACCCGGCGCGCTCTCGATACATGAGCTCCTTGCCGTGATCCTCATGACCGGCACCAAAAGCGAGGACGTGCTCGCGATGACGCACCGTATCCTGCGCGAATACGGCGAGCGCAACGTGCTCTCTTCGACCGACGCTTCGCGTATGGCGGAGGATCTCGAGATCCCACTTAGCAAAGCTGCGCAGATCGTCGCCTGCGGCGAGCTCGGCAGACGCTTCTTCAAGGGGAGTCGCGACGGCGCGCCGGTCATCCGCACCGCACGCGACGTCTTCGAATACGTCTCCGACATGCGCAACCTCTCCAAGGAGCATTTGCGCGGACTCTATCTCAACACGCACTACCAGCTCATCCACGACGAGACGATCTCCATAGGCACCGTCGATTCCAACATGTTGCATCCGCGCGAAGTCTTCAGGCCGGCACTCGCGTACGCCGCCGCAGGCGTCGTCTTGGTGCACAACCATCCTTCGGGCGTCGCCGAGCCGAGCGCTCCCGACCGCGCCGTCACGCGGCAGATCGCGCAGGCGGGAAGCCTGCTCGGGATCGAGCTCATCGACCACGTCATCGTTACGCGGGATTCGTTTGCGAGCATCCCGATCGAACATGATTGAAACCATCATCGATAGTAGAGAGTAAGACGCTCAGAATACATACATAGATGGCGTATCTGATACACCTAAAACTATGAATTCACATCTGCCTCTGCAAGAATATCGTTGCACCTGTGGCAAACTCCTCTTCAAAGGTACGCTCGCCCTGTGCTCGGTCGAGATCAAATGCCGTTGCTGCGGCGTCGTCGCTCTCTACGAGCGCTTTGATATGAACGGTTTTAGTATCGTCGACAGTGACGCTCAGGGGCGTGTGGAAGAAATCTTCTTCGGCGATGAAGTGCCGGCTCCTTTCGTGCGCGAGTATGTACTCGGCAAAAGCTTGCCGGAGCTCTATCCGCTTCTGCGCGACTCTAGTGCAGCGCGTGAAGCACTCTCACGGTCGAGCGCAGAGCCCTATCATGTCCGCGACAACGTACTTCTTCTACACGATGGCATCTCGATGCCGGTCTCGAGCTGTATCATCGTGCGCAATAAAAAAGGCGGTCACCGCATATTCAACTGGAAGAACGAGTCCTAATTTATCTACCTGTCGTAATCTGGCCAGCTGAGTAGAAGTGGTTCTTGTCTTTGGCATCGTACGTGGGTGCAGTAGCGTCTGTGTCATCCTCTTGTGCGGTCGTCGACGGTAATACAGTGAATGTCGCTGAATCCGCTCCCGTGACCGCGAGGCCGTCGTAGTAGACCGCACCCGCGTCTTGGCATAATCAGTATCCAATACTTGGAACGAATCAGGCTGTGACTCTGGGATGGCGCTGCCGTCGTAATATGCGGCACGCGCGTCTTTGGCGTATCCGTTGCCGAGGACATCGAAACTCGTGGAGTCAGCACTGGCTACCAAGCTGCCATCATAGTACACATTCGTGCCGGTCGTCGCATAGAAGCCATCTTGCAAGACTGTGAAGTCTTGCGGGTCGACGCCCGGGAGCGCGTCGGCGCCTGAGTAAACGGCATAATCATCAATGCCGTATTCTCCGTCGGCGGTGAAGGATGACGCGTCAGCATTCGGCATGAGCTGGTCGTTGTAATAGACGTAGTTGCCGTCGGTGACATAGCCGAGGTCGTCGCCGACTTGCTGGAGCTGTTGCGGGCTCGAAGCACCTGCTGACGAGATGATAGATGCTATTTCCACAGAAGAAAACATCACCATCCACAAGACAAGCGCCGCAAGCGACCATTGCACGACGGGGGTCAGCGCGCGTGCCGGCGGGAAGCGGTTGTCGTAACGGCTCGTTCCGAAGCCGAGGATCGGGTAGAAGATAAAGGGAAGGAAAATCATGCCGACCGTAAACCACGCTCCGTGGCCGAAGACGCGTGCCAAGCGGTAGGCGAGCATGACCGCGAGCACCATGTTGACTCCCGGGATGAGCATGAGGACGATCCACCAGAGTGGGTAGTTGACCATCTGGAGCATCTTCGTGACGCCATAAAAAGGCACGATCGTAGCCCAGCCCGGCATGCCAGCCTTCTCAAACATCCGCCATTGCCCGGCAAGTATGAGCATCAGGACCGCGAGCACAATGATGACCACCGAGAATATGATAAAAACGACGATGCCGACCCCTGCGGCATCAGCGGCAGCGACGAGTGCGTTGGTATGAAGTGCTGTGTGCATAAATACAATAATAAGTTCCTACCCTTTTAATGCCTGTATTATTGCACGTCCTTCATCTTTATGGTTGGGATCTCGTGGATAAGCTCGTTGTGATATGCTGAACATTCATAGAAATATCATAGACTTTGCGTAATCGTACCTGTATGAATCCCCAAGTCACAGCCGAGATTGCAGGCGCCTTATGGCTCTTGGCCGTCGTCGTATGGATCGTTTCGGCCTTCGGCGCGAAGCGCACGACGCAGCGTAATTATTCGTCGTGGGTCTTCCGCATCGTCGTAGTCGTCATTGTTTTCTTCTTTGTACAGAGCGATCCCACGTCGTACTCGCAGATGTACTGGGGGCCATCATACAGTATGACACTTGATGTCGTCGGACTCCTGCTCATTGTCGCCGGCATTGCAATCGCTTTCTGGGCACGTTTCTATCTCGGTCGCAATTGGGGCATGCCGATGTCGCATAAAGAAAATCCCGAACTCGTGACGACGGGGCCGTACGCATATATACGCAACCCTATCTACACAGGGATCTTACTCGCGATGCTCGGCTCGGGCTGGGTGCTCGGCGTGTGGTGGTTTCTGGTCGCAGCCTGCGCGCTTGTGTATTTTCTCTACGCGTCGTTGCAGGAAGAAAAGATCATGACGGCCACCTTCCCGGCGGCCTATCCTGCATACAAAGCGCGTACCAAGATGCTGATTCCTTGGATCCTATAATTTCAAATAGTCGGATCCGCTTTTCTAATAAAACGAAATGTGCCACAATCCGGACGGTTGTTCCGTGTGTGGTGCAGCCATGAAAGGTGCTTGTGCATCATCAGGAGGTTCAAATGGCAAAGATAAGCATCAATCTCCATCCGACTATCGATGATAGGGGGGACAGTATAGGAGCGATGGTCGATGTGGAGTATGTTAGCCAAATCGCAAAAGGTTGTGCCGAAGTCATCCGAAAGGTCGCATGTCAGGGGATTTACTTTGAAGTCATCACTGTCGCTTTCCGGAAATATAGTGACGCCAGTCCGACGCTACAGGTTGTGTGCAGGGTGATCTTCAATACCGTGGGCGGGAAGATCGAAAGAGACGCACTCTTTGAAGTTAATAGCCCCAGTAATTTAGCGGAAGAGATCACAAAGAAGGTTGGCTGGGAAATCGGCTACGCTCTCCGCGAACTTCAAAGAAAACTTGAAAGGGATGCAAAAGTATTGCCTGAAGTAGCGTCATTCGCTTTCGAGGCACCGTATTTGCCGTAGACAACTCCAGGCCTATTTCGGTCGCCGTTTCAGGCGGCCGTTTCTTTTTCCAAAGACGTCTCAGATCAGTCTTTAATCGAACAAAATGTTACAGCTGAATCGTTCGATACTCTTGCGGCAGCATGCACGAGGCGCAGGCGGTGCTCGCGGACGCGTCGGCCGATTGGGTGAACCAGTCTAGAAGTGATTGCGTATCGCTCTTGTAATCTTGCGAATCAAGCACGATGATAGCGACGCGGCGCTCTCCGCTCCCGACGGGCACGTTGAAGATAGATATCATCGTCTCGCCTGCTTGCCCGGTCTTGCCGACTTTGCCGCCGACGAAGGAGCTCAAGCCTGAGAAGAGGTTGTAATTCTCGAAGGTGTAGGAGGAGCCGTCGGTCGCCGTGATCGACTTCTCGGGCGTCGCGGTGATTTTCCATACGAAGGACTTTTTGTTGGCGAGGTAGACAGCGAGGCGATAGAGGTCTTCGGGCGTCGAGGTGTCTTGCGGCGAGACGCCGCTCGGGTCGGCGAAAGTGGTCGAGCCCATGTCGAGCGCGTGCGCCTGTGAGTTCATCCAGCTCACGAAGGCGCCGGTGCTGTAGTAGCTTGCGAGGATATTCGCGATGTTGTTGTTGGATTCCATCAAGAGAGGGTACAAGAGGTCGCCCACGACGAATGTCTCAGGCTGTGTATCGGTCGCGACGGCGACATCACTCAGGTCGCCGCGCGGTACGGTTACGTCGTCGGTAAACATGATGGTTTCGTTGGCGACGAGCGCGGTCATGAGCTTGGTGAGTGAAGCGATCGGTCGCTGTGTCTGCCCGTCTTCTTCCGCATACACGTCGCCGTTGTCGAGGTCGGCGACGAGATACGCGGGGGCGGAGATCGCGGGCACGGGAGCGTTGGCAAGCATGAGCGCGGGCGCGGAGGTGGCCGCGCCGGTGTCGTACACATAGACTCCCGTCCCGACTGTCGCAAACGCATATACTTGCTGCGCATCCGCGGTGCTGAGCCGGATGCAGCCGCCGGAATAGGTAGAGGCAACCGGCGTGCCGTCGGCGTACGTCGGCCAGCCATGGATGAAGTAGTTGCCGTAGAATTCCATACTATATGGCATGTTTACCCCTTCTGCCTTGTTGAAATGATTCACTTCCTTCGTCAGTATCGTATAGAATCCGCTCGGCGTTTCGTATGGCGTGCCGGGCCTGCCTTTGGTGAGGATTGGATAGGTAGCCGTCGCCGCGCCGTCTTGATAGAGATAGAGCTCCATATGCACGAGGTCGGCAATGATGAACTTGCCGGTACTCGGCACGGCTTCCTCGGGCGTGAGCGTATCGATCACGCGCTCCGGAGTGCTGGTCGAAAGTGTCGCCGCTTCGACGACGGGAACGAGGGAAGTGGCGACGACCTGCTGCAAGTGTTCCTCCTGTGGCGCTGGCTGCGGCACAAGGTAGCTCGACACTCGCGCAAAATCATACTGACCCGTCGAGGCAATGATCGCGCAGAGCATGAGGCACGATGCGCCGTCGCGCCACCGCTCCCAGTTGATCGAAGATAGCGCTGTCCACATGGAGCGTAGTGTACAAGCTTTTGCCGCCTATACAAAAACCTGCCTGTGAAAGGCAATTATTGATGCGGCTCTACGGGAGGCGGAGCGTCATCGCTGTCGGGCTGAAAAGCGCGCACGTCGGAGGCGTAGAGAATGTTGTCTTGGAAATGGCCGAGGATGAAATAGTGGCCGCCGACTACGAGCGAGCTCGTCGCGATCTGGGGCGGCAGCATCACGATCACGTCTTGCTGCGTGCCGTCGGGCTGGTTTTCTACCGCGCTCACGCTGCTCGTGCCGATTGCTATGATCGTGCACGGGCATGCGCCGCTTCCCGGCGGCGGCGGGCGCCGCCCATCCTGGTAGAGATTGCCGATACCGGGGACGCCGTGGTCGTGCGCGCCGCGCAGGAATTGATCGCTCGCGCGGCTCTGATCGACCGTGAGCGCGAAGGCAAGCGAGATAACAATGATACAGAAGAGGAGATACAAGAACGGACTCTTGTAGCCGAAGCGGAACTTGCGAAGCATCCATTCGAGAAGTGCCACACAAAGGATGTCGAGTATGAGAAGTGGCCACGGGAAAAGCTGCAGGAATATGATATAGCCCGGCGGCCCGAAGTCGAGGAGCGGCGCGGTGTTTGAGGCGCGTATGCTAAAGAGAATGAAGCTGCCTATCGAGACGGAGGCGACGAGTACGATGAATGCGACGAGCGCAAGCGCTACACTCTGCAGCACGAAGTAGCCGCGCGGCCGCATCGAGACCGTGCCTTCACGGATCTTGCCGAGCACGCGCTCGCTGATGTCGGTTTGTTTGTCTTGATTTTCCATATTCATTATTGCATAGGGGATTGTGCGGCGGCCTCCTTCAGGGCATTCTTCGCCCTTTTGATGCGTACGCTCACGGTGCCCATCGGCACTTCGAGCACATCGGCGATCTCCTTGTAGTCCATTTCTTCATAGTATCGCAAGAGAAGAATTTCTTTGTACTTTGCCGGGATCTTTTCAAGGCTCGCGTCGATCATCTGCTTGATATCCACGCGCTCGCGTTCGAGCTCCGCCGGGTCCTCATAGACGGTGTGCGAGACGAAGGTGTCGAAGTCGGGCAGCGTGATCGGCAGCCGGCTCTTGGAGCGCAGGGCGTTTACATAGGCGTTGTGCGCGATGCGATAGATCCACGGCGAGAAGCGGCGGCCTGTGTCGAAGCTCTGGATGTTGTGATACGCCTTCACGAAGACGTCCTGCACGATGTCCTCGATGTTGTCGGGGCTTGAGAGGAACTTCGTGCCGTAGCGCGAGAGCTTCGCCTCGTAGCGGCGCATCAAGACGCCAAAGAGCTCGGCCTCGCCCCCTTGTACTCGCGTCGCGATCTCTTCATCGGTTGCATCTGTCCTTACTTGTGTCGTTGAAGTGTCCACGACAGGATAATACACGCCTAAGATGAATTTGTTTCATGTGTTTGCGCTGCCCAGCGGCGTTTTCAGAACCCCCAGTCGCGGCCTGAGGGAGCTGTTTGGCATGAAAGATTGCGATTCGGTAGCAGGGTGCTCCCCACGGGTCCCTTGAGTGGACTTCTGGCATGAAGGGGATATTCAGCTAGTTTTATTGGTGCTTGTGGTCGTCGAGCCTGATGCTGAGGCATCTGACGGAACTGTAGGGACACCGTCATCGATTTGAGTAGCTGTCATCGAAGCCGTTGTGATCGAGCCGCCGATCATTACGGTGTCGCCGACTTTGACGCTCGAGAGTGTCGAGGTGGTGCCACTTTCACGGATAGTTGCGCTTGAAGCGTCTACTGTGTAAGTGCCACCGTCTTTGCCGGTCACTGTGAGCGTGTTGCCGTTGATGGCTGAGACCGTGCCCATGACGCCGCCGGGGCCACGTCCGCCGCCGAATCCTCCAGGGCCGCCGGGACCTCCGCCCAAGCCGTCATGAATTGCCGTAGCAGTGACGTTGTCGCCAGAGACCGTGCCGTCCACAGCGATCATATCGCCGACTGCTATCGCCGAGACGGTCGAAGCAGTATCGCGATCCTTGGTGACCGTCGCGCTGCTTGCATCGACCGTGTAGGTCGTGCCAGTCGTCGTGTCGCCCGGCCTCTGATCAGTGATAGTAATGGTATTGCCTGAGATCGCCGTGACCTTGCCCATTGCTGCGGGCGGTGTGCGCTGCGGCTGTGTAGTGGTCGTCGTTGAAACCGTCGAAGTGTCGGTCGAAGCCGCGCTTGCGAGCGTGATCGCGCTCGTGCCGATCCCCGTGAGCAAGGCTGCGACGACGAGCGGAATGGCTAATTTGTTTTTGTTCATACGTGTATTTCTATAAGTAATTGGTGCGCTGATAAGGGAACCATGGTTGAGAGGGAATAGTGCGCCTTCCGCTCTCGATAAGTAATACCCGGCACCACCGAGTTTGTTTCAATAAAAAGAGCGGCGCGACCTCTGGTCGCGCCGCATTACGCTATGCAGCAAGAGCCGCCTCCATTTCAGCACGAATATCATGTGCTGCCTCGGCGGGAGTCATTCCAGCCGGCGGATTAAGGATTGGCCCGCCGACGACGATATAATCCGCGCCATCGCGCGCCGCTTGTGCTGGAGTACCAATACGTTTCTGATCATTCGCCAATGCCCAAACGGGTCTGACACCAGGGGTGACTTTTTTCATATCACCAAGTGGTCGTAGAAGTACAAGCTCTTGCGGTGAACAGACAACTCCTCGAATACCATTTTGAAACGCATAATTTGCATGCCGTAAGACCGTTTCAGGCGGCAAATCTCCATGAAGTGTCTTGCAGTCATCAGGCTCAATATCGGTGAGTGTCACTGCTAGTGCAAGAATCTTGCGTTGTGCGCAGAAACTAGCGACGTCTTGCAAGCACTTTCTACTTGAAGCAGCATGGATTGTCAGCATTGATATACCTGGAAGGTTTGCTACATCCTCGAGAGCCTCTAGGTCGGTATTCCCGATGTCATGCAATTTCAGATCCCAAAATACCTGAAAGCCAAAATAAAGTGCATCTCGCGCGATTTCCAATGCGGTCTCCATCCTCTCAGGCGCGTATATCGATACGGGTCCGATTTTTATGCAGTCTACATAAGGTGCAAGCGACCTCAGTAGTGGTCTGTCGATATTAGGATTTCTCCCTTTCTTATCCCACGCAAGAATGATCCCAGTCATTTTCTCCTCCTTATGAGGGCTGCCTCAAAGTTCTAGCCGCCCACACCATAGCAAAACGAGCCATGTGCGCAATTGACGTCCAAAACTGAGTTATCCCACCCCACGGGCTTTTCGCCCTGGAAATGGGTATAATGGCGGTAAGGGAACTGATTAATAACATAAAAAGTGATTATGGCAACAAAAACGAATTCCGCTTTTATGAAACCAATGCAGATCAGCGATGATCTCGCCGAGGTGGTGGGCAAGGGTCCGATGCCCCGCTCGGAAGTGGTGAAGAAGCTTTGGGTCTACATCAAGAAGGAGGGTCTGCAGGACGAGAAGAACAAGCGCATGATCAACGCTGATGAAAACCTCAAGAAGGTCTTCGGCGGCAAGGCGCAGGTCTCGATGTTTGAGATGACGAAGCTCGTCTCCAAGCACCTTTCCTAATAATTACAGTAGGTAAGGAAGCAAAAAGCCGCATTAGAGCGGTTTTTGCTTTTAGAGTGCACTTCGCAGCAGGCGCACACAGATTTTGGAGATGCAGGAATTTTCCAGTTGGAAAATTCCTCTGGTCCTCGGCCGCCGCCTGCGGGGTCTCAAAAACCAGTATTTCCTGTTGCAGGTGCCCGCCGCTTTATGCGCGTGCCAGTGCTATGAGATTCACCTTGGCGCCTGCTTTGTGTAGTGCTTTGCCGGCGGCGGCAAGAGTGGCGCCCGTAGTGGTGACGTCATCAATGAGGAAGACGTGTGCTTTGTGTATTGCAGAAGGGTCCGGTACGGCGAAAGCGTTCTTCGTGTTGCGTATGCGTTCACGGCGCGAGAGCTTGGTCTGATGCGGCGTATCGCGCGTGCGCTGCAGTGCCTCAGGAGCCAGTCTCGCGCGCGTGCCGTCTTTGAAGGGCTCCGGCATACGCTCGAGTACGATCGCGATCTGGTTGAATCCGCGTTCTTTTTGTCGGGTCTTGTGCAAGGGCAGGGGAATGATGATGACGGGTGCGGTGGAGAAAAGTCGTATCGAGGAGATCTCCTCGCGCAGATAGTCAGTAAGGAGCGCGGCGCACAGATGCGCGGCGTGCGCGTTGCCGTCGTACTTGAGGCTTCGTATGAGGTCGCGTACCTCGGGCACCTGGTAATCGGTAAGCGTCGTGATACTCGCGTCGAGGAGCTCGTGGACGGCAGGAGTGAGGGGGATGTCAGAGAGTCGGCGCTCCTGCGTGCGCGCCGAGGCAGGAGCGGGAGGCACGATAGCATCGAGCGCCGCAACAAAAAACTCGCGAAAGAATTCGCGTGCTTCACGTACGAGCCGACCCCAGGCCATCTATCTATTGTACATGGCCGGGGCCGGACACCCGAAAGGCACTCACGGCTTCTTCCGCAACTCGCTCCGCTCAGACATTGCTCAGAAGCCGTGAGTGCCTTTCGGGTGTCCGGCATGCTACACTTCGCGCATGGAAAACGATCTCACTCAGAAGGTATGCATCCCTTGCGAAGGTGGCGTAATACCGTTTTCGCGGACGGAAGCGGAGATTTTGATGAAGCAATTGAACGGTTGGACGCTCGCCGAAGACGCTAAAAGCATCTCCAAGGCCTATACCTTCAAGGATTTCAAGGACGCTTTTGCCTTCACGACGAAAGTTGCCGAGGTAGCAGAGGCAGAAGGCCATCAGCCTGACCTCCATGTGGCATGGGGTTCTCTCAAGATCCACACCTGGACCCACTCCATCGGCGGCCTCTCCGAAAACGACTTCATCGTCGCCGCTAAGATCGACCGGATAGAAAGTTAAAAAGCTTTCGGCTGTCAGGTTTCAGCTTTCATATAAGCTGCAAAACCCAAGGAGGATTTAACCCTAGGTACAATTAATGGCTTAGAATATTGTCTTTTTGGGTACTTATCCCCACTTGACACGTAGCCCATAGGATATACACTTGGGCTATTAGAGAGTAATTATCAAGACTATGAAATACACCATTGCAGAGTTTCGTAAGGAGTTCGCAAATGACGACATTTGCTTGGACTACATCTTTCGGGCGAAACACCCGAACGCCAAACAGTTCTACCGCATAGCGGGACGCAAGGCGTATTCCAACCCCAAAGGCGAGCAGATTGCCCCTCTCGCTGGCACTATCTTCGAGAAGTCGAAAACCCCTCTCACTGTATGGCTGGAAGCCATTTTCCTTTTCTCTATCTCCAAGAACGGCGTTTCAGCCTAAAGAGTTGCAACGGCATTTCGGCATGACGTACAAGTGCGCGTGGCGCATCGGGCATCAAATCCGAACGCTCATGACACAAGACGGCGACTTTCTTTCGGGCATTGTCGAAGTAGACGAAACGTACTTTGGAAAGAAAGGAAACAACCAGACCAAGTTCAAGAACAAGACCGCGCTTATGGGCATGGTCGAGCGCAAGGGTCGTGTTCGCGCCATGACCATTTCAGATCGGCAGACGCATATCCTCTTAGGCACTATCAAAGCCAACATCGGCAAGGACGCGAATATCGTATCCGATGAGTTCCGCGTGTATGCCAAGCTTCCGAAGCTCGGCTATGACCACTGGAAAGTTCGCCACGGTATCAAGGAGTACGTTCGCGGCAACGTACACACCAACACAATCGAGGGGTTCTGGGGGCAGTTGAAACGCTCTATACGCGGGACTTACCATTTCGTTTCCGCGAAGCATTTGCAGGCTTACGTGGACGAGTTCGCTTTCCGCTATAACCAGCGCCTTTCTTCGGTTTCGTGCTTCCAAACAATGGTCGCGCGGGCGGCGAGATAGCTTTACCGAGGAGTTTTAGGAAGTTATCGCGCTCGGACATATTGTCATTTTCTGTTCAACCATAGCCATGCTAATACTAATATCGTTAGCGCGAGAAAAAAGAATCTTATAGCGTCAAGCTTATCTGTAGAACTCACGGTCATTCCAATAGCGGTGTCGGAAAAGAACACAAAAACCGCAATCATCAACCAGCCCGCTAGCTCGCGCCAGTTCTGCTTTATTTTGTTCCACATCACAACCATTCTACCAGATGTACCCAAAATTCTTTCAAGTAAGGAGAACCGAATATACCAATGAGCAACGGCAAGAAAACGAAAGCCCATGCCCTAGGATACCGAGAAAGCAATTCCTCAATATATCCAGGATACGTCATGAACCGTCTGCCCTTAGGAGTTACACGAACTAAAGTCTTATCCTTCTCATTATCGTTTTCTTCCTTGTGAGCATATGAGATAAAATCTTTATCCTCCGCATCGTCAATAAGAAAGTAGATATTTGAGAGTCCTGATCGAATGGGAGTCGTTCCTGCGTATACGATAGGCGGCTGTTTTCTTATGAGATTACGAACCCATTTTGGCAGTAAAAAGAAGTAAAGATTAAGTTTGGTACATGCCCCCGCAAAGTTCGCAGTCTCGACATATTTTCTCTTACCAATACCTAGGAGAGCAGAAGCCATTTCAGCTTCCTCCGAATCTGTTTCATGCTGTTGCTGGAAGTCTAAGGCTCGAATCAAGAGCCATACCTTGAACATGCGCCAAATTATACCCCTATTCCTATTCATAGGGGCAACGTGGCGTGTGGGGATAAGTACCTCTTTTTGTATATTTACTTTATATTTATTTGATGTATAATATTATCAGCTCCTAAGAAAGCGGAAATAGTCCCGTTTTCGAACCGGCTCTTTGAGGAGGTGGGTTATGAATCAGATCTTAATATCCCGCGATCCCGTCTCGATCACGACGATAGAGGACCACTATCCCGAGGACTTCTATCTCACCGGAGATGGGCTCTATGTGTGGTGCGATATGCGCAAGCTCGTCGTAGTCAGGGCGAAGCCGATGCAAGCGGGTACCACCTTCAGCCTCGGCATCGCCGATCTCGCCAAAGACGCGACCGACAAAAAGATCGAGGCCGCTTTGTCGGGAAATCTCTTCGATGAGAGTGCTATGTGCGCGGTCATCGCGCAGCTGATTGGGCAACAGCCCGGCGGCAAGAAGGGGACGTTGCTAAGCAACGGCTACGCCAACTTGTTCTACACGAGTTCCTGCCTCGTGACGGTACACTGGGACGATGTCTACAGCGGCGAGTGGCGTGTCATCACGTGGCAGCGCGGCGACCGCAGGCGGCGTGCCTTCCCTCAGGTCCTCTCTCTCGCCAAGCAGTCGCTTTGAACTTTGTCCGCCGCTGGCGGACGGAATCCTCGGAATCCGTGACACTTTGTCACTTGGGCCCGGGGATTTTCTTTTTTTGTTGCTAACATCAGCTCTTGAAGTATAAGAATGCATCATGTGTAGACAATCAGATTGTCTCCAATTCGTTACAGAACCAGTTCGCTCATGCTGCGCGTGATATACTTTTTAAATGGCGTCGTTCTCGAAAGTTTTTGCAGGACTGACATCTTCGCTCGGTGCTCGCCCTGATGCGAGCGTGATCGGGATCGACATCGGCTCTTCGTCGATCAAGCTCGTGCAGCTGCGCGCTTCGCGCGCGACCGCAGTCCTCGAGACTTACGGCGAGATCGCGCTCGGGCCGTACGGCACGCAGCCCATCGGCAAGTCTGTGAAGCTCCAGAGCGAGAAGCTCGCCGAAGCGCTCGTCGATCTCATGAAGGAAGCCAACACGACCTCAAAGACAGCAGGGCTCTCCATTCCTTTTTCATCGAGCCTCGTCACGGTGATCGAGCTGCCCAAGGTCGACGCCGAATCCCTCAAGCGCATCGTGCCGATCGAAGCGCGCAAATACATTCCGGTTCCGGTCTCTGACGTCGCGCTCGACTGGTTCGTCCTGCCGCAACAAGAAGCAGGTGACAGCGCTTTCGACAAGATCCAAGACAAAGACGTGGAGGCCAAGCGCGCCAAAGGCGAAGAGGTGCTCCTCGTCGCGATCCAAAACGAGATTCTCCGCTCGTATCAGAACCTGAGCGCGACAGCCGGGCTGAAGGTCGATTTCTATGAAATCGAGATTTTTAGCGCGATACGCGCCTCGCTTGACCATGGTATCGCGCCGGTTGTGATGGTCGACCTCGGTGCCTCGACCTCCAAGGTGTACGTGGTCGAACGGGGAGTCGTGCGTCTCACGCATATCGTGACGGCGGGCGGCGTGCAGATGACGGAGACTTTGGCGCGTACAATGAACTGGGAATTTGAAAAATCAGAACGCATCAAACGCGAACGAGGCCTCATCGAGACGAGCACGTACTCGCATGACGAGAACGAACAGATCAAAGCGGCATTGTTATCAACACTCTCTCGTGTGTTTAGCGAAGTAAATCGGGTACTATTAACCTACGGTCAGCGATACAACAAGAATGTGTCGCGCGTCCTCCTTACGGGAGGCGGCGCATCCTTGCCGGGGATCATCGAAGTGGCCCGAACATCACTGAACGCCGAAGTCGAGTTGGCGAATCCTTTTGCGCATACCGAAGCCCCGGCATTCTTGGAAAGCGTCCTGCGGGAAATCGGTCCCGGCTTTGCCGTTTCGGTAGGACTCGCCTTGCGTAAGCTCAAACATTTATGAACAAACTGAACGCCGAAAGATAATATTATGGAGGCAGGCGTACCTAATTCTTTCATACCGCAAGACGCGACGTCGAACTCCAAGCCGATACGACGCTACGAGAGCGGCGGCTTAAGCGAGCTCGTCTCGCTGATTGCCACCATACTTTTGGTGGCATCGATCGCGCTTGCTGCAGGAGCGTTCATATACAACCAATACCTCCAGACTCAGGTTGCCGGCAAACTCAAATCGATCCAAAACGCGCAGCAGCAGTTTGATCCCACGCTCGTGCAACAATTGACACAGCTTGATAATCGAATGCAGACCGCCCAAGGGCTGCTTTCTTCACACTTGGCGCCAAGCGCATTTCTCGCGGCTCTCAATCAATCGACCTTGCAGACCATATCATTCACGACGCTCGACTACGAAGCGCCCGACAACCAGCATGTATCGATCAAAATGACCGGCGTCGCCCAGAGTGTCAACTCGATCGCGGAGCAGGCCCAACTCTTCGGCCAAAGCGGCGTTCTTGAAAATCCGATTTTCTCCGATGTCGACCCGCAGATCGACGGCGTGCACTTCAATCTCACTGCCGACGTGAACCCGAGCGCGCTGAGTTATGAGCAATACGTGCAGAATGGTCAAGCTGGCGCGCAAGATAGCGCGAACGGACAGCCTACTCAGACCTCGCAGAGCAGCGTGCCACCGACTGCGACAACAAGCGTCGGCACAGCGCCGGCCGCTATTGCGCCTTCTTCTGTAGTCCAGTCGACTCAATCAACTCAATCAGGCCATTGATGACCATATGACACGAACTATCCTCTCAGTATTCATGATCATGGTCGCAGGAGCGATTTTCTATCTCTACACCGATCCGACGTACACGGTTATTCAGGGTAACCAAGCCCAGATCGCTCAATATAATGCGGCACTCGACAAAGCAGCACAACTCGAAAGCGTTATGAAGCAGCTTTTGGCCAAATTCAACGCTTTCAATCCAAGCGATCTGGCGCGTTTGCAGACGATGTTGCCGGATCAGGTCAACGATATCGCGCTCATTCTTGACTTTGACACGCTCGCCTCCAAAGACAATATGTCCCTCGAGAACGTCGACGTCAATTCCAATGAAGCGAGCGCTGTCCAAAATACGAGCGCTACGGGTGTCGTAGGTACGGTGAACGTCGACTATAATACGCTGGTCATGAACTTCACGGTGCATGGCACGTACGCGGCTTTCGAACAGTTCTTGAGTGTTCTCCAATCGAGCCTCGCTATCGTCGACATCCAATCGATCAAAGTGACCGATGACACACAAGCGAATGGCGGCGTAGGCGGCACGCCTGTGTATAGCTTCACGGTCGCACTCCAGACGTACTGGCTCAAGCCGTCTGTCTCCGCAATTCCTCTGGGGACGGCAAGCTCCACTTCTTCATAATATATGTTCAACCACAAAGGACTCATCATCGGCGGCGTCATAGTGCTCATCGGAGTCGCTTGGTATGTCTTAGGTTCTGGCAGTAGCTCGCAGTCAGACATCACAACGACTACTACTGACTCGGCACTCTCAGGACCGGGGGCACAGATCGTGGCGACGCTCGTTTCGCTGCAAGCCGTCTCACTCAATAGTAGTATTTTCTCCGATCCGGCCTTCGCTTCACTTCAGGATTTGACGACCGCTATAGTACCGGAACCCGTCGGCAGGCCCGACCCGTTTGCACCGCTTGCAGGCGCATCCGTCCCCGCTACGCAGCTGACCCCGGTGAGTCCAACGCTTTTCAAGTCCAAATAATGATTCGACATGGCAACGGAAGTGAAAGGTCAAGCTGCTAAACCACTCACGTTTGAGGAGCCGGTCTTCCAGGTACCGACGCGAACGCTCGACGAGCAGCAGAAGGTGGCGTACGACGTGCTGCGCTATGTGCCTGAAGAGAGTGCCGAACACTATAAGATAGCGCCGCTTGCGGTTGTCGACGGCGTCTTGGAGATCGGCATGGTCGACCCGGACAACCTCGAAGGAATAGATGCGCTGAATTTCATTGCGCGTGCGACGGGGATGCCCTTCAAAGTGTTTCGGATCACGCAGATAGATTTCGATAAGGTACTCAAGATGTATCGCGGACTTACCGGCGAAGTTGATCGTGCGGTCTCTGAGCTCCAAGTCGAACAAGACGTGCAGGCGCAAAAGCAGACAAAGCCTACGGCAAACGACGGGGAAGAGCCGCTCCTCGACCTCGATGACCCCGCACTCTCGCAAAGCCAAGAACATCGACGGCGGCAATATTCAAGAAGACGCGCCGACGATCAAGATCGTCTCGACCATCCTGCGTTATGCGATCGACGGCAAGGCATCCGACATCCACATCGAGCCGCACCACACGGCGTGCGCGTGCGCTACCGCGTCGACGGCGATTTGCATACGAGCGTCATCTTGCCGCCTCAATACGCATCGCGCGCTCGTCGCGCGCATGAAAGTCCTCGCCTCGATCCGCCTCGACGAGCAGCGCAAGCCGCAGGACGGCCGCTTCTCGGCCTCGATCGACGGCCGCGAGATCGACTTCCGTGTCTCGACCTTCCCGACCTATAGCGGCGAGAAGGTCGTGATACGTATCCTCGACCGCGATCAGGGCTTCATTCCGCTCGACCAGATCAGGCCTCACCGACCGCAACCTCGAGCTCATGCGCAAGCCGTCAAGCAGCCGCACGGCCTCATCCTCATCTCCGGCCCGACCGGCTCCGGCAAATCGACGACGCTCTATTCGATGCTCACCGAGATCGACCGCGAGAAGAAAAACGTGCTCTCGCTCGAAGATCCGATCGAATATTACGTCGACGGCGTCACGCAGTCGCAGATGCGGCCCGAGATCGGCTACACGTTCGCGACAGGGCTTGCGCACGACATTGCGCCAAGACCCCGACGTCATCATGGTCGGCGAGATCCGCGACAAGGAGACGGCGCAACTTGCGTTCCAGGCGGCGCTCACCGGCCACCTGGTGCTCTCGACCATCCACACCAACGACGCGGTCGGCACGATATCGCGTCTCATCGACATGGGCGTCGAGCCGTATCTCATCCCGCCGGTCTTGATCATTTCGATCGCGCAACGTCTCGTGCGAACACTCTGCACGGGCACGGGCGAACAGACGCAGCTCACTCCGAGCGAGAAGCGCGACATCGAAACGCAGCTCAAGACGCTCCCTGAGAAGTACCGGTTTCCGATCCCGGATATGGTATACGAGCCTGAGAAGACCTCGACCTGTCCCGACGGGTATGCGCGGCCGCATGGCAGTCTTTGAAGTGCTCGAGATGTCGGCAGAAATCGAGAAGATCGTGCTCGATAACCCGGTCGAGTCGAAGATTTGGACCGCTGCGCGCAGCCAAGGCATGCTCACTATGCGCGAGGACGCTATCCTCAAGGCGATGGACAAAAAGATCCCGTATTCGGAAGTGTCCAGCCTTTCGAGCATGATGCTGCAAGCAGATGATACGGAGGCAACTATCCCTCCGCCCGCCGCCGTACCCGCGCAATAACCTATGCCTGATTCAATACATCCGAAAAACAGAGGCAACGTGCTCTTGGTCGACGATGACAAATTTCTTCTTGACATGTATGCGATGAAATTCGCGAAGGAGGGTTTCACTGCGCATGGATGCCTCTCGGTCAATGAGGCAATCGAAATGCTCCGCGGGGGATTCGAGGCCGATGCAGTTGTCTTCGATCTCATCATGCCCGAGCGTGACGGCTTTGCGCTTCTCGAGGCAATACGCGATGAGAAGCTCGTGCCGCATGCAGCTCTCATCGCGCTCACCAACCAGATGGAAGATAGTGAACGCGCTCGCGCGCATAGCTTGGGCGCGAGAGCATTCGTCGTGAAGGCAAGCAAGATTCCCTCAGAAGTTGTCAACATCATCGCTGAAGAAATCGGGAAAAACTCCAAAGCATAAGGCATACTTGATCTATGGACTATCCTCAGATTCTCAAAAAATATATCAACGTGCTCGTGCATGAGGGTGCTTCCGATTTGCATTTCTCGGCAGGCATTCACCCGACCATCCGTGTCAGTAGCAACCTTATGCCGATGCTCAAGGAGCCAGTCTTGACCCCCGAGGATCTTGAAGGCTTTTTGCGCGCGCTCATTTCCAAGGAGCGGATGGAAAAATTCAAGGTCGACCAGGAGATCGACTTCGCCTATGAAGGCGAAGAGGGCTCACGATTCCGCGGCAACGCTTTCTATCAGCGCGGCACGATCGCTATCGCGCTGCGCGTGATTCCGAAGAAGATTCGCACGATCGCAGAGCTCGGCTTGCCTGAGACACTCATCAGCTTCGCGCGACGCGCGCAAGGCTTTTTCCTCGTCGTGGGACCGGTAGGCCAGGGGAAGACCACGACGCTCGCATCGCTTATCGAAGCGATCAACACTGAGCGCATGGAGCACATCGTCACGATCGAAGACCCTATCGAATACCTTTTTGAGACACAAACAATCCCTCATCGACCAGCGCGAAGTCGGTATCGACACCAAGAGCTTCGAGTCGGCGCTCAACGCCGCTTTCCGCGAAGACATCGACGTGATACTTGTAGGCGAAATGCGCGGGCCACGAGACGATGTCGGCTGCCGTTACCGCCGCCGAGACCGGCCACTTGGTCTTCTCTACACTCCATACCAACAATGCTTCGCAGACCATCGACCGTATCATCGATGCCTTTCCGGCCGGCCAACAAGACCAGATCCGCATCCAGCTCGTCGTCCTCGCTTGCGGGTATTTTCAGCCAGCGTTTGTTGCCGCGTATCTCCGGCGGGCTGATCCCGGCTTGTGAGCTCTTGATCAACAACAACGCAGTGGGGAACCTCATTCGCGAGAGCCGCACCAAAGAGATCGACGTGGTGATCGAGACGAGCTCGACCGAAGGCATGATCGACTTCAACCACTCTCTTGCAGACCTCGTGGCGCGTGGCGAGATCACAGCGGAGACTGCCTATCAGTATTCGCTCAACCCGACCACGCTCAACAAACTCATCTGATTTCCTGAGCACTGATCTATGGCCGTCTTTTCCTACACAGCACTCGACAGCGAAGCGCATGAGCGTGAAGGCACTATCGACGCGGTCAACGTCGACCTCGCGATCTCGGCGCTGCAGCATCGCGGCTTGGTGATCTCCAAGATCGAGCCGGTGGGAGAGAAGAAGGGTGCAAGCGGCGTCCTTTCGGGCCGCATCTCTTTTTCGACCGCGTCACCAACGAAGATATCGTGATGATCTCGCGTCAGATGACGACGCTCTTTGAGGCACAGGTCTCGGCATTGCGCGCATTTCGCTTGCTTGCCGAGGAAGCACGCACGCCCTTAGTCGCCGAGAAGCTCAACGACGTAGGCAACGAGATCCAGTCCGGCTCCTCGATCTCGGTGGCTATGTCGCACCATCCGGAAATGTTTTCGGACTTTTATGTCAACATGGTGCGCGCCGGCGAAGAGAGCGGCAAGCTCGACGAGACATTCACCTACCTTGCCTCGTACCTCGACCGTAACTACGAAATCATCCAGAAAGCTCGCAATGCTCTGATCTATCCGGCGTTCATTATATTCACGTTCGTCGTGGTCATGACACTCATGATGACGATCGTCATCCCGAACCTTGCCAGCATGATCACCACGGCCGGACAGAAGCCGCCCATCACCACGCAGATCGTGATCGGTACGTCGGAGTTTGTGCGCCAATACATCCTCTTGATCATTATTATGACCTTCGTCGGCGCTTTCTTCCTCTATCGATATTCACAGACAGAAAGCGGCCGCCAGGTACTTTCGCGTGCGCGCCTGCAGATGCCGATCATCGGCGGCATCTACAAGAAGATTTTCCTCTCGCGCATCGCCGACAACCTTTCCACAATGCTCAAGAGCGGTATTCAGATCCTGCGTGCGATAGAGATCACGGGCGCCGTCGTGGGCGACCCGATCTACATGCAGGTGCTCGCTGACGCGGGTGTCGACGTGAAGGGCGGCATGCCGCTCAGCGAGGCACTGCGCAAACATCCGGAGATGCCCGGGATCATCGTCGCGATGGTAAAGATAGGCGAGGAGACGGGCAACATGGGCGTCATCCTTGAGACCATTTCCCGCTTCTATCGGCGCGAGGTCGACAACGCGATCGATACACTTGTCGGTCTCATCGAGCCGGTGATGATCGTCTTTCTCGCCGTCGGCGTCGGCGTCTTGCTCGCGGCAGTCCTCTTGCCGATCTACCAGATCGCCGGGACGTTCTAATGCAGAAGAAGCTTCTAGGGGCTAGCTTCTAGCTAAAATCTATACGTCACTTTCTTTTTACTAGAAGCTAGCCACTAGCAGCTAGAAGCTGAGTTCCGTTATCCACAACCGTGTGCAACAGTCATAAGAAATTATGAAGCACCGTTATACAATTGCCGTATAGAATTTATTAATGGTTTATAAAAAGTAAAAATATAATGGTATGAAGAAATCATTTAATCGTAATCGAGGTTTCACCCTCATCGAGCTTCTCGTGGTGATCGCCATCATCGGCATCTTGGCCGCCATCATTCTCGCCTCGCTTGCGACAGCGCGCAGCAAGGGAGTTGATGCAGGCGTCAAGAGCGATATGGATAGCGTTCGTTCTCAGATGGAGCTCTATGCGTCGAGCAATGCTAATAGTTATACGGGCGGTTGCGCAGCACTCGGCTCCGCCACACCCGCAGGCGCAGGCACTATCCTTGCCGGAGCTCAGACTCAGGCCAACAGCCAGCTTGCAAGTGCAGGAACGCTCAATACGACAGCGGCAACCGCAGGCGCTTGGAACAACGTAACTTGTCACGACAGTGGATCAGCATGGGCCGCAGAGACTCCGCTCTCCGCATCCAAAAACGGCACGCCTTCTATGTGGTGCGTAGACAGCAACGGCGATGCTAAGGCAGAGAGCACAAACCTCGCCGCGAGCGTCACTATCTGTACATAAGTTTGCACGATGCATGAAAGCATCAAAACAAAAAGACTCCTTCGGGAGTCTTTTTGTTTTTAGTATCATCGTTGGCAACGTCATCTGTAAAAGACTTCTCAGTTTATCCACACCTGACTCGCAACAATCATCACAATTATAAAGCGACAGTATACAATTACATTATTGAATTTATTACTATTTCATAAGAAGCAAAATAACGTTATGAAGAAATCACTTAATCGCGGTCTTGCATTGAGAAAGTCGAAAGGCTTCACCCTCATCGAGCTTCTCGTGGTGATCGCCATCATCGGCATCTTGGCCGCCATCATTCTCGCCTCGCTTGCGACAGCGCGCAGCAAGGGAGTTGATGCAGGCGTCAAGAGCGACCTCGACAGTGTCCGTTCCCAGATGGAACTCTTTGCTTCCAACAATGCCAATAGTTACTCGGGCGGCTGCGCAGCACTCGGCTCGGCGACACCCGCAGGTGCAGGCACGATCCTTGCCGGCGCTCAAAGCCAGTCAAACAGCCAGCTTGCAAGTGCAGGAACGCTCAATACGACACTTGCAACCGCTGGTGCTTGGAACACCGTGACCTGCCATGCTTCCGCCTCCAACTGGGCGACAGAAGCCCCGCTCTCCGCGTCTAAAAACGGCACACCGATAATGTGGTGCGTAGACAGCAATGGTAATGCTAAGCAAGAGACTACGAACCTCGCCGCAAGCGTGACCGTCTGTACATAGTCTGCGTGGTGAGGGGGGGCGCAAACAAGACAGAAGAAGCTATAAGCGCACAATCGTAAAAAATAACCCTAATTATGCAGATGATCTCAAAAGAGATTCGTCGCAACAGCACCTTGAGGAGCCAGAAGTGTGCTCCGCGAAGTTCTCGACGAAGTGGGGGATTCACTCTCGTAGAACTCTTGGTGGTGATCGCCATCATCGGCATTCTCGCCTCCATCATTCTTGTTTCCTTGAACAGTGCAAAGGTCCAAGCGCGTGACGCCAAACGCATCTCAGACCTCAAGGAAATACAGCTTGCGCTCGAACTCTACTACGACTCCAACAACTATTACCCGATCAAGCTATCGGCTAACAACCTTGTAAGCAACGGGTACATATCGGTCATCCCGACGGATCCGACTTCAGCCGGCACCTGTGTTGCCGGTAACGAGACAAGTTGTTATTACTACAGCCCGCTTTGTACCACCTCAAACCCTCTCAACCCCTCCGGATATCATCTCGGGGCGACCTTGGAAAACAACACAAATAGCGCGCTGAACTCAGAAGCGGGCGTCACGCCGAACACAGAGCCTTCGGGCCTGTCTCAATCAAACTGTGGCAATGGTGCACTTCAGGATTTTAGTGGAAGTCTGACAAATCCCTGCCCCAACACAAATACTGGTAATAGCGGCCAAGATTGCTACGACGTGCATTCCTGATCCGATGCACAAAAAGCAGGCTATACTTGCACCATGATCGAGACCTTGGTTGGTGGTATTTACGGACTTATAGTCGGGAGCTTTCTCAATGTCGTGATCTTGCGTCGCTCAGTACGCTCGCTCGGCGGCTTCTCGGGCTGCTTGAGCTGCAAGCATCCACTCGCTTGGTACGACCTTGTGCCGGTCTTGTCATGGATCATACTTCTCGGTCGTTGCCGCTATTGCAAGAGCCGGATATCGATTCAGTATCCGCTCGTCGAGCTTACGACCGGCGTACTTTTCGCACTTCTCTCAGGAGCGGGGCTTGCTGTACCGATCCTCTTGTTGAGCCTCATCATAGCGGCTCTTCTGGTCTTAATTGCCGCATATGACCTGCGGCACACCATCATCCCCGACGAATGGGCGTATGCATTCGCATTTCTCGCACTCGTCGTCTCTTTCATGGGCATCTTGCATGTCGGCGCAAATCAAGACTTGGTCTTGCTCCTCCTCTCCGGCCCTGCGTGCGCGCTCCCGATCTTCGCCCTCTGGGTAGTATCGCGCGGGACGTGGATGGGCCTCGGCGACGCGAAATTTGCCCTCGGCATGGGATGGCTCTTGGGGATCGGTCCCGGACTCTACGCGCTCATGCTTTCTTTTATCATCGGAGCTCTCGTGAGCGTATGCATACTCTTGGCGCTGCCGCGCATCATGTACTCTCTTGGGATAACTCGCTTTGGATCATTTGCTCGTGGATTTACAATGAGAAGCGAGGTGCCGTTCGGCCCGTTTCTCATTCTAGGTACCTGCATCGTGTGGCTTACGACTATGTACGGCATCGCACTTCCATTATGAAAAAAAAGCTTGTAGCTTGTAGAGATCAGCTTGTAGGAAATTCAATTCTGAATCGCTTACGGCTACAAGCTAAAAGCTACAAGCAACAAGCTGCCTTCACCCTCATCGAGCTTCTCGTCGTATGCGGCATCATCGTCTTTATCGCGGCTGCGATCTTCGCCAACAGCAACAGCTTCAACGGCGGCCAGATCGAGCTCGCGAACCTCGCCTACGACATCGGCCTCTCTATCCGCGAGGCGCAAGTATACGGCATTTCCGTGGAGCGCAATTCCGCGTCGGGCTTCAACGTGGGATACGGCATCTTTTTCTCGACGAACAATAATAATAACAATAACAACAACTACACACTCTTCTCCGACACCAACAGCGACGGTTCCTATGAGAGTACTGAGCAAGTTTCGGTCTCCACGATCGCGAGCGGTTTCACCATATCTGAGGTCGATATCCTCACCAACAGCGGGTGGACGCCGGTTCCGACGCTGAGCATTATATTCGTCCGCCCCGAACCCAACGCTTGGATCAATGCGCAATGTGCGCTCGGTACAAACGGCAACGAGAACTGCACGGGTGGTGCGCAATCGGCGCGCATTGTCATCGAATCAAATTCCAGCCACAAAACGATGAACATCATCATCTCGACGAGTGGCGAGATCAGTGTCAGCCAAACATAATATGCAGATTGATTCATCGCATCAGGAAAGGCGCCGCATGTCGTCGCAAAGGGGCTTCACGCTCGTCGAAATGATCGTCTCGGTCGGGCTCTTCGCAATCGTCTCGGTCATCTGTATAGCGGCGCTTCTCTCGCTCGTCGCGGCTGACCGCAAGGCGCAAGCGATCCAGAATTCTATGAACAATCTCAATATTGCGCTCGACGACTTGGTGCGTAACGCCCGCATGGGCACGCAGTTTCATTGCGGTGTCGGTGCGTATATCGGCGACGGCACAGATGATTGTCAGGCGGGTGGCACTGCATTCACCTTTACTTGTAATACTGACACGCCCGGCTGCAGCACAGAAGGACAACGGTGGTCTTTTGCGCTCGGGCCTGAAGGCTTTGGCTCCGGTGGTTGTCCTGCAAATTCGATATGCGAGTCGACCGACGGAGGCAACAATTGGCTTGCGATCACGAGCCCGGAGGTGACGATCAACGACCTTACGTTTTATGTTGTCGGGACAAAATCCGGCTGTGACTACGGCTCGCAAGGCCCGACGTGTCAGCCGATCCAGCCGCGCGTGATCATTATCATCCAAGGCACGAGCGGCACGGCGCAGGCCAACACCTTCCATCTCGAAGCCAATGCGGTGCAGCGCGTCCTCGATCTATGATGAAGAAGCTTATAGCTTGTAGAGATCAGCTTGTAGGAAATTCAATTCCGAATCGTTCAGGACTACAAGCTACAAGCTACAAGCTACAAGCGGGGTTCACCCTTATCGAGACGATGGTAGCGATCACACTACTTACGGTTTCGATCGTGGCGCCGATGGCGCTCACCGTGCAGAGCTTGGAGAGCGCCTACTATGCGCGCGATGAGATCACCGCTGAGAACCTCGCGCAAGAAGGTCTCGAGGCAGTACGAAGTGTCCGCGACGGCAACGTGCTCGCGCTCGACGAAGGATCGCTTACGAGCCCGGATGCATGCTCCGATCCATCGCTGACTCCCAACGGCATCTTCACCTGCATTCCGATCGGTCAAGCTTTCATCATTGATGCGCATAAGACGACCCCGACATTGACCGCTTGCGGTGCAAGTGGCTCTACGTGTTCGGTCGCAGAGGATACACTGCAGACGGACGGCCAACTTTTTGGATATTCAAACGCGAGCGGGTGGACGAACACCAATTTCCAGCGATACGCGAACGCGACTGTGGTGACAAGTAGCAGTACCGGAATCCCGCAGGAGATTCATATCACCGTCACTATCATCTGGCAGACGGGGAGTTTCGCGAGCCGCACCTTCTCGATCTCGGAGAACCTGTATAATTGGCTTCCCCTCGACTAATCATCACTACCATATGCGCTACCGTTCAATCATTCATGACAGTATCTACAAGCGAGGGTTCACGCTCCTTCTTGCCGCGATCATCGCCTCGATAGCTATCGCACTCGGTGCGGCGATTTTTGATATTGCACAAAAGCAGATCATCCTCTCGTCAAGCGCGCGAGAATCGCAGTTCGCATTCTATGCCGCCGACACCGGCGCCGAATGCGCGCTCTATTGGGATTTGCGCTGCCAATACTTCGCGACAACGACTCCTTCAAGCTGCTCCGATCCTACGATCAGCTTCCCGCCGACCTGCGATACAAAGCCGCTCACGATCTCGACCACCTATACCCTCACAAGTCCCGCGCAATATCCCTACAGTGAGACATTCCAGTTCGATTACGACGGCAATCCCAACAACTATTGCACGCAGGTGACCGTCTCGAAGACGAGCTCGAACGGCTCGGTAGGTACCTCGGTCGTTTCCAATGGTTACAACGTCTCGTGCAGTGCCATTGATTCGAGTACGATGGCGCTCGAACGTTCCGTCAAGCTTTCTTACTAAGACTCGAAATAGCCGTTGCGGTATAATGGCTGTATGGCTGTACCGCAAAAGGAGCGTGAACGATATGAGGGTCTCAAAGGCGCGATCAACCGCTACCGCCGGCTTTTCCACGTGTACGATCGCGAGGAGATCACCGAAGAAGCGCGCGACTCCCTGATGCGCGAACTCTCCGAGCTCGAGAGCAGCTACCCCGAGCTCATTGCGAGCGATTCACCCTCGCAGCGCGTGGGCGGGAAGCCCTTGCCGCAGTTCCAGAAGATTCGCCACCAAGTGCCGCAATGGTCCTTCAACGACGCCTTCACGCCGGAGGATCTGCGTGATTTTGACGCGCGCGTGAAGCGCTTCCTCCGATCATCTGAGCAAGGCGAAACCTTGCTCAAGCAGCCGAGTTACGTGTGCGAGCTCAAAATCGACGGCCTGAAAATCGTCTTTACGTATGAAAAGGGAATGCTAAAAAATGCCGCTACGCGCGGCGACGGAGTCGTCGGCGAAGACGTCACGCAAAACATTCGCACGATCGAGAGTGTGCCGCTCTCGCTCGCGCGCCCCATCGACATCGTCGTCGAAGGCGAAGTATGGATGAGCTCCAAAAATCTCGAAGCGCTCAACCGCGCGCAGGAGAAAGCGGGCAAACCCTTGTATGCCAATCCGCGCAACGTCGCAGCCGGCTCTATCCGCCAGCTCGACCCGCGTATCGCCGCCGCGCGCAAGCTCGACGTCTTCATCTACGATGTCGCGAAGACTTCCGAAGAATTCCCGTCCACACAGGAAGAAGAGCTGGAGTATCTGCGGAGCTTGGCTTCAAGGTCAACCCGCACCACCGCGTCGTGAAGGATATCGAAGGAGCGATCGCGTTTTGGGAAACTTGGAAGGCGAAGGGGAGACACCAAGAATACTGGATCGACGGCGTCGTGATAAAGGTGAACGAGCGTTCATACGAGGAAGCGCTCGGCTATACCGGCAAGGCGCCCCGATTTGCCATTGCATTCAAATTCCCGGCAGAGGAAGTGACTACTGTCCTCGAGGACATTGCGTTTCAAGTAGGACGTACCGGTGTGGTGACACCGGTTGCGCATTTGCGCGCGGTACAGGTCGCGGGTACTACTGTCTCGCGCGCTACACTCCACAACGAAGATGAGATCAAGCGGCTCGACGCGCGCATCGGCGACACGGTGATCCTCCGCAAGGCGGGCGACGTCATTCCGGAGATCGTCTCGGTCTTGAAGGAATTACGGCCCCGCAGCAGCAAGCCCTTCAAATGGCCGACGAAGGTCTTGGCCTGCGGCGGCGACGGAGCGATCGAGCGTGTGCCCGGGCAAGCGGCATGGCGCTGCGTCGACCGCAATTCGCTTACGCGCTTCAAGCGCGCATTCGCGTATTTTATTTCCAAAAAAGCACTCGACATCGACGGGATTGGCGAAAGAGTTGCCGAACTTCTGATCGACGAAGGTTTGGTACAATCGCTCGATGATCTCTTTACTCTCGAGGAAGGGGACTTCCTCGCGCTCGAGGGATTCGCGGAACTCTCCGCAAAAAATGCCGTTGACGCGATCCGTGCCGCATCAAAGAAAGTCACGCTCGAGCGGCTCGTCACCGGCCTCGGGATCGATCATGTGGGCGAGGAGACAGCGCGCGATCTTGCCGGGCATTTCGGATCCATCAAAAAGATGCGCGAGGCGAGCGTCGAGGAGTTGCAATCCATTCACGGAATAGGGGACGTCGTCGCGCAGTCGGTGTATGAGTGGTTCAGGCAAAAGAAAAACGCTGAAATGCTCGATCGATTGCTCTCACACATAACGATTGCAAAACCAGAGAAGAAGGTCGGTGCGCTGCCGTTTGCGGGACAAACATTCGTGTTTACCGGTAGCATGGGAAAGCTCTCGCGTGATGAGGCTGAAGAAAAGATTCGCATGCTCGGCGGCAAGGCGGCTGGCTCGGTCTCCTCGAAAACATCGTACGTGGTCGCAGGCTCTGACGCGGGCTCAAAGCTCGACAAGGCGCGCGAGCTTGGCGTGAGGATACTGACAGAAGACGAGTTTTTGCGTATAGTGGAGCGATGAATGAAGAAAGCGCCAAAATCGATGTTCGAGCCCTTGCTGCGCTTTCTCGCGTAGAGGTGAGCGACGAAGAAGTAGCACGCCTCGAGAAGGAGTTGCCGGAAATTGTCGCCTTTGTCGAGACCATCCAAAAGGCCGATGTCTCCGCCGCACAAGCCGACACCTCGCTTCGTAATGTGATGCGTGATGACGCGCATGCGCACGAGAGCGGCATCTACACCGAGGAGCTCCTAGCCGCTGCGCCGAGGCAGGAGAAGAATCGCATCGCGGTCAACCAAGTAGTGAGTCGCAAAAAGTAATATGGATTTATCTGCACTCACCATCGCGCAAGCGCGCAAAGATCTCGACGAGAAGAAGTATTCGGCGCTTGACCTCGCTGAAGCGTATCTCGCAGAGATCGAGAAGCGCGACCCCGAACTGCACGCATATCTCGAAGTGTGGACCGAGAGCGCACGCGCTGAAGCTAAAGCGGCTGATGAAATGATTGCTGAGCGAAAGTCGCAGCCCTTGACCGGTATCCCGATCGCAATCAAAGATAATATTTTGATTCATGGACGCATCGCAAGCTCTGCTTCGAAGATCCTCGAGCACTATCGTGCGAGCTATGATGCTACGGTCATCACCAAGCTCAAGGAGCAGGGAGTCGTCTTTTTGGGGAGGACAAATATGGACGAGTTTGCCCTCGGAAGCAGCACCGAGAATTCCGCATACGGCCCGACGAAGAATCCGCATGACACTTCACGTGTGCCGGGCGGTACTTCGGGCGGCTCCGCCGCAGCTCTTGCCGCGCACCTGTGCCTCGGTGCCTTGGGAAGCGACACGGGCGGATCGATCCGCCAACCTGCCGCACTCTGTGGCGTCGTCGGGATGAAGCCGACCTACGGCAAAGTCTCGCGCTTCGGCCTCATGGCGGCAGCGTCCTCGCTCGATCAGATCGGGCCGATCGCTAATACCGTCGAAGATGCGCGTATCATCTATGACGCGATCAAGGGTCACGACCCGCATGACAGCACCTCGCTACTGGATGCCGATAGTGAGCAAGGCGAAACCTTGCTCAAAAAAGTAGTTGGCGTGCCGCGCGCCTTTCTCAAGGAGGGGACCGAGCCTGATGTGATGGCGCGCTTCGAAGAGGCGCTCAAGAAGCTCGAAGCCGCGGGATACGAGATCCGCGATGTCGAGCTGCCGCACCTCAAGCATTCGCTCGCGGTGTATTACATCATCAACCCCGCCGAAGTCTCGACCAACCTCGACCGCTTCGACGGTATCCGCTACGGCCTCTCGAAAAAGGCGGACACCATCGGCGAGGTCTACGCGAAGACGCGCGGCGAAGGGCTCGGGCCGGAGGCACGTCGTCGCACGCTCGTTGGCACCTTCGTGCTCTCCTCAGGGTATTACGATGCCTACTACCGCAAGGCTCGCGCGGTGCGCGCGCTCATTCGCCAGGACTTCGTCAAAGCCTTCGAGTCAGTCGATGCGATCGCGACACCGACCGCTCCGACCCCGGCCTTCAAGTTTGGAGAGATGAGCGACCCGGTCGCCATGTACGCGGGCGACATCTTCAGTGTCCCGGCGAACCTCGCCGGCATTCCCGCGATGTCGCTTCCCATGGGCACGGTAGAGCGCTCCGGTTCGCATCTCCCCACAGGTTTTCAATTGAGTGCCGGACACGGCTGCGAAGACATCCTCTTCGAGGTCGGTTCGCATCTCGCATAATCTTTCTCGCGTTGATAGGGGCTTGCCCCGTGGAGAACCTCACTCATCAGGTTCTCTTTACGGGGTATAATTGTGTTATGCAAGGCACGGAACTCCACTCCTCGCTCATCAGCGGGCTCTCGATACTGAGCGTGTTTACCTTCCAATGGGTGCCGGCCCTCGTGATCTCGCTCTATGCCGGCGGCAACTCCACGCTCTCCGGCACCTCGACGCCCTTGAACGCGCCGATGACCTTCGGTCAGCTCAACGATTATCTCCAGAGCGTCTCGGTGCCGAGCAATTATCAGCAGTTCCTCGACGATTGGGGAATATTTGCCGCCGTCTCTATCTTCGTCTCGCTTCTCTTGATCGCGCTCATCGTCTATTGTGCGGTGCGCATCGGGCAGGTCCGTCGCTTCGAGGAGCTTCGATTCAAGGCGACCGCGCACCCTGTAGCCTCGCGCGACGTCTCGCGCGCGCAGCTGCGCTGGAACAGGATCTTCGAACAGATCACTGCCGAGAGCGAGCAAGGATGGCGACTCGCGATCCTTGAGGCCGACATCCTCCTCAATGAGCTCCTCGACACGCTCGGCTACAAGGGCGAGACGATGGCCGACAAGATGAAAATGGTCCCGCGCACGAGTTTCAATACGATCGATTACGCATGGGAAGCGCACCGCGCGCGCAACAAGATCGCGCACGAAGGCTCGGCGACACCGCTCTCGCAGCGCGAAGCGCAGCACATCGTAAGTCTCTACGAACGCGTCTTCCGCGAATTCCGTTTTATAGAATAACGTATTCCGCGCGATGCAGGCTGCTTACTACATACTCCGAAGAAGCGCTTCGAGCGCATCTCGCCGTACGTTATAGAATCCTCGGTACTCTTCGATAGAGCCGTGCAACATCTCTGGACTTTCACCGGACTGCAACTCAGCCATCTTGCTGATCGACCACCGCAGATCGAAGAGACGGTTTTTTAGGATATATGCCGGTATGCGTCTCGTGAGAGATTCATCATGCATGGCTCTGAGATATTCGTCGAGGAAGGTCGACTGCCATTGGGTGTCTAGATTGTTGATGGCAAAAATATAGGCGACCTCATCGGCAGGATCGCCGAATGTTATTTCCTCCCAGTCGATAATGGTCGGCTCACCGCTCGACCATATGACGTTTCCCTCGCCCAGGTCGGTGTGAAGCAGGCTGAACCTGGAGCCGGTGAATTCTTCGCGTGCAAGGTAGTCGTTACATTTCTCAAGGCCCCGGGCGATCAAGGCTTGAGAGTCTTGGTAGATCTCAACGCGCACTTTGGTCAGGCGGTCGGTGATGGTACTTTTGATCATGGTACTCAGATAATCCGCGTATGTACCATGTTCGCTCGCTGGTGCTGAGGGAGCCCGGCTAAACATATCGCGTTTGATACTGTGGACCTCTGCGGTCGCGCGTGCGAGCATTCGAATCTTCTCATCAGACAATGTGCGAAAATCCGCGCTCGTTCCCTCGATAAACTCCATGCACATAACGGTCGAGCCGAGAAACTCTGGAACACCTACAAAGATAATTCTCGGTACACGAAGGCCGTCTAGCAAGCGCATGTTTGATGCCTCAATCGCCGTTTTATCTTCACCCGGATTATTCTTCGGATGAAAGCGGACGACTAACTTCCGCGGCGGCAAACCATCGAGTTCGACAAGATAATTAACATTATGAAGACCTCCGCCGAGACGCTTGATACTGATCACTGACACACGATCGACCCCAAAAATACCCGAGTCGAGTGATTCCAGGTACTTCTTCAACTGCTCTTGATATTCAAGCTCAGACATCGCGTAAGTATACACCGACTGACTTCAGTGCGGTGGGATCGTAACGATACCGACTTCTGACCGGTCAAATTTGTTGCGGGGGTCGGACTTGAACCGACAACCTCCAGGTTATGAGCCTGACGAGCTACCATTGCTCCACCCCGCTTGGCGATTCTACTATACAAAGGATGGCCCGGCAATGAATCGTGCCGATGCTACAATCCTCCAATGCAACCATCGATCATCGCCGGCGGTATCGTCATGAATGCGCGCGGCGAGGTGGCGCTCGTCCAGAGTCACTTCGCGGGCTTCTGGGGTTTCCCCAAAGGCCATGTCGAAGGTGACGAGACACTGCTTGAAGCGGCACGGCGCGAGATCGCCGAAGAGACCGGCTTATATGAAATCACCTTCATACGTGATCTCGGCTCTTATGAGCGGCGCGGCGGAGCGCATATGCAAGAGTATAAGCTGATCCATATGTATCTCTTCACGAGCGTAGAAGAGAAGCTCGCACCGATCGATCCTATTAATCCTGCGGCGCAATGGGTAGCACTCGAGCAGGTGACAGGCACGCTCACCGACGAGAAAGACCGCGCATTTTTTGATGCGGTGCGCGCGTCACTTGCTTAGTGCGCGGCTATCCCGAAGACCATCTGGCTCATCGTAGCGATGGCGAGCAAAAGGGCGGCGGCCAGAAGCTTGCCGAGGCCAGCGACGCTCAGCGCCAAGACGGCAACGCCGAAGCAATAGAAAAAATAGGTGAAGAGAAAGCACCAGAGGATGCTGTTGATGAGCAAAACTACTTTCATATATGTATTATATAATATATATTTCTCATGTCCAGTATCGAAAAAGCCATAAAATAGGCTATTATCAGGCTGTTGCATGTTTGAGAAGCGTAAGAATATACTTTGCCGGCGTAGCTCAGGTAGTTAGAGCATGGGACTCATAAACCCAAGGTCGAAGGTGCAAGTCCTTCCGCCGGCACTAGAAATACAGGAGTATGATGCATCGCATTATACGACTTGTATTTCTTGCCGCCGGAAGGACTTGCAGGGCGGAGCTGGGGTCCCGTTCAGCAGAACGGGCGGCGAGCCGGGGTCGACGAATTTTCATTGCGGCGGCAATGAAAATATCGGTGACCAAGCCCCGCCGGCACCGTTTCTATAATGCGCGATTAGCTCAGTTGGTAGAGCAACCCGTTTACACCGGGAAGGTCGCAGGTTCGAGTCCTGCATCGCGCACATAACTTGAAAAAGCAAACTGCTTTGCTTTTTCATGTGCATGTGCGAGGCGCAAGTCATGTCGCTTCAGTAGAAGCGACGGCGCGCCGGGGTCGCGAAAATTCCTTTGCGACGGCAAAGGAATTATTTGTGACCACCAAAATTACTCGTTTTTGCTATACTTACTTTCTATGAAGATGAAGAAAGCATATCTAGGGTTCTTGTCGGTGCTGTTTGTATTTGCCCCAGCATTTGCATCCGCACAGACAACAACCGACCCCAACGCCGGCGTCGAAGCGCAGGTACGATCCTACTTCTCAGACATCCCCGTCATGATCGCGATCGCGCAGTGCGAATCGAGCTTCCGACAATATGCGGCAAACGGCGCTCCGCTTATCGGCGGCGACGGCGACGTGGTCGGGGTATTTCAGCTCGACGAAGGCTCTCATGCGGGTGCGGCGCAAAGCTTAGGTATCGATATCGACACGACGACCGGTAATCTCGAGTACGCGCGGTTCCTCTACGGCTTCGAAGGGACGACGCCGTGGTTCTCGTCATACTCGTGTTGGCATCCGCTCGTTGTTGGTACGTCCTCGGCGACTGTTATGGCAACTTCGTCTGCCACTAGTTCCATGGGTGCAGCAGCGACATCTTCTCCCGCGCTTTCGATCAACCTCATACTCGGCAACGTCGATCCGCAGGTCGTAACGCTTCAGGAGATGCTGAACGCCGACGGTTTCACCGTCGCTACTTCCGGCCCCGGTTCGCTCGGGCAGGAGACAGACGTCTTCGGGCTTCTCACACAAGCTGCGCTTCGCCAGTTCCAATGCAGAGAGGGCATCACCTGCTCGGGAGACGAATACACGACCGGCTACGGCCTCCTTGATGCGCCGACGCGCGCAGCGCTACTTTCGTATACGGGCGCCGCTTCTTCGACCATGGCAACCTCAACTGCGCTTACCAGCGACCAGTCAGCCGAGATAGCGCAGCTTGAGTCGCAGATCAAGGCGCTCACCATCGTACTTGCACAGCTCCTCTCCAGCCGTGCTACGCATTCGTGAGCTGAGAGCGCGAAATAGCGCGATACGAGATGGGGGTGTAAAATCTTCGCGCTAATGGTATAGTATTCGCGCAGCCATATATGCGGCCGTAGCTCAACTGGTTAGAGCACTCGCCTGTCACGCGAGAGGTTGCCGGTTCAAGTCCGGTCGGCCGCGCACATCGGGACTGAAGGCGGCGAAAGCCGCCTTTTCCCATTCCGGAGAGCCATAATTCTCTGGTTCAAACGCCTTTATCCTAGCTTCGAGGGCAGGATACTTATCTTTGATCGGTACAAGCCATTCCACGGCTTGAATGTTAAGAACGTGATCGCGCATTGTGCAGTTCAAACCAACGATGGTTGAAAGTATCTCTCGCTTCGTTTGCGCGTCGCCAAAAAGGAACGCTTTGTGCGCGTAGCAGGCAAAGTCGAAAGTCTGTTCGGTAAGCTTGAGCCAATTCTCGGCCCGTTGCTCTGTACCTTGCACCTTTGTCTTCATTACGGCCATTTCATTCTTGAGCCGAGTCTTCTCGCGCAAATACTCATCATCGTCGATCATTTCGCGTAGGCGCATCTGAGTAAGATTATCGAGCTGTTTCTGCGTGTCACTCAGGGCCTTCTGTTGGGAATCGTAAATGGTTGTCCGCTCGACGACTTCTTCATCGTGTTTCTCGGCAATGACTTTTATCGGTCAGTACTATGATGCCGGAAGCTCTTTAAACTACCTTCAGAAGCGTTATTACAATAGTTCCCAAGGCCAGTTCTTATCTGAAGATCCTCTATTTCTAGGCATTCCAAAGCTACAAATTCTAACAGATCCACAAAGTCTTAACGCCTACTCCTACTCACAAGACAATCCAATAATTAAAGAAGATCCGACCGGTCTTACAAGTGCGATTATTCCAGGCCAAGGACTTGTATACGATTACAACGGCACCAATGAAAGCGTCTGCTGTAGCACCTTTAGCACATACCAGTACCTGCAGAACCCATCGGCCGCTCAGTCCAATAGCGGCTCCCATCCAAGTCCTTCGAATCTTTTTAATACGTCATGGACGTCCTATAATTACAACCAGAGCAGGAATAACGGTATTGTAACGCAGGGAGGAGGAAATACTCCGGCGGGTGCGGCGGCCACTATCGGAATACTGGGGGCAGGCACAGGCATCGGAATGGTCGGGGATGCTGCTCTTGGGTCAGTCGCTTTAGACTGTGCAATAGATTGTGATGTCGCAAATTACCTTGCGCAAATTGCCACAAAAGGTGCTGCAAGGGCTATCACAACAATTGGGCAGTATGGATCGTTAACCGAAGGAATCGGAGAAGACACTACACTGGCAGAATCTCAAGCATTGAGAGAGGCTGCAGAAACCGCAGAATCTTCATCTGGCGGATTGGATAGTATACCGTGGTCGCGTTTGACGACTGCAGGCAGTGCTGTTATAGGTACAGGTGTAGCTGCAGCCGTTATTGAAAATCTATACAGATCTTTCTTTGGGCAGATAGGCCCCTATGATGATCAATCGCCAAGTGAAGGGCCGTGATAGATTTATTATAAAATCAAAATCTTTATGATACCCGATTTATTTTTTAGCATTATATTTCTTCTCTGCGCGATATTCCTATTTTATATTTGGAGGCGTGAGCATATCCGTGTTTTCTTATGGGGGTGGATTCTTTTTCTCGGAGGTTTTTTAATAAACATCTTTGATTTTTTTGTTCATCAATATAATTTCCCTCTACAAATCAGGTTAGTATCTGATGAGGTCATACGGTATGGGACTCTATTTATCGCTGTTGCGGGCCTCCTACTTCTTTTTCTTTTGTATAGGAGGAGAAAAATGAGCAAAAACAAGGAAGCTCTATAAGCCACCTAGACACCCACTACAAAGACGCAAACAATGTGCGAACTAGATTAATTTCTTGCTCCTATCAATCTTTCCCTCGATTCGGAATTGTAATTTACCCGCTTCACTCGTCTGCTCTGGGTCTTCATACGCCTTTAGTCTTATAGGCACGGATCCGTATACAGTAACGGCATCTCTTACGAATATAACCTGGCCGATGTAGTCCAGTAGGAACTTGCGCTTAGTATCAAAATCCACGCACTGCTCGTATCGAGCTTTAATTGCTTCGCAATATCGGCGTAGGTTCAGATCAACGATCTCTGCTTTATGCAGTAGGGGAATGCGACTGACTAAATCTTTTCTTTTTCGTCCCAAGCTTGTTTATCGTCCGATCATGTGTGATGTTCCTCTCGATATAGTCCTCTTGGGAAATATCACCCGACGCATACTCATCGACCATGCGCTTTTTCTGTTCACCGATTGCGTGGATCTTCTCATCAATTTTCTTCAGCTGACCCTCAAGCCTCAATTGATCGGCACGTTGTTTCTTATTGAAGAAATCCATGTGCGCTCGTAGAGTTTCGGGATTGAGCATGACATTTTCGATCATGCGGAAAACGCACGTTTCCAACATCTCAGCTTTGATCTCAGGGTTCCGGCATGGCTTTACCAGATCCTTGTGATGCATTTTGTCTACGGCCCGTTTGTTGCAAGAGTACGCGATCTTGTGGCGCACTCGCATCGGACCGCGTCGTTTCTCTCGGTAGTACCGCTGATAGGCGTAGTAGCTTGAATTGCATTCGCCGCACTCAACGAGATTACAAAGGAGCTGCTTGGTTTTGGGATGGTAGTAGTGGATCTTGTTGTATTCAGTTTTTGCTTGCACCTGATTGAAGAGTTTTTGAGATATGATGGCAGGCACTTTTACACCGACCCATTCTGAACGCGGCCTCCATACCTTCTTGCCGTACTCGAGTCCGCGTAATGGGCTGGCATGCTCCTTCGTGAGCCGTCTCGTATTGAAATACCTCGTACCCGCATACGTAGGATTTCTGAGCATACGCTTGAGTCCATCGATATTCCAAAGCTTTTTGCCAGTTTTGGTAGGTATACCGCTTTTCTCAAGGTGTCGCGTCATCTGCCATACGCTGGCTTCGCCCTTAGCGAAGTTCTCAAAAATGTACCGTACGATCTTTGCCTCCTTCTCGTTGACGGTCAGCTTCGCAGGGATGTCGGAAGCGCGCTTTGAATAGTCATATCCGTAAATGTTGTAGCCATGACCTAGAAGGAATCCTTGTTTGAGCCGATGCTGTTTTCCCCGCAAACTGCGCTCGATCATCTTCGCGCGTTCCAGTTCTGCAACTGCACCCAGTACGGTCAGCTCGAACTTATTCTCAGGGTTATGAATATAATCTTTCCCGTTAATGATGATCTGTTTCTTGTGCCTCAGGATTTCCGTGACGATGATATTTTGAAAGGTCACATCTCGCGCGATACGATCTGTGTTAAGGAAGTAGATCGTATCGAAAAGCCCCGAGCCAAGATCCTTCCGCATCTGGTCGAGTGCGGGACGATCCAACTTCGCCCCGCTATACCCGTTGTCTATATATTCCTTTACAAGGACATCACCAGCGGCAACTACTTGCCGCTTGAGTTCAATTACTTGGCTTTCAATCGTGCCTTCCTTCTGCTGGATATCGGTACTGACTCTCGCGTAGATAACTGCCTTCTTCATACCGTTATTTTTGAGAATGGATGCACGTAGTCATACCCGACTGATGGTTCTGACTGCTTCGGCGACCTCGCCATCATTTCGTGCCAGTCCATGTTGTGTTCGATGGTGAACTCCACGCCGACCGTTTCCGGTCCTATCTGTATCGGAATCGATCCACATACCTTCACCTTTGTTGTAGCCTTGTTCTTTCGATGATACGTAACCTTGCTCACATACTCCTGCAAGAACTTCCGCTTCGTCTCAAAATCGGCGCATTGCTTGAATCGCGTCTGCACAATCTGGCAGTACTTTGAGATCCCAGCTTCGATCAGCTCCGGCTTTTGTAGCAGGGGAGCATATTTGGCAGGGCCATCGCGTTTTTCCTTCAAGGCCGTCGTTTCGGTATCGTAGATGCGGATACGCTTTATATATTCCTCGTGTTCGAGATCACCAGAAGCATACAGATCGATAATGCGCTTTTTCTGCTGGGCGATTACTCGTATTCTTTCTTCCAAATGCAGTAATTGCTGTTCCAGTTTTCCCGCATTAGCTCGCTTATGCAATAGGTCAATGCACTCATGTAGTCTTTCCGGCACCAGCATCGTCTCTCGTATCATGTCGAAGGTCAGTGTTTCTAGTGCATGACCAGCGATCTCAGGAATGTGACCGGATGCGCTTTTCGATCTGCATACGTATACGATCCGCCGATACCTATATGTCCCGTTGCTTCGCTCTATCTGATACGAGCGTCGTAGTGCGTAGCAGCGTGTCTCGCACATGCCGCACCAGACTAAGTTGGAAAGTAATTGTGGCTGTCTTGAATTGCGCCAGCACGCGTGGTTGTGTTCAAGGCGTTTTCTGACCTTTTCAAATATCTTCTTGGAAATGATCGCGGGTACGGGAATACCAATCCATTCTGACCGTGGCGTACGTTCCATTTTGCCCTGCTTCGCCTTGGACATTGGATCTGAAGGCACCCGCGTTTGCTTCATGGTATTGAAGTACCGGAAGCCCGTATATGTCTCGTTATTTAAAATACCTTCGACCCCTGAATATTCGAGACAGTTTCTCCCGCGCCTTTTCTCCACGCCCATACGATCAAGTTGTGTTGCGATGGTATGTATACCGACGCCGCCCTCGGCATATGTATTGAAAATGTATCGTACGACCTTGGCCTCTTTCTCATTGATCGCATACGAAGGCCATGAAGTAGGAGTCTTCTTGCTGTATGTGTACCCGTACAGCTGATGTCCATTGCCGAGCAATATTCCTTGTCGTAAGCGATGCTGTCTGCCACGCGTCGTACGCTCGATCAGTTTTGCTCGCTCCAGCTCTGACACCGCACCGAGTACTGTAAGCGTGAATTTATTCTCAGGATTATGAATGTAATCTTTGCCGTTAATGATGATCTGTTTCTTGTATCGCAGCATCTCGCCGACGATGATGTTCTGATGCGTCACGTCGCGCGCGATGCGGTCAGTATTCAAGATGTAGATCGTGTCGAAGACATTCGTCCGCAGATCCTTTCGCAGTTGGTCCATCGCTGGCCTGTCGAGCAATGCTCCGCTGTACCCGTTATCGACGTACTCTTTGACCAGTTTGCTGCCGGACTTCTCGATCTGCCTCTTCAGCTCTGCGATCTGGCTCTCGATCGAACGTTCTTTGTGCTGCAAATCCGAGCTTACTCGGGCGTAAAATACTGCTCTGTTCATACCCCTTAAGGGATGACGCAACGGCTGGGGTAGTCAAGGCACTGATAGGACAGTGTTGGTAACTTTAGATCCTTGTTTTGAGTAATCTCTGCTCCACATCTATCACCCCCTTTGGGGAAATGCGTACCCGTGCATTTGCTGAGTCGTATTCAATTAGACGTGCGGTATGCAGGACTTCCAATACTCGTCTTTTGAACATTCCTGAACTGCTATATTCCACCCAAGCGAAGAGATCTTTCTCGGATACCCATGTGGGTTCTGAGTAGAGCAGGAGTAACGCTTGATCTGACTTCGGCATTTCAGGGTCTAGAACGCGCTTTACATCTTCGATCTCCCAGATCAATGGGTGCTTTCTTTCTACGAGACTATCCACCGCGTCTTGAGCATCCTTCGTCGAGACAGAGTGAAATACTCGAACGAGTTCTGCCAGCACCCAGCTGGCCATCGTATACACAGCAGTCGCATCCATATAGTTTGGATCCACTTCACCGCCAACATGACCGACGCCTCGGTTATTGCGTATTTCGTAGAGGGCCGGTAAAACGCGTGGAATAAGTATTCGGAGGCTTCGGTCACCGACACGCTTCGGGTCAGGTGGAGTCATCTCAAGGGCACGACAGTCTTTCAGCATATCCTTCGGTTTCGAGGGACGTGCCGGATATTTGCCCGACAAATTGCCAGCGATGATAGAATAAACGACTTCGCAAAACTTGCCTCCATTAAGCTCGGCAGGTTCCCAGCGATGCTCAAGGAAATTCCTGCCGATTTCCTTATAGCTCTCAAGGAGGGGATCGCGAAGACCGGAAGGCAGTCCAGCAAGTATTTTGGTATTGTCGATCATTCGGATTTATTCAGCTCTTTTATGACTTCCGCGCCGCGTTTGAGCCCTGGGGCCGTAAGGGTCCATCCCTTGTCCTTCGTGCCGGTGAATTCGTTGCCCCGATCCTTCAGATGCGCAGAGTGATTTGCGCTGTCGTAACAACCTGATGATTCGCAAAGCGTGCGAGCGGTCTTGTCCTGAAACGAAGGATTACCTGTTGCCAGTAACTGTGCGATGCCAGTGAGGATGTAGGCGTTGTAAGTCTGTTCCTTCTTGTTTTTCCCCGGTATGTGAGAAGCAATCACTTCCGTACCGGTTTCGGACATATGGAATACCTGCTCCAGCTCCTCGTTCGTCACCGAGTTTTGCTTCATCCACGCTTTTGCACGAGGGGACAGGTTGGATACGGCCCCCACTTCATCATCCGTACTCACGGCACCCAACTTAGGCGACGCTTCGCCGAGCAGCATCATCGCTGCGTTCATAACGCGACTTCGCTCCTCAGAGGGTAAAGGAGTCAAGATCGCGATGATCTTCGACATTGCATCCATTTGAATATTTTTTGCCATATTCTTGAATTTATTGATTCATGTCATTCTCTACGTATCGCTCACCGGTGGCCGTCAGGTACCAAGCCTTTTTTGCATCTTTTGGTGCATCCGCGGCCATGAAAAAGCCGCGCGCAATATTTTTGTTGACGGCGTCATTCATGTTGGCCGGTAGCTTCTCCCTCGCCGCACGGAATGCCCCTACAAGGTCAGGTACATTGAAAGAAGGGGTACCACCCATATGCTCGAGGAAGTATCCTAAGGCGAGGACCTTTTGCGTGTCTGCCTTGGCAGTCTTTGTCATGAGGAACTCCTTCGCTGATAATTTCTTCGTTATCGCCGATCGAGGGATCGGTCCACTCAAGCTCCTTTCGAGCTGTTCAACGCGCTTTTCCAATTCTTCAACGCGCGTGAGAATTGCATCTTTTGCCATACGTTTGGATATTGATTAGCTTATAATTATGCCATGCGTACATAATTGATAGCAGTTTACGCTCCCGCTAACGGTGGTCAAGCCTCGCGGGGTCATTTTTCGCATTCTGACACATTATCTCCTCATTTGTAAAGGTAAATGCGCTTGCGCGACCGAACGGCAGGATCTTTTCCGACCAATTCCCCGGCGGCTCCACGGTATAAAATTATCTATATAAATATTATTATTGCATTATCTATATAACAATATCGGCTTTAAATATATGTATATATTAACTAGATATATTGATAATGTATAAATACAGAATATATTTATAATACTTTACTATCGTGCCGCCGGAGAATTCGTCGCAACCAAATTTTTTCTCTGCTCTTCGCAAGGCCAACGAATAGTTGTCTGGTAGTTTGGTCCCTTCGCAAAACACTGGGTTCTGCTAGGGTCTTGGACGGTAGCCCATTTCGGGGCTATCATGTTCTCTACACCACCGATTGAGGCGGCTATTGAGCTCCTTCTTAGGGGCTTTTTCAATACATCAAAATACTTGTCCCCGTGCTTGTTAACACCCCCCCCACAGCGCTGCAGGGTAAGGTACAATTTGATAGTAGGAGCCGTTATACGGAGCCACTCCTTTTCTTTAGTTTCTATGCATGAATATATATTTTCGCTCCGCTCTATTTCAATAAAAATTACAGCTCCACGCGCGGCGGCCGTTTTGACGCTCGCTGCATTACTACTTTTGCCAACAGCAGCTCTCGCTTCATATCTGCCCGGACAAACACTTAACCCTTCCTGCACCCCGACTGATCCGACTTGTGTTGTTGTCGCTAACACCGCAGGCACATTTGTGGCAACTTCGACTACCGCCACCTCGACCTTCGCAGGAAATGTATCGGTATCCGGTAATCTTGCTATCGGCAATGTTACGGGAATACTCAAGGCTGTAGCAGGTGTCATTACGACTGCGCTTGTTAATCTTTCAAGCGACGTAACCGGCGTGCTTGGTATTGCCAACGGTGGTACGGGCCTCGCAGCTTCGCCGACTTACGGTCAAGTGTTAGTAGGAAATAATAGTGGTGGCTACTCGCTTACCGCCACCTCCTCACTCGGCATTGTAGGGTCACAGTGGACAACCAATATTTCAAATATTTTTTATACCACTGGCAATGTCGGCATCGGCACTAGCTCGCCGTCACAAACTCTCTCGGTCGGTGGCAATGGATATTTTTCCGGCGGCCTTACGCTCGGCACTGCGCTCTCAATCGCCAATGGCGGCACCGGCACAACCTCCGCATCTGGGGTTGTCTCGGGCTTGCAATTTTTGCAATCAACCTCGACCTCCATCACCAGAAGTGTTCAAAGCAAACTCTCTGACACTATCAGCGTCAAAGACTTTGGTGCGGCGGGTAATGCTCTCAGCTATTCCGACGGGACAATCACTCAAGGGTCGAGTGCTTTTTCGAGCAATTCGGCAACCTTTACATCAGCCGATGTAGGCAAAACAATTTGGATTGATTATGCAGGCAGCGGTACCTCGTCGTTACAAACTACAATAACGGGATTTACTGACTCTCACCATGTCACGCTCGGAGCTAATGCAGCCACAAGTGTGCCGTACAGTTTTCTTTACAGTGTTTTTGTAAGCACTGCCCAAAGCGGCTCGGGTAGTTATGTGCCCGGCGATACTATTACTCTCTTGGGAGGTACAGCATCGGTCCCTGCAATAGTTACGGTTGATAGAACAAAAGTAATGAGCGCCACGCTTGTATCTGGAGGCACTGGGGGCACCACAAGCACCGGTTCAAGCAGTGGTTCTTGTGTAGCGACTGGAACAACTGGTTCCGGTGAGCGTAAATTCAGTATGAATGTTACTCTCACCTCTGGTGTTATTACTTCTATCGGGACTTTTACCAATTATGGTCAGTATTCGGCAAATCCAACTTCTCTTTCTGCAGAACCTGTCACCGGCTGCGGTTCACTCTCAGGCGCAACAGTCTCACTTGTTATGGGTGTCCTTTTGCCAGTCGTTACAACGCCGGGCACTTACAGTGCTACGGCATCTACGCTCACTCAGTCCTCAACAAGTGGTTCGGGAACTGGCGCTACATTCTCCGGGAGTTTTGTGACCGGTGGTCAATTTACCTACGGAACAGATGATACAAATGCTTGGTCAAACGCTATAAATTATGTTGCGACATTGGATAAAGCGGGGGCACCCACCTGCCTGTACGCACCTGGAGGTATTTATCTTATAACATCGGCATTACCCACATTTAGCAAGGTGGCTGGTTGCATCAAGGGGGCGGGTACGGAACAGACATTTATCTATGCTGCGCCGTCGCTTTCCGGCGATGTATTTTCTTGGTCGGAAGCCTGGGGCGGCGCGAATAATCCGGCACCATACGGATCCCCAACCCTGCTTGTTTCTTCGCAAGGCGCGGGTCCGATACTCGCGGATCTCCATATAGTCGGTGATCAAAGTGCGACAAACACGCAAAACGCCATCACGCTTTTTGATAGAGATGATTACGTCAGCATCGATTCCGTCTTTGTTGATCATATGAACGGGAGCTGCTTCCGAACGGGGGTTACAAAAAATGTTCCCACGCAAGCCTATATTCGCGAATCATATATTGAAAACTTGCATTGTTTTAATAGTGGTAATGCTACTCATCCAGGCGTTGATTTGCTGTCAACAAATACAACTAGCGGCGATGCCACTAATGAGGTTACCTTTCAGGATGTCAATATATTTGCGCCCAATGGCCCTGGATTTGTACTGCACAGCAATGGTGCAAGCGCTCTCCGGTTGATAAATGTAAATAATCTTCGTGTTGAAGGACAACAGACCGGCATAGAGCCTGGTAATCTTGTACAGATCGGGGATTCTTCGCTTGTAGGTCTCGTCGACACAATATCATTCAATCAGCTCCAGTTAATCAGCCCGTATCTCGGTTATGCCGCACTGGATGTTACGGCGGATAGTTCCACCGATCAGCCGTATTACATCAATGTTAATAATGCTGAGACTTCGGGAAGTCCATACGGCCAAGGTTTGCGCATCGAAGCTGGACGAAGCATGTCATTCAATTTTCAAGGTATCGGCACGAACGATTATCAACTCTATGTGGCCGCATCACCGCTTGTAGGATCGGGGATAACAGTGTCTGATAATGGTGCCGAGAGTTCTTTGTACGCCAGTATTGATTCATCCTCTGTCGGCTCTGTAAAAACCCCTAGCGGCCAACCGATTGCATCACTTTCTTCCTATAACACCTCGTTTGGTAGCACAGCACTTTCGGCAAACACCACTGGAAGCAACAATGCCGCTTTCGGGTATGGGGCTCTTAGTATCAACACAACGGGGGCTAACATAACCGCAATTGGTTATCTTGCCGGCGCGTCCGTCACTAATCCTTCCAGTGGCACTTTTATAGGTTCCAAGGCCGGATTCTCAAATACGACTGGGTTCGGAAACGTTTGTATTGGCAGCGGTGCTTGCTACTCTAACGCTCAAGGCAGTGATAACACTGTAATAGGCACCAATGCGGGATATAATTTGTTGACAGGCAGCGGTTATAACGTACTCATTGGATTTGGGGGTAATAATTCCAATGTGTATCCCACAACGGCAAAAGATAGTATTGAAATAGGAGATCAATTAAATGTTCTTCCAAATAATGCCTATGCGCGCCTTGATATCGGAAATCTTTTATTTGCCTCTGGACTTGCATCTACCACGGTAGTTTCAAGCGGACAATTCGGAATAGGCACAAGTTCGCCTTACGCACGATTCTCTATCGCAGCTAATAGCGGTGACACCAATACCACCCTTTTCGTAATTGCTAGCTCGACTCCCGGAGCGACAACAACCCTATTTTCAATCGACAATACTGGTTCAACTACCATCGCCAACGGCGTCAACATTACAGGCGGATGTTTTGCGATCAATGGCTCGTGTCTTGTTAGTGGTAGTGGTGCGCAAACGAATACCGTCAACACATGGACTGTTTTGCAGACGTTCAATAACGGCCTCAATACTCTGGGGACTACTGGCGGCTATCAAATCGACGGCAATCTTATCCTCCAAGCTTCAACCACAAACTCGTCTCTTCTTGTTGGTCAAAGTGCGGGAGCAAATCTCCTTGCTTCTACTAGTGCTGCGGGAAATATCGCTATTGGGTTCCAAGCATTACAGAATGCAACCTCCTCTTCATATAACACTGCGCTCGGATATCAAGCGCTTAAAAGTAGTGCGACAATATCGAATCCAGGATTTAATACTGCGGTAGGTTATCAAGGTCTGACGGCAATTACTTCGGGTTTCTACAACACTTCCCTCGGCTATTTTGCAGGTAAAAATAATACTTCTGGGAATCAGGGCACTTTTGTAGGTGCATTTGCTGGACAAGTTCAAGTATCCGGTAATGCAAATGTATATGTTGGATATAATGCTGGCCAGGCAGGAACTACAGCTTTTGGTAATACGTGTCTTGGGGCAAATTCGTGTTTTCAAAATACCCAAGCGAGTAATAACATCGCAATTGGTGGCGGAGCGGGCTATAAGTTGGGAACCGGCAGTAGCAATAATATTATTATAGGACTTGGTAATTCTACTGATGCCAATCAGCCCACTACAGATAAGGATAGTATTATCATCGGTAATCAATTGAGCGCACTATCTAATAGTGCATATGCCAGTTTAGACATAGGCAACCTAATATTCGCGACCGGCCTCGCATCGACGAGCGCCATCTCAACCGGCAACGTCGGCATCGGGACTACCACTCCTTACAGCCGCCTTACAGTCTGGGGCACCGACACTGCGTCTACTTCTCCGTTTGCAGTCGTGAATAGTGCCTCAACTACAGTGTTTGCTGTATTTGATAATGGCAATGCCACATACTCTGGCTCTATCTATCAATCATCCGACCAGCGACTCAAAACGGACATACTCTCGCTCGACGCCTCGTCCTCACTTGCTGATATTGAAGGTCTTAATCCTGTTTCGTACACACGCCTCGACCAAGAAGATGGCACAAACCTCGGCTTTATCGCGCAGCAGGTGCAGCAAATATTCCCCGAGCTTGTTTCCACAACCTCTGCAACTGCGCTGACGCCTAATGGCACACTCACGCTTAACTATGTCGGTCTTATCGCACCTATGGTGAAAGCTATACAAGCGCTTGGAACTGAAATTGCTTCGCTAGAGCAGACGGTTGCCAGTTTTGCTCAATCATTTACAACGAACATTCTTACCGCAAACACCGGCAATTTCCAAAAGCTCTGTGTCCAAAAATCCGACGGTACGAGCGTATGCGTCACCGGCGACCAACTTGCTACTGTGCTTGCAGGAAGTGGCCAGCAGTCGAGCGGTTCTGATGATACAGACCCACAAAGCAGCGATACCTCGGCTTCTACCACCCCGCCCATCATTCAAGTAAACGGCGATAATCCGGCAACTATTAACCTCGGCGATACCTATTCAGACCTCGGCGCAACTATTACTGGCCCTAAGGCTGACCTCAACCTCGGCGTCCAAACCTTTGTTGGGACAACACCCATGAGCCAAGCGGTGATAGATACTAGTGCCCCGGCCACTTATCACATCTACTATGTAGTAACCGATGCTAACGGCCTCACATCTACCTCTACCCGCACGGTGATAGTCCAGGCTGTAACTTCAGAAGATAATAGCAACTCAGACGCCGCCACTTCATCGGCAGATGATACCGCTTCGACTACCCCAACACAGAACAACTAGGATTGTATGGATGATCTCCCGAAAAAGACAATTCGAAGAGCAAAGACACTGTCCGTTGCTTCCGAAGAACCTGTTCTTTCTGCAGTTGCAGATAGCCATATCACTTCGCGCAGGGCTGTATTCCGAGTTCGGCTTCGCAAGTGGTATATCCGAATTTTGCGTTTGCTTATAGGCACGCGTCGTCGCCAATATACGACGCTCGGGGTGTGTATTTTGTTGATCATCAGTCTGCTTATTTGGCATCACGCTGTCTCACAACCCTCAAGCTCTGAGCTTCTCGCAGAACTACAGCAAGTCATGATCGTGCCACAAGAACAGCCACAAATAGCGACCGTCACCAACGCTTCCGTGCTTAGAGTTCAGCAGCCCTTCTACGTGAATGTTCAAAACGGCGATGTGCTCTTCCTCTTTCCCACTGCAGGCAAGGCGGTGCTCTTTCGCCCGAGTACGCACCAAGTGGTCAACGCAGGCCCCGTGAACGTGCAGAGTACTTCAACAAAGCAATGAAAAAATACTTACTAATCCTTATTGCTGCTTTCCTGTTTCTATCGAGCACTGCTATAGTGTTCGCCGCGACCGGCACGATTGATGCCACTAATCACTATGCATGGAATGACAACGGTGGGTGGGTCAATTGGGATGCCAATGGCGGCAATGTGTCAGTAACCGATACTGCGCTCACTGGTTATATCTGGTCTGCCAATTTCGGCTGGATAAACCTTGCGCCTGATAATGGTGGAGTAACTAATAGTAACGGCACTCTTGGCGGCTATGCGTGGGGTGCCAGCACGGGATGGATTAGCTTCTCGGGTGTAACGATAGACAACAACGGCGTTTTCCACGGCCACACGGTAGCTCAAAATGTTTTCGGCACCATGACCTTCGATTGCGACAATTGTGAAGTGGTGACGACTTGGCGAGCGGGTGGCAGTTCATCTTACTCCAGCTCATCGAGCGGAGGTGGTGGAGGAGGCGTCATAAGTGGACCATCTGCAGTTGGATATCAAAACAGCACCACTACGGCGACAAGTACTACTACCGTCTCAACTGTAGCTGTGCCGCCAACTCTCATACCGACATCCAAACCTGCTAAATCACAGCAGCCAACATCCAAACCGCCCTCATCTTCCAAAAGTAGTGCATATACCTCGCAGCAACCGCCGACCTCCCAGACATTTCCTACCAGTACCATACAAACAGACTCAAGGGGTGGCACTGTAGCTACTCCGCCCATTGCTCCTGTAGTCGCTCCTAAAGCCTGTACGTGGTTTGGCGCGTGTTGGTGGCAAGCTGCTATGAGCTTCTTTGCACGGCTGTTTAGGGGCTTATAAAGGCGCTTGTTCGGCTTTTAAGCGCAAATCTGGTATAAAGATATAGGCGTCGTGGCCTCGTATTCTGGTTCCAACAGCGTCTACGAGGTCGCGCATTAGAGGAATTGGAGAGGCGGAGACTTCACATGTAAAAACAAAGGCACCCGGGTTTGCCGGGTGCCTGAGGTGGTCTTAAATCCATTTGATCAATATCTGGTGGACTTCCTTGAGGTCGCGCATATTGCAGGCGCTTAGCAGCCGCACGATCTCGCGATACTGCGCGCGTGCTTCTCTTTGACCATGCGACTGTTTCCAAACATAGACCGCTCCGTACGATGCCGCACGTACGGCCTGCAGAGGCGGCTCCACCAAGAAGAAGTAGATGAGGGTGCCGATGAAGCCGAGCACTACCATGGCAAGGCTCCACCAGCCCAGTCCCAGTATCAACGAGAGAAAGAGGCTTAGCGCGGGCACGGCAACGAGAAACGCAAGTATTTGGAAGCCCTTGATCATGCCGGCCTCGGCAGGATACTGGGGGACCATGCCTCGTATTTCAAAGAGAAGCGTATCGGGACCCCGAAGCACAACGAGGTATCCGGATCCCGCCGCGATGATAACCATATCGGGATTGATACGGCCTGAGTACGATCGTGGCTGGTTGTCGAAGAAGGTGGTGTATCCGATCCCCTCAACCTGCCGGCTAAATCCTACTGTCAACGCTTCGCGGATCCGCAGTTGCTCCTTATAGGCGGCGGGGAGAGATACTATCGAGCTCATCATGGCTATCCCTCATACGTGTTTCAGCTCGGCTAACCATACCCCAGGCACTGCGGATTATCCAGTGCGATTCTTCGCGCCTAAAGCCCTGCCAGATAGTTGCCGCCGTACATGATCGCGCCGACTGCGACGGCGGTGTTGAAGACAAACCACAATACATAGCAGACGAGAAGCGGCCTTTCTTTGTGCACGTATGCATACACGATCCACGGCGTGTCGAAGATCGCGTACATGAGCCACGTGGCGATGGAGACGCCTGCGGCATCGTGGCCTATGTATATCTTGAGTATCTGCGGGATGGTCGAGAGCGGCCCGACGACACCTGCCACATATACGATTTGGTCCAAGAGGCGCATGCGCCAATCGCGCGAAGGGTAGGGCTCTGCGCGCTTGCGCGTATGCTGATGATGCAAGACGTTCACAGAGATATTGTACAGCAATCCACAGCCGCAGCCTTGTGCCGCTTCATGTAGATGTCACACTTATACATAAGATGGCAACGATACAAGACGGGGTAGCATATGTCCGTGCATGTCGCGCGGCCGGAGAGAGCGACGCGCAGATCGCTACCGCGCTTGCGGTGAATGGCTGGCAGCCTGAGATGATCGCGCAGGCACTTGCGATGAGCTCTTCACCCGAAGCTCCTGTGGCGCCACTGGTGCCCTCCGAGAAGCCAGTAGTTTCACCGGCACCGGTACAACCACAACCACAAGACACAAGTCTCGATGTAGGACTCCCGCATAGCGCAGCGCAGCCTCTAGTTCCAATCAATACTTCTGCAGTCTCATCATCGACTCGTCCGACTCCTGCGACCTCGATACCTGTGCAGCACACGAGGCATACGGGCCGCAACATACTATTGACCATCATTGCACTGCTTCTCATCGCGCTTATCGGCGGCGCGGCGTATGCATACGAGACCGATCAACTACCGCTCATCGAAGAGTACGCGTATCACTATCTGCCGTTTCTCTCGCATCCGCCCTACACGACCGGCGCGGTCTTGAGTGGTGTTGCCCTCGGACTCTCACAAGTACAGACGAGTGCGTGGGATGTCAAAGCGCATGTGTATACGCAGGCACGCGACCCAGACGCGACCGCCCTTGTGATACCCCAAGACAGTACAAGCACCCAGCTCGAAGCTATGGAGTTTTTGACAGCGCTCGTGCCATCTGATTTTGATGCGACGCTCGACGTGAGCGGCGCGGCGCAAAAGACCGCTACGAGCGCCGATGGCGAGGCATCGATATCGTTTGACCTTTCCTCCGAGGACCTCACCGCGAGCCTCGCCGCGCAGTTTGAGAAAGTCGGAGACAATTACTACGGCATCGTGACCAAAATACCCGGATTTGTTGGAAATATTTCTGCCATCAAAAACCAATGGGTAGAAATAACACCACAGGACCAGAAGCAGTACGCGAGCATGCTTCCATTTGACAGTGATGTTCCACAAACACTAAACACGACGCAAGCGCAAAGCCAAAAAGACTTGCAGACGATCCTCACGCTCGAGGAAAAAGACAACCTTCTGTCGTCGTCTGATCCGGTCCTGGTGCAAGAAGACGGCCAGGCGTTGTATGAGTACGACCTCACGCTGAATGCCGCCGCGTTGCCGGTCTTTTATAACGATGCGATGCAGGCCTTCGCCGGCGAAGCATCAAGTACCGTGCACTTCGACCCGGCGACGCTCGCATATCTCCAGAGCTCGGAAGGGGAGCAGCTTGCGAAGTATCTTGCCTCCAATCTCACTGTCACGATCTGGGCGGAGACAAGCGGCATACCGCACAAGTTTGAAAGCTCGCTGCGGCTCGTCCCGACCGACGCGATGGAGAGCCTTAAGGGCAAGCAGGTGCGCGTGACGGCCGATCTCACCCTGAGCGATATCAATCAGCCCATCACTATCGATGCGCCGACCTCGACCATTTCCATCAGCGACGCATATCAAGATGTGACCGGTCAGAGTCTCGAAGAAGCGGTCCAGGAGAGTCGTGATAACACGCGTCTTCTCGACCTTTCGCAAATTCAATTCGCGCTGCAGTCATATCATGGCGCCGAAGGCGGCTATCCATCCACGCTCGCAACGCTTGAGCCGACCTACCTCAAGACGGTGCCGCTCGATCCGCTCGACAACACCAGCTACCCGTACACCCTCTCCGGTGCTGTCTATACGCTCGGCGCCGATCTCGAGAGCACCAGTACTCCGTACGCCCAATTCGACGGCGGGAAATTCCTCAAGACGAGTTGTGCGGGGGAGAGCAACGGACGTTTTTGCTATCAAGTGAAGCCATTGCCAGCGCGAAGTAATGACTTCCTCTTTGCACAATAGAGACTAACCTCTTATAGACACTGATATTGACTTTTGTCAAAATACAGTATATTATTGCGAGCGGCTAAAAGTGGCCTTTTGAGGAGACTAAAAATGCCTACAGCAGTTGAGACTACGGCTTGGAACGACAGTTACGTCGCTAACTCCGCTGACGACTTCCTCAATGGCAAGGACCAATACGATTCCTGGATCTCCTTGTCCAACAAAGGGAGTACGGTGGTGACGCCGACGACCCTCGCCTACGACGACATGACTACCGCTGTCGCGGGCAGCTCGGAGCTGATCACCAACCCCTTTGGTACGACCTCCGGGTACGACCAAACGACTTCTACATCTACGGAAGATGATTTCGTTGACCGGGCGGCGGGTATCTCGGATCACTTCGACTCTAGCTCGCGACAGACGCAGGATATCGGCGGGTATACCAACCCGTTCGGTTCGGAAAGAAGCGAACTCGATACGTCCTTGAATCGCTATGACGATTCGTCGGTGACGCCCGGCGATATCTTCAATGCAAGCGGAGGGAGCAACTTGGCCACGGCGAACTATCAGTATACGGCGCCAGGTTTCTCGCAGACGACTGCCTCGTCAGACATCGTGTTTGGCGGCCGTTCTTCCGACTTAGGCCAGAACGGAATAATCGACTTGGAATCGGACTCCGGGCACGACACAACTAGCTCTTGGTCTCTCCTGCAAGGCCCCGACGCCATCGGCGGCAATACGGCGACCGACGTCTTCCAGGCGTCGTCGCTTCTCATCGGTTCTACAGGATCGACGGCAAACTACACTCAGGATTGGTCGAGCGACGCCACAACGTGGTCAAGCGGCCCTGGGTTCTCACAAGAGACGACGGTTCATCGGGAGATCGACCTGACGCGTTCGGTCTCGTACGGCTCGCCGCCGGCGCTCACCGGACAGGAGGGCTGAAGTAAGCTCGCAACACACACAGGACCCGCCGCGAAAATGTTCGCGGCGGGTCCGATTCTTTTGTGGCGGCGGGGTATACTGGTAGTGATGCGATATCACAATGACAAATCCGGATCAAAATTACTCTTTTTTGCCATTGTGGTCGTCTTCGTCTATTTGGCTGTCTTCAATTTCAATATACAGGCGGCGTATGATTTTACGGTTCAAGGCGTACAGTCCGCACTCTCTCCCTTCTGAACTGAACCGTAGGTGCTTTCGGTAATGCTACAATCCTCAGATGGATAGGGACGAAGGGGACGGGTCTCGAAGCTTCTGGCGAGTATTTGGGCCGGGCCTTATTACCGGTGCCGCCGATGACGACCCTTCCGGCATCGCCACCTACAGCCAGACGGGCGCGCAGTTTGGTTACGGACAACTTTGGACAGTGCTGTTGCTTCTGCCTTTCATGACAGCGACACAGGAAGCGTGCGCACGTATCGGCGCCGTCACAGGCAAGGGCATCGCAGCGGTCATCAAGGAGTATTACGGCGCGTGGATTCTCTACTTGACCATTGCGCTCGTGCTTGCCGCCAACACGATCAACATCGGCGCTGACCTCGGCGCCATGGGTGCTGCCGCGCAGCTCGTCATCCCACTCAACTTCACCCTGCTCACGCTCGTCTTCACCGCCTTTATTCTCGTCTTGGAAATCTTCACGAGCTACAAGGTATACGCGCGCATCCTCAAATGGCTCGCGCTCGCGCTGATCTCGTACCCGCTCACGCTCTTCCTCGTGCATGAGCCGTGGGGCACCTTGCTGCGCGCCACACTCGTGCCGCACATCGAGCTCAGCTTTGCATTCCTCTTCATCATCACGGGCGTCTTCGGGACGACGATCTCGCCGTACATGTTCTTCTGGGAAGCATCCGAAGAAGTCGAGGAAGAAAAAGAAGAGAACCTCTTACAGGAGAGCAAGCCCAAGATCACGCCCGCATACCTACGCACCATGCGCATCGACAATTTCGTCGGCATGCTCTCTTCGCAGGTCGCGAGCTGGAGCATCGTCGTCGTCGCAGGCACGGTGCTGAACGCAAACGGTATCACCAACGTGGCGACAGCCTCTGACGCGGCGCGCGCGCTCGAGCCGCTCGTGAGCACCTTCCCCGATGCCGGGTTTGTGGCGCAGCTCATCTTCGCGATCGGTGTGATCGGCCTCGGGCTTCTCGCAGTGCCGGTACTCTCCGCCTCGGCCGCGTACGCGCTCTCCGAAGCGCTCAATTGGGAGAGCGGCCTCAACCTCAAGCTCAAGCGTGCGCACGGCTTCTACGGAGTCATCACCATCGCGACGATTATCGGGCTCATGATCAACTTCATCGGCATCAATCCTATCAAGGCGCTCGTCTTCACGGCGGTCTTCAACGGTGTTGCTGCAGTGCCGCTCATATTCCTGATCGCGCGAATTTCATCCAACGAAAAGATCATGGGCGAATATAAAAGTGGAGTGTGGTCGAAGGTCTTCGTATGGGGGACATTCGTCCTCATGGGTGCCGCGGCGGTCGGGATGTTCATTTCAGTTTGATAGAATAATCGTATGGTACTTCCACCGAAGTCTCGTTATTACGCGCCCAAGTGGTTGAGTGTCATCATTGCCGTGCTGGCTCTCTCAGCATTTGTAGCGATCATCGCGCATATCCTCGGGTACTTCTAGTAGCTAGAATTGCAGAGGTCAGACCTCTGCAGCAATTCCCCCCGTGTTTCTTTGTACGAACGGATAGGCATGCTATCATCGCCAGCACAAGCCGATGTAGCTCAGCTGGTAGAGCAACTCCATGGTAAGGAGTAGGTCCCCGGTTCAAATCCGGGCATCGGCTCACGATCGAATTGAAAATAGGTCGATAATGACGTAGGATATTGAGCACGCCGACTTAGCTCAGCTGGTAGAGCAACCGCTTCGTAAGCGGTAGGTCCCCGGTTCAAATCCGGGAGTCGGCTCAACAATATAGTGATGTCCGACATCACTAATTCTCTTTTGCTATACTCTCTTGATGGCACACGAAGAGATAGCGCAGCAGATCGCCGATATCGAGGCGCGGATGGCAGCCCCTGATTTTTGGGCAGACAAGGACAAAGCGCAAGCAACTCTCAAGGAATACCAGGACCTCAAGGCGCGGCTCGAAGGCGGCAGCGGATACGACAAGGGCGACGCTATAGTATCGATCATCTCGGGTGCGGGCGGGGACGATGCCGAGGATTTTTCACGCATACTCTATCAGATGTATCAGAAATACGCGGCGTCGAAGGGTTGGCGCACGCCGCTCATCGATTCCAACGAGAACAGTATGGGAGGTTTCAGGAGCGTTTCATTCGAGGTGCTCGGAAACAATGCATATGGCTCACTCAAAAATGAAGCGGGTGTGCATCGTCTCGTGCGCATGTCGCCCTTCAATACTGCGGGCAAAAGGCAGACAAGCTTCTCGCTCGTCGAGGTGCTGCCTAAGATCCCCGAGAGCGGCGAGATCAAGATCCCGGAGAGCGAACTCGATATATCTGTCGCGCGCTCCGGCGGCCCGGGCGGGCAAAATGTAAACAAGCGCGACACCGCAGTGCGCATGACGCACACGCCGACAGGGCTTTCGGTACATGTCACATCCGAACGTTCACAAGCGCAAAATCGTGAGAAGGCGCTCGAAATGATCCGCGGCAAGCTCTACGCAATGAAAGAGGCCGAGGCAAAGAGCGCAGAGAGAGGTCTCTCGACCGGCGCCTCCACCAAGATCGAATGGGGAAGCCAGATCCGTTCGTACGTCTTGCACCCGTACCAGCTGGTGAAAGATCATCGCACCGAGCATGAGGAGCGTAATGTGGAGAAGGTGCTCGAAGGGGACTTGCAGGCTTTCGTTGATGCGGAAAAAGGTTTGGAGTAAGACAATAATTGTCTTGATTGACGAATTTTAATCTCTGAACCAAAATGAGTATCGGCGATGTGCCGGGTGCTGCTCGAAAGCAAAAAAGGAGGCAAATATGATGCTGATTCGTGGAAGTGTATTTATCATAGGTTTGACGATCGGGTCAACAGCTTTTGCTCAGGATATGCCCGCGCCACCCGGGGACCTAGACAAAAGTGTCACGAAAATGGTCATGACATGTATGCCGGTGGGGGGAAGCTTCAGCAACGGTGTAACGTGTCGAACCGAGATTTACTACCCTGACCATGTGTCCACCGTAGAACAAACTCAAACCCACAAAGCTCTGTCTGACCGCCCCATTGATCCGAAGCAGAAACCTCATTAGCAGCAACGCGACCTCGTGTGGACCCCGGTGAGCAAACGCCGGGGTTCTTTTTCTACTTAAAGAGCAAGGTGAGACCTTGCTCCTTTGCATTGCAGGGTTGGACAATGCGGAGGGTGCGGTATAATGAGACGCGTACTTTTCATTTCCGGAAATTCCATGATCTATTTCGACAAAGTCACCAAGATATATCTCGACGGCGCGCCGCCTGCGGTCGAAGACATTACGCTCTCCATCGAGCCGGGCGAGTTCGTCTCGCTTGTCGGGCACTCGGGCGCGGGGAAGACGACGCTCTTGAAGATGCTCTTCGCTGAAGTTTTCCCCACTGAAGGCTCCGTCTACTTCGGTAGCCGCGAGATCGCAACGCTCCGGGCAAAAGAATTGCTCGAGCTGCGCCGCAACATCGGCACGATCTTCCAAGACTTCCGTCTGCTTCCCACCAAGAACGTCTATGAGAACATCGCTTTCGCGATGGAGGTCGCGGGTGCAAGCGATGAAGACATCCAGGCCGATGTGCCGCATGTACTCGACCTCGTCGGCCTTGCCGACAAGATCTGGAGTTTTCCCCATGAGCTCTCGGGCGGCGAGCAGCAGCGTGTAGCTATCGCGCGCGCGATAGTGAACCAGCCCGATGTACTGATCGCAGATGAGCCGACCGGCAACCTCGACCCGATCAATGCGCACGATGTGGTAGAGATCCTCAAGAAGATCAATGCGCTGGGCACGACCGTGCTCTTGACTACGCACAACAAGACCGTCGTCGACTCCGTAGGCAAGCGCGTCGTCACGATGGACCAGGGTCGCATCGTTCGCGACGACAAAGAAGGGAAATACGTATTATAATTATCTTGATAGCTGGTAGCTTATAGCTTGTAGCAATACAAAAACAATATGAATACAAATACTCCCAGTTTTCAGGGTCCCTACAAGCTACAAGCTACAAGCTTCATTCTATGAGTATCTGGGTTACTACTAAAAGAATAGCGCGCTACGGCTTCATCGGCTTCTTGCGCAATGGTTTCGTCTCGCTCTCTGCAGTCTTGGTGATGACGATCACGCTTTTTGTGATGGCAGTACTCGTGATCTCCGGCGCAGCACTCGATTCGGTCTTGAAGGATCTCACCGGCAAGGTCGATATCACCGTTTACCTCACGACCACTGCGACACAAGAGCAGGTGCAGGAGCTCGAGACCTCGATACAGGCTCTGCCTGAAGTGCAGGCGGTGACCTATGTATCGAGCGACCAGGCGCTTGCTGCTTTCGAAGAGCGTCACCAGAACGACGCTCTCACTATGCAGGCCTTGCAAGAGCTACCCAACAATCCACTCGAGGCTTCGCTTCAGGTGCAAGCGAAGGACACTTCGCAATATCAATCAATCGCACAGTACCTCACTGCCCAGCAGTCGGCCGGTACCGATGCAGGCTCGGTCATCGACAATGTCAACTTCGCACAGAACCAGACAGCGATCGACCGCCTTTCCAATATCATACGGACTTCGCACGAGCTCGGCATCGCCGTTGCTGCAGTGCTCGCGGTCGCGTCACTCTTGATCGCCTTCAACACGATCCGGCTCGCGATCTATACGGCGCGCGATGAGATCGGCGTGATGAACCTCGTCGGCGCCGGCCGCTGGTACGTGCGCGGTCCGTTCGTGGTCTCCGGCATTCTCTACGGCGTGATCTCGGGCGTCATCGTGCTCGCGCTTCTTTTCCCGCTCTCGATCTGGCTCGGCCCGCCGTCAGAAGAATTCCTGACCACCTTCGACGTATACACCTATTACCTTGCGAATTTCTGGATGCTCTTTGGGCTAGTCATGGCCTCCGGTGTCGCCCTTGGCGCACTCTCGAGCTATCTCGCCGTGCGACGGTATCTTCGTATATAACGGGCCTGTAATCTCTGGACCGTATTCCGGAGCAAGTAATTTTTACGTCCTGCGGGACGCATAGCGCCCTCACGCCCCGCAAGCGGGTCTGCGGGTTCGGTCCTCGGCCGTAAAAATTACTTGCTCCGGAATACGGTCCAACGCAAACCAGAGGCACTTATCTGGCAGCAAGGTTTTTGCCGGCTACGCAGGCGCGACGGCGCCGAGTCCGAGCGCTGGGCCAGCAGGCCCAGATAGCGACGGCAAAAACCTTGCTGCCAGATAAGTGCCTCACCGCCACTATCCCCACACCGCGTCAAATCACAGATTTGCCGCGTGGTAGGCTGAACGAGTCGTAATCATTTTTAAACATATGGCGGTGAAGCGTGCGCACGCAAAACACAAATATATTTTCGTCGTTGGCGGTGTCATGTCCGGGGTGGGCAAGGGCATTGCGACGGCCTCTATCGGCAAGATCCTCGCTGCTCGCGGGCTCTCGGTCAACCTCGTCAAGATCGATCCGTACCTCAACGTCGATGCCGGTACCATGAACCCGACCGAGCACGGCGAAGTCTTCGTGCTCGACAGTGGGCTCGAGACCGACCAAGACATGGGCAACTATGAGCGTTTCCTCGACCGCGACCTCGGGCCGGAAGACTACATGACATCCGGCATGGTGTATAAAACGGTGATCGAACGCGAGCGTGCGCTCGGTTACGGAGGCAAATTCGTCGAGGCTATACCGCACGTACGAGACGAGATCATTTCGCGACTTGAGCGCGCGGCGGATTTTGCAAATTCAGATGTATCGGTGGTGGAGATCGGCGGCACGATCGGGGATTTCCAAAACGCGCTCTTCATCGATGCGGCGCGAGTCATCCACCTCAAGAATCCCGATGATGTCATTTTCATAGTCGTCTCGTATCTTCCGGTGCCCAGCACGATCGGTGAGATGAAGACCAAGCCCACTCAGCACGCCGTCTCCGCACTCAACTCATATGGCGTGCAGCCTGATTTCATCGTTGCACGCTCCACGCACCCGCTTGATCTGAAGCGGAAGGAGAAGCTTGCAGTGTGGTGCAACGTCAGTGCCGACCACATCATCTCCGCCCCCGACGTCTCGTCCATCTACGATGTGCCGTTGAATTTCGAGCGCGATCATCTCTCAGACATCTTGCTCAAGGCGCTCCGTAGGCGTGGTGCGAAAGCTTCCGACATGAAGGAGTGGAAAGAATTCGCGGCGCACGCGCACAACGGCAACAAAAGCGTCAAGATCGGCATCGTCGGCAAGTATTTCGACACCGGAGACTTCGTACTCTCCGACGCGTACCTCTCCGTGATCGAGGCGATCAAGTTCTCGGCCTTTGCGCAAGGCGTGAAGCCCGAGATCAGCTGGCTCAACGCCAAGGACTACCAGAAAGATCCCAAGCGCGTGAAAGAGCTCGCGAAGTACGACGGCATCATCGTGCCCGGTGGCTTCGGCGAGACGGGGATCGAGGGCAAGATCAACGCAATCCGCTTCGCCCGCGAGAAAAGAATCCCGTATTTCGGACTGTGCTACGGCATGCAGCTCATGACGATCGAATACGCGCGCCATGTCTTGGGCCTCAAAGATGCCAACACGACCGAGATCAAACCGAAGACCCCCGACCCCGTGATCATGATCCTGCCTGAGCAGAGTGAAAAACTCGCGCGCAAGGACTATGGCGGCTCGATGCGCCTCGGAGCGTATCCGTGTGAGCTCGAGAAAGGTACGATCGCGCATGATGCATACGGGAAGAACCGGATCTCTGAGCGTCATCGTCATCGCTTCGAGGTCAACCCCGACTACATCGGGCAGCTCGAGAAGGCCGGCCTCGTTTTCTCAGGTCGCTCGCCCGACGGCGTACTCATGGAGATCGCGGAGCTCCCGAAGTCGGTGCACCCCTTCATGCTCGGATCGCAATTCCATCCCGAGCTCAAAGCGCGTCCGCTCTCGCCGCACCCACTCTTCAACGCCTTCCTCAAAGCTGCTCGCGACCGAGCCAAGAAATAACAACAAATACTATGGCACGACTCTCCGTAGCATCCATCAATATCCAGCATTCGCTCCACCTAGAGCGTGTGACACGTTTCCTCCAAGAGCGTAAGAGCGAGGTCGTGTGCCTGCAGGAACTCTTGGAGCGTGACGTGCCGCATTTCGAATCAGCGCTTGGCATGCAATGCATCTTCGCGCCGATGAGCCGCATCCCCGACGACGCACCGGGGACCGAGATCGTCACGATCGGAATAGGGATATTTACTGCGACCCCTCTAGTAGGATCGTCCGTCGATTATTACGCGGGCAATGAGCACGATGCACGCAACGAGGTGAGGAAAGTTTTTATGAACATGCCGCTCGTGGGGATCGACGTACAGAAAGACGGCATACCCGTGCGCATCAGCACGCTGCATTTCACCTGGACGCCCAAAGGGCAGCCGAGCGAGCTCCAGCGCCTCAACGCCGGCAACCTCCTCGAGATCTTGCGCGGCAAGGGTGAGTTCGTTTTCATGGGCGACTTCAACGCGCCACGCGGCGGCGAGATATTCTCGCTCTTTGCAGACCGTTTCCGCGACAACGTTCCGCTGCACTACCAGACCAGCCTCGATCCTCACTACCATACGGCGCCGCCTGAGGAGCGCGACCACAGAATGGTTGACGGGATCTTCTCGACAGGGAAGTATGACGTCGTCGATGTCGCTTTTACTGCCGGTATCTCCGACCATCTCGCGCTCACCGCTACGATCGAGCGTACTCACTAAGATCCTGCCCAAAGTTTTCCGTAGGAGTACAATGGTCAGATGAACGCTGCAGCCCGCGCACTCGTCTTCCTGATCTCCTTTTTCTTCCTGGTCATCGTTCTGTTCCTCGTGCTTGTGGTCGTCGTGCCGGGCAGGTCGACTTCGATGCTTACTGCGACCAGCACTGCTTCGACGCTCTCGGTAGACGCGCTTGCAGCAAGCTCTACCGTCGTAGCCTTCGGGCGAGAAGAGCAGCTTACCGAGCTCAATGCGCCGGATGCTTCTGCACAGGTCAAGAAGAATTACGGGCGTTACGTCGTCGCGTCGCTCCTCTCACAATGGCAAAGCGACACTGAGTCTGCCCCCGGCCGCGTGGTCTCGAGCCCATGGCCCGATCATATCGTCGTGGATAGTCTCATCAAGACCTCGAATGGATACCAAGTAAAAGCTTCGCTTGTCCTCATGACGAGCAATGGCGTCTTCGGTACCGACCCGCTCATCATCGATCTCGTGAAGCATGACGGTGCCTGGCTGATCTCGAGCTACCAGGATCTCAGTGCGGGGTAAGTGCAAAATCCGAGGTTTTTTGTTACACTCCCATAACTGCCGCATAGCGGCATTTTTATAGGGAAATCCTATAAGATTTGCGGGATCGTCTAATGGTAGGACTACTGCCTCTGGAGCAGTGTATCTTGGTTCGAATCCAAGTCCCGCAGCCAACACATTACAAGTCATGTGTCAAGGGTGCCTATGGCATTTGTGCGACCGAGATACCTACTGAACTAGGGCGACTGAGACGCGTGTTTAAGTCCAGTCTCTACAAAGCACAAATGCTAAGATATATTAATTTATATGGCATCACTACGAACTTCGGAAGGTTCAAAAAAATACCAAGAGTATTTACAAAACGAAACGTCTGAAAATATTTGCCCACTTTGTGATAAAGAGTCTTTAAAAGACTTCCCGTTTTGGAAACTTGTAGAGAATAGCTTCCCTTATGATCAAATCGCAATGATACATCATATGCTGGTGTCCGCTCGGCATGTGTCCGAAGAAGAGTTAACAGGGGAGGAATTGGAAGAGCTAAGTATGATTAAAAAGACATTTGTTAATAGTGAGTACGATTGGATAATCGAACCGACATACAAGAATAAATCGATACCGGGTCATTTTCATCTGCATCTCATCGTCGGGAAATCTTAAACAAAACATTTTTAGCCGCCATTGACGCATAATTAATTAGTATGTATAGCAATTTTTGCTAAAGTACATTCACAAAACAAAGAGGTGTGATGATGAAAAACGTCCCAGAAAGCGCCGAAGCCCTCAAGATGATTTTGCCAGCCGACAAGACCTTCTGTCTGGTCGGTGGCGTCTTCGATCTCATCCATGTTGGCCACCTGCATCTGCTGGAATATGCCGCATCGCTTGAAGATCTGTTGGTTGTTGCCGTCCTTACCGACAGATATGTGCGAAGTTACAAAGATTCGAGTCGGCCGATAATTATCCAGAGGCAGAGAGCTGCAATGGTGGCAAGTATCAGGTTTGTCGATTATGCCTACTTGGCAGATGTAAGCCCCAACAGCAAGGAAGTTATCTCGCTGTTGAAGCCGAACAGTATCGTCTTTGGTGAGGATGCAGCAAACCAAACTCGCCTCAATCAGAGGATCGCTCAGGTAAAAGAAAGCTCACCCACGACGAAAATAAGAATACTGCCTCGTTACAATGAGGAAAGAGTTTCAACGGGCTCAATAATCAAGAAAATCAGAGGCAAGTAATGACTTAGTTCAGCGGTACCTGTGCTCGCTGAACAAAAAACGAATCTCTCAGGATGTTGAAGCAGGTATTATAGAACTCGACTTCGCCTCGCTTGACCTTCGCTTCTTGAGATTGGAATAGCTGCGCTGCATCTGTCAGAGGAAACCATTGAACATAGAAACCTATGTCGCTCTCGCTTTCAGTGAGAGCGACAGGTCCTTTTGAAAGGGCCTTAGCTGCGTACCCGTAGCTTACGCAGTGTCGACTGTCTCGGGATCGGTAATCTTCCGTAACGCCAAGCTCGTCAAAGATTTCGATCTCATAGCCGGTTTCTTCTCTACATTCGCGCCGCGTACCCTCGATAACATCTTCGCCGTCTTCGATACCTCCGCCGGGGAGCAGGAAGAGATTAGTGACCTTGTTGCTCACTAAGGCAATCTCGCCCTTCTCATTGAACAGGACGACTTTGCCGGTCGGACGTTCTTTCCATACTACGTCGGTAAGACCCGGCCTATCTGGAAAGATATCTTTGTCGCGTAGTGTCATCAAGAAAACCTCACTTTTCCCGTTGGACCTTGAGCTCATGAGGTTGAGTGTACTCTGAAACCATCTGAAAAACTATATGGAAAGGTTATGTCATGGAAAACAGACCACGGATCATAATATGTCGGCATGCGGAATCAATCGAAGATGTCGACAATAGCATCTACGATGTCCTCAGTGATCTCGAAATTCCTCTGACTGACAAGGGTAGGGGCCAAGCACAAAACTTCGGCGCCATGTTGTCACAGCTTTTGCGTGGCAATGAAAACGTGCGCTTTTACACTTCTCCCGGTGTTCGGAATGTGCAAACGCTCAAGATCGTGCTTCCTCAGCTTTCTGACAACTTGAATGTAAACGTAGAGGTCGAACCTCTCATTGTGAAGCAGGATTGGGGTCATATCACTGCAGAGAACAGACCAGGAATCGAAGCAGAGCGTTACAAGACTGGTGTGTTGCGCTATACATTCCCGACGGGCGAGAGTGCTGCCTCTATGATTGAAAGATTGAGAGCATTCAAGGAAAAGATCTTCGCGATACAGAAGGAGGATGGCTGCAATATCGTCGTCTTCTCGCATGGCTTTGAGTTCAGAGTGCTTCTCATGATAATCCTAGGCTGGGAAGAAGAGTATTTCGAGTCACTCGGTAACCTCGGTAATTGCGAATACAGAATATTGACACTCGAAATGGATGGAACTTACAGCCTCAATAAGGCACTTCGAAGTCATGGTCTTCCCATCACACGTCTCTTGGAAAAAGGTTAAAGTGCCCTCTGGATCGAGGGTATTGTTCTAGACCCTTGTATTGGCCTCTTGTCCAACACATCACCGGTGGCAGTGTTGTGCACCGTAACGGTGCCCACGACCTCCATTGCTGGATGGTCGGCTTTTGCCGGATCCATCAGGGTCAGTATCGAGAGCGGTATATAGAGTATATGGAAGCATGAGCGCATCATCTATCCTTTCTTGCTGGGAAGAGCTCCCGTTCGGAGGCTACTGCGGTATCGGGATAAGTGCAACCTATCTCAGAAATCACGGGGGGGGGTTTGGGGTTGAGTACGTCAAAACTATTTTCTTCACGTGGTCAGCTAAAATGCTGGTATAGTTTGTATATGAAAGAAAGTTTCGAGAAACCACGGGTGACTATTGAGGCTTCTGAAGCACCGACCCAGGAACACATTGCGGCACTTAGGAAGTCTTTCGAGGATGCGCACGTGACTCTTGAGACAGAAGGTAGGGAAAAGGCAAAGGTTATCTTAACGCAACTCTATAAAACGCTAGAAAAGATGAATAAATGGGACAGGACGGGCGAATACAAACCCTGGGGCTGGAACAAAGACGGTTATTTAAGCGAGGAAGAGTTTAACGACCTGGATCTCGGTCGCAAGAAGCTATCAAACGCGATCGGTATAATGACAACCTCTGATGTCATTAGGCATGATCTTAATAAAATTTAATGTGTTGAAGAAAGGTCCCAACGTCGTCTCAGACTCCCAGTCATTGAGATAAGTGTGACTGTCCCCCCTTACCTCTCCTATCCCCTTACCCCTCCCTCACCCCCTAGTTTAATAAGGGTCAGTCAGCAAAAAGGTACCGAGGACGTCGGTACCCTTTTGGTTCAATGATCAGGAATATACAGGAGAATAGAAATTACTATTCCCGCGACCGCATCCGAGATCCACTGCGGTCCGTTATAGGACTGCATGCAAGCAAACACCAATACGGCCGGCGCAAGATATACGGCAATACGTAGCATGTTACCTATCATCGGTTGACGCTGCGACTTCGTAGATGAACCATCCGTACTCATGATATCCTCCCCTTGTCTACAAAGACCCTAGCATGATTACGTAACTCTTCAAACGTCAGACCAAGCTCCCAGCAGCTTAATTTGGCATTGAATGACTCAACAGGGTGTCATGATTTCAAAGAGATATGAACTCATATCCGGTACAAGCGTTTGCTTCAGCGGCAGCGTGGCGATCGTGGCTCACCAAGAATCATGTAGGCTCGAGTGGCGTTTGGGTGCGTATGTACAAGAAAGCATCGGGCAAAAAGACCGTTACCTATGATAAGGGGGACATGATAAGGGGGACAGTCACACTTAAATAAAGTAAGGGATATTCGGTAGTAGGCATTCCTCCTCGCAATAAGATAAATGAGATAAGTGTGACTGTCCCCCTTACCCTTACCTCTTACTTGCACAACGGGCCGCACGCATCAGATACGCGTGCACTTCACGTCGATCGGTCATCCGCTGCTTGGCGATGCTTTGTATGGCCGTGCTTCTTCCCTCATCGCGCACTCAGCGCTTCACGCAGCGGCGATCTCAGTACCTTTGCCTGATGGCACGAAGGGAGAATGGCAGGCAAAGATGCCCGATGACATGCGCTCTCTTTCACAAAGCTTATCGCAAGCCGCGGCGGTCGGGCAGCAGCCAGATGAGGGATACGGCGACGATGAAAAAGTATGAGAGCCACGGATTGAAAAATCCGCACGCGACGGCCGTCCCGTTGACGCCGAGTGAAATCCACTCCTTGTAGCTCTGGGAGAGCTCGCGCGAAAACTTCGAAGCGCGCTTTTGGTGTGCGGCGACTACGTATTCGAGAATGGTATATGCCACCGCTGCGAGAAAGAGTATCGTCGCATAGGCGACCGTCGGCCACGTAGCGCCGAGGTTCTCACCGAGCCATTCGGTCGTGAAGGGGATCAGCGAGAGCCAAAAGAGCAGGTTGAGATTGGCCCACATCATCGAGGAACTTACCGTGTCGGTATGCAAGAGGAGCTGGTGGTGGTTGTTCCAATAGATGCCGACCGTCTGGAAGCTCCACGCATAAATCACGAGCGTTGGGAGTGCCTGGAGAAGTCCCGTCAAGGCAGGGCCCGCCGGGATGCGGATGCCGAGGACCGTGATAGTGATGATGATGGCAAGGACGCCATCGCTAAAGGCCTCGAGTCGGGTCGTGTTCATAGTGACAGTATACCGGATGATCCGCTTCGCCGGACTATTACGCCGCCTTCATCGTCGACCTCGACGGCAACAACGTCGAGGCCGTTTTCCGCGACCCTTCGAAGCCCTCTTCGTAAAAAAAAGGAAGGCGAGAACGTTCTCAATTACACAAACGTGATTTCTACTACTTCTGATCGGGTGCCCACGCGAAGCGGCGGACCCCACGAGCCGACACCGCTTGAGACGAGTACCCTGAGCGCGCCGCGGCCTTTGAGACCATAGACAAAACCTTTGTAACTCAGAGAGGCAAGGTACCCGAAGGGCCACTGCTGCCCTGCGTGCGTGTGGCCCGATATCTGGAGCGAGATTCCCGCTTCTTCAGCCACATGCACATTGTTGGGCTCGTGCTTGAGGAGTATCGAGGGACGCTCGGGGTCGAGCTTGAGAGTATTCAAAATACCTGTAAATCCCTCTACAGTGTTAGCGTTGTGATAATCGACGCCGACGAGCTGCAGCCCTTCGATATCGACCACCTCATCGGCGAGTATGCGCATGCCGAAGGAGCGTACTGCAGAGAGAAAGGCATCGCTCTCGCCGAACTCTTCGTGGTTGCCAGTAATATAAAACACACCCCACGGCGCCTGGAGCGAGGCGAGCGGCCGGCCCAGATAGCTCGGGTCGGGCGCGTGCGTACCGTCGTAGAGATCCCCGCCGACAAAGATGATCTCCGGCGCAAGGGCTTGTACGACTCTTGCCACGCGAGCGGCAAAAGCCGGCCCGTGGAGCTGCCCCAGGTGCAGGTCGCTGATCCAGACTGCCTTCTTGCCTCGCCACACCGCGGGTAGCTGGGGCAGCGCTACAGTGTAGCGCGTCACCACGATGTGTCGCGCGTTGATGATGCCGTAGATGCTTATGAGGATCGCGACCGCAAAAAATATCGCTCCCAAAGGTCGGGTAGGTACTTGCAACTGACCCAGCGACGCGATACCAGTGACAACGCCGAGTGCCGTTGAAGCAAAAAACAAGTACGCGAGACTGCCTACCCAGCAGGCCAAGACGGTGTAGATCACCCGCGTCGCGAGGGTATAGAAGTATGACCCCAGAATTGTCGCGCCGATAAAACCGATTGAAAGCGCGGCGAGTACGGCACCAAGTGCCATAAGCGCGCTCGGCGCGTAGAGATGAAGTGTGAGCGCGAGCGCCTCGTACACTACGGCATTCGTAATGCCCGCAATGGCGAGGACGATGGCAAGCATGAATATGATCCGCGTGGGACTACGCATATGTGCAGCCTAGCATTTTTTGGAGGTTTTGGCCGTGTACGCACTGACTTCGTCGGCCAGTGCTCATGCAAAAAACATTTTGTTATGCGATACTTCTGCAGTAACCCGCATACTTCATCGTGATACCGACTATGATCAAAATCTACAAGCTTCCTTTCTCGCGCGCTATACGCATCGAATGGCTCTTGGAAGAAATGGGCGTTCCTTACGAGACCAAAGAATACGATCGCAATGCGAACTTCTCGTCCAAAGACGATTACAAGCAAGAAGTGCACATACTCGGCAAAGCTCCGGTCGTCGAAGACGGCGACATCAAACTCTTCGAATCCGGTGCGATCATGCAGTACCTGCTCGAGAAATACGGTAAAGATAAGCTTGTCCCTGCAGTGAGTTCGCAAGATTATCCGCGCTATCTCGAATGGATGTACGCGACCGAAGGCGACCTGATGCCCGCGCTGATGTTGCCGACTACGCTCAAGAGTGCCGGCGTCGGTGATGATTCGCCTGCGATGAAAGCTGCGCTCGGCAGCCGCGATAAGCTGCTTGCGTACATCGAGAGTGAGCTCGGCAGCCGCCCGTATATCGGCGGTCAAGAATTCTCGGCAGCCGACATCATGCTCATCTATTTCTTCGTCATTGCGGATTTCCTCAAGATCGATTTCTCGACGTTCCCCAACATGACTAAGTACCGCGCGCTCATCACTGCACGCCCCGCGTATCGAAAGGTCAGCGCGCAATAAAATATCTCCGAACCTCTTCATCTCATGCAGCTCGACAATACGTCGATCGTGTTATATTTTGATGCAAGTCAAACAGAAGGGAGTAAGCGATGAGAGCGCAGTTGGCTAGCGATATCCACGCGAGCAGGCAGTCTTGGAGAAGGCCGCCCGACGGATAGTCGAAGGCCCACCCCCTTGAGGCACACAAATCCTCTTGAGCGGGAGCACCGCGACGAGGGCCACTGTCGGGACTCCCGTGCTTGGCGTCGACATGTGCGCGAAGAGCGCGATTAGAAAAAAGGCCGCGTGACAATCGTCACGCGGCCGCATTATTTATAAAAGTCCTACATCCTCCCAATCTTCTACTTGCTATCCCGAATCTCGTTCAATATCTTTTTGATCGACTCAAGACTCTCAGGGTCGAGGATGGAAAAGGGGATTGCGACCACTTTGTGCTTCTTGAGTAATTTTACTTTCTCTGCCAGTTCCTCATGAGTCACCATGTCGCTTTTGGAGAGAAAGACGATCTCGCGCTTCTCGGCAAGCGTCGCATTGTACTTTTTCAACTCTTCGCGCACGGTCTGATAGTCGCGCAGCACGTCGTCGGACTCGCTTGAGATGAGGTGGAAGAATACGCCGGTGCGCTCGATGTGCTTCAAGAATTTCACGCCGAGGCCTTTGCCCTCCGATGCGCCCTCGATGAGGCCGGGGATGTCGGCGATGATGGTGCCGTAGTACGAGCCGAGGTTGGGCTCGAGTGTGGTGAAGGGATAGTTCGCTACCCTAACCTTCGCTTGCGTGAGCTCGTTGAGGAGGCTCGACTTGCCGGCGTTCGGCAAGCCGATGAGGCCGACATCGCCGATGAGCCGCAGTTCGAGCTTGTAGAGTGCGCTCTCGCCTTTGGTGCCAGGCTCAAACTGCGTCGGCGAAGTGTTGGTCGCCGAGCGAAACTTGTAATTGCCGCGGCCGCCTCTGCCGCCGCTTGCGACGAGGATCCGCTCGCCGGCGGCGATGATTTCCTCCACATGCCCGGTATCGAGGTTGGTGACGACGGTGCCTATCGGCACCTTGAGTATGAGATCTTCGCCGCGCCTGCCGTCGGTGAGCGAGCTCCCGCCGTCACGCCCGTTTTCTGCCTTGATCTCTTTCTTGTTGGAGTGGAGCGCGAGCGCGCCGATGTCGACGACGCCTTCGAGGTACATGCTTCCGCCGTTGCCTCCATCGCCGCCGCTCGGCCCTAGGTTGAGCTTGATGTTGCTGAAGGCAGAGCGGCCTGAGCCGCCGTTGCCTGCAGTGAAGCGGATAATCATTTCGTCGACTAACATAGGGCCATGCTAGCACAAAGCCCCGAATCGGCGCCCTACACACTAGGCAAGACCTAGTGTGCTTATAGGCGTGCACCGCGCACTACTTCGCGGCATTGCGCGGATGCGAGATCGAGACCACGGTGCCTCGCGAGGTACTTTCTCTCTCAACACTTGCATTCAACTGACCAGCCAATGACTCAACGATGCTGGTGCCGAGCCCCTCGCGGCTTTCCATGTGAGTTGCTGAGAGGCCGACACCATCGTCACCGACCCGCAGCCTCCAACCCGCTTTCTTCGACTCATGGGTGACCGTGATCTGGCCCTCGCCTTTAGGGAAGGCATGCTTGAGGGAATTGATCACGAGCTCTGTCGTGATGAGTCCGAGGCCGATCGCTTCGTCCGGCGTGACGGTGCCGCTGCCGCCCGTCACCTTGAGCGTGATAGGCTTGCGCCCGCCGATCATCGATTTGGCAATGCTCTCACAGAGCGTGCGGAGGTATTCAAGCACGGGTACCTGGGAGCCCTCGCTCGTCGGGTCGAGGTTGCGCTGTACTGTCGCGATCGAGAGTATGCGGTCGTGCGCGTCTTCGAGGTGGGCTTTGCTCTCAGCGGATTTTACGCTGCCGGCCTTGAGAAGGATGATGCTCGCGATGAGCTGCAGGCTGTTTGCGATCCGGTGACGCATCTCCTTGAGGAGGGTGTCCTTCTGAAGCATCAGGTTTTCCTTGTCGCGCAGGATCTTGCGCTCCTCTGTGATGTCAGTGATCGAGACGAAGATGTCGTGATGCGTATCGTTGAGCTTCAGTGAGCGCGCATTGAGGATCATGACGCGCAGGCCGAGGCGCTCGAAGGTGTGTATGACCTCGTACCCTTCGACCTTTGTCTTCTCGGGAATGACCTGTGCCAAGAGTGTCGTGAGGGCTGGGATATTCCATTCGCCATTACCCAGTTGTGAGAACTTCTTCCCGCGGATCTTGGCATAATCGACCTCGAATTTGTCATAGAAGGCGCGATTGCCCACGACCACCTGCAAATTACGATCGAGTATCACTATCGGCTCTCGCAAAGTACCCACAATTGCATCTGTAAGTTCTGAGCTAAGACCCTCAATACGAGGTTTATTCACAATCCCATCAGTATACCCCTCAAGTCATGAATACCAGATGAAGTTTCGGTGAAATTCCTTGCCCTGCAAAAAAGAGGCTCCGTATCGATAGTTATCCACACTTACCTCATGAATATGCCGCTCTACCGAGTCTCTCGTGAGCTATTATGAGGCCGTGATGAATCGAAGACTGGTTAGTGTTTTCGGGGTGGCAGTCCTCATTCTTGTTCCAATGGCTGTGGCAGCCCCTATAGTTGCGGGGGCCGATACGCTTGCCGACCTCGAAGCGCAACTTTCTTCTATCGAAGCCCAGATCACAGTGCTCACAGCTTCTGCTGCCGCAGCCACAGGCGCCATCTCTAGTAGTACGGCGCCGATCGTGTCGATCTCAGCCAGTCCCGCGGTTGTATCTTTCGGTAGCTCGACCACGCTCACTTGGAGCTCTCAAAACGCCAGCTCGTGCGCTGGCGGTGACGGGTGGAGCGGCACACTAGCGCTTTCGGGATCGGACTTCATCCCTCGAGAGACGACCAACAAGGATTATGTGCTGACCTGCACGGGGCCGGGCGGCACTACGGTCAAGACCCTGCCTGTGACTATCTTGCCGTCGTCCTTGCCTACGCCGCTCGTGACCATCATCGCCAGTCCTTCGCCGGTCTCGTTCGGTGGTTCGACGACGCTCACTTGGGGCTCCAAATATGCGACATATTGCAAGGCTGATGACGGCTGGAGTGGTGCTGTCCCTCTTGCGGGATCGGACTTCATCCCTCGAGAGACTACCGACAAGGTTTACATGCTGACCTGCACGGGACCTACCGGAACAGTTTCAAAATCACTCAACCTCGCTGTCCTTCCGCTCGCAGGATCAACTTCTTCTTCGACATCCTCATCATCAACATCTTCGGGGTCCTCGGCTTCTTCGTCCTCACCAACTCAGCCACCTACGCCGGTAGCTCCGACAATTTCTTTCTCAGCAAGCTCTTCTACCGTACCGTACGGTGGCTCGACTACGCTCACATGGTCTTCGACCGGTGCTACCTCATGTTCTGCATCTCTCGGTTGGAATGGAACGGAACCTATTAGTGGATCGCAATTGATCTCTAACATCACTACATCTTCCACTTATACGCTCACGTGTAGTGGTGCAGGGGGGTCATCGACGCAATCCGTTTCTATCGCTGCTGCTCCGGCACCTGTGCCTGCCGTATCGCTCGTCGCAAGCACCTCGACAATATTCTCAGGTGGCTCCTTCAGTCTTATCTGGTCTTCGATCAATACTTCTGTGTGCGCCGCCTCAGGTGGCTGGGCGGGCTCGAAAGCACTTGCGGGGTCGCAGTTGATGACGGGAGTGTTGTCTTCAAGTATCTATTCGCTCATGTGCAGTGGTCTCGGCGGATCGGCGAGCTCTTCAGTCTCAGTCACGACTACCATACCGCCTGATACGACTCCACCATCAGTTCCGGCAAATCTTTCGGCGAACGTCGTATCAATCTCACAGATAAACCTTTCATGGGCGAACTCCACAGACAATGTCGGGGTGAGCGGATACGCTATATATCGCGGTGGCACTCAAATCGGCGTTGCAAGCACTACGTCATACAGCGATACGGGTCTTGCGCCTTCGACGAGCTACTCATATACCGTGAAGGCGTTTGATGCTGCTGGCAATATTTCTGCCGCTTCCAATAGTGTGAGTACGACGACCCAACCACTTCCTACTCCTCCGGTTGTTGTTAGTTCAAGCACGCCCTCTACGATGCCCGCGCTTCCGCAGTGGACGATCGCGTCGGTCACTCCGGGGGCAGATGACAGCAGTATCGTAACGATCAACCCTCTTTCGCAGCAAGTGCAGACGGCAGCTCCTGGTTCTATAGTCAACTTCCAGACCAATTTCTCTGCTACGCAATCGCTGACCGAGACCAGTCGTCTCGACCTCTATCTCGTGAACGCAAGCGGCGCCACTGTCGCTCATGTGGCGAATAGTTTCAATAACGGCGCTGTTGTCCTGCCCTCGACGCAGTGGTCTGGGCCGATTTCTGTCCAAAACCTGATGACTGTGCCTGCACTTGCCGACGGGACCTACTATGTGATGGCGACACTGACTGGCTCGAAGGGAATACTGGCGCTTACTGCCGGTCCTGGCGTCGTTCATGACCAAGCGTATCGATACTATGTGGGCGTACTCGACGTGAGTGCCTCCGGCACGCCGTCTGCATCGCTCGGTTTTGCTACTTCTACCGGGCCAAGCCTCGCCGGCTACCACCTTACCTTCGACGATGAGTTCCAAAAGCTCAGCATCTCTGACTCTCGCGTGTACGACGGATCCAATTGGTACACGCACAACGAAGCGTGCTGCATGTCGACGACCGACGGCGCGGCAACCGCGATGGTCGGCTTGAGCGACCCGCAGGATCCTTATTCGCTCATTCCGGGCGGCGGTCTCGATATCCGCCTGCAAGAGGTGAACAAACGATGGACCTCAGGAGTAATGACCTCAGTCGACAATACCGGCAAAGGATTCTCGCAGGAGTATGGATATTTTGAAATGAAAGCGAAACTGCCTTCCGGTATCGACACGTGGCCCGCCTTCTGGATGCTCGACGAGGCGAGCAAGACTGGTGTTAAGACTTCTCATGGGGAGATCGACATCATGGAGTACATTGCGAACCCTTCATTCATCAACCATTTCAGCACGACCTTGCATGACTGGACTGCCGGCACTACGGCAGCACGCGGCAGCGTCTCTGTCGAGCCTGTCCCGTCGGACGGTAATTACCACACCTATGGCATGTTGTGGACGCCGCAGACGATGAGCTTCTACTACGACGGGGTGCTCACGTTCCAGACACCGACGCCTTCCGTCATGCATCAGCCGTACTACATGCTGGCTGACCTCGGCATCGGCTCCGGTTGGCCGACCAATGCGACACCGCCCATCAACGACATGCAGATCGCATATATCCGTGCCTATTCCAACACTGCCTCTACATCTTCTGCTACTGTTGCTTCGACCTCTTCACAGACCGCGAGTGCGGCAGAAGCAGGACAAACACTTGATCAAATGGCGAATATTCTCCAGCAGGTTCTGCGTTACCTCGGGGTTTCAAATTAGTTGAACCAAGTGCACTACGTCTACATACTCGAGTGCGCTGACGGTTCTCTCTATACAGGATATACGACCGATGTGAAGCGGCGCTTCAAAGAGCACCAAGACGGCAAGGGCGGACATTATACGCGCTCGAGAGCTGTCATGCGGATCGTGTACACGCAAGAATTTCAAGACAAATCATCGGCGCTCAGGCGCGAAGCCGAGATCAAGCGGTTGACCCGGCAGCAGAAGCTGCGCTTGATATGAGAGAAACAGTTTCTCTCACTTCATTTGAGCGTTTTCGGACGCGATTGACATAGTAGTATTAGAATAGTATAATCCCGCTTAGCTGACGAAACGACGACGAATGTCGCTTCGGAGACAGCTCATTGACTCGCGTCCAGCCGCTCAAAGCGGTGCAGCGCATGGAGGACAGTATGGCTAAGATCGTGACTCGCGGCCAAGCACTTGAACTGGCTGGCCGGTTCGGCGTCGATACGAATTGGGATTCCGTCGACGGCGATAAACTCCAAACGGAGGTCATAAGCCTTCCGCGTGATGAACTCGGTCGCCGATTCACGGCGTTCGTGAATAACGGCTGCCGCTTCATCATCAAAGGCCCGAGCGCACTCGTCGTCGATCGCTCGAAGCCCTTCGACCCGGTGAAGTTCATCGGGCGCGGTTGGGAGATCGTCGAGCAGGACGAGCGTTCGCTCGCGCTGACCGACATCGACTTCTCCGGTGTCCGCTTCGAAAGCGGCCACCAGGAAGGCGAAGACACCATTACCGGCGAGGTGAAACTCGAACGGCTGAAGGCGATGCCCGAGATCCGTCTCGACGCCAAGATCGGCCAGGCGCTCTTCGAAGAGCCCGGACAGGCGACGCTCCGCTTCATCCACGACCATTTCAATGTTTCGTGGTTCGAGCTCGGCGGAACCGTTCTGCGCAACTCGGACGGCCGCCGGGTCTTCCTGTACCTCTATCGGTTCGGCGACGGCTCGTGGAGCTGGGACTGCGACTGGCTCGACAGCGATCGCCGCCGCGTCCGCGACGACGTCTCGCCGCTCCTCGCAAGCAGCCCTGTGGCCTCGGCCGCATAGCGCTTGCCCTTGCGCACTGTGCGCTTTGCTCTTCGGCCTCCGTGCTTGCACGGAGGCCGATTGCTTTTGATATGATACGTATGGCGCTAGGCGAATATGCGGGCGATCACGGTTTCCCGCTGCCGAGGCCGGTTTGGCACGGATCCAGAATGTTGCCGATTACGATTTGCAACAGCGTGAGCCGTGAAGATCAAAAAAATTAAGATGCTTGGTACATCGTGCTAGGCGATTACAGATCGCGAATTCGATTCAGCCGGAGAGTATTCAATGGCGGTGATAATGATACGGACGGCGCGATGTACGTTTCTGCGCAACTCGGACGGCAACCGGTACTTCCTGTACCTCAATCGGAACGACGACGGCTCGTGGAACTGGAACTACAACTGGCTCGACAACGATCGCAAACCCTTGTGGGGTCTCACCGCTGGGGCACCAGACCTAAGAGGCCAGCAAACGAATAAAGCATGACCTATATAAAAATAGAATGGCATCACAATCATCCAGGCGAACCTATCTTGCTCTATAGCGAATTAGATGAGGAGCGTTGGGAAACGCGCAAGATAGAGCAGTATAAAGACGGACACTGTGACTTTGCCTCAAAGACTGAATCAAGTGGTTCTACGATGTTGGGTACGGAACCAGTTCCACCCAATTCTGAAATCCAGAAACAATCTGAATTTGTACTTTATGAAATACCCGAAGAGGAATTCGAACATCTTTGGACGAGTAAAGTACAACCCCAAATATCTAAATAGTTTCCAACATTATCCAGAACCCCCAGCTAATTTATGAAACGCGAAGACCTACACATAAAAATATTAAAATATGGTGCAGCAAATAGGGATGACGGCTTTACATTTAACGAATTGAAGAAGGACTTAAAATTAACAGAGCTGCAAGAGAGATTCCTTTACAGGGAGATACGAGGTGCAGATATTGTTACGCAGACAGGAACATATCGTATTCCAGGAAATGGCGATTCGGGTAACGAAATATTAATCCTGTCCTTTGAAGCTAGATTTAAACTATTGCAGCATCAGGCTCTCCAAGAGGCAAGATTTGCCAGCATCATAGCTATCTTTGTTGCAGTTATCGCTATTTTAGTAGCTATAGGTGTTGGTTTTTACCAAATCTATACGCCTCAACAAGTCGAATTGACTAAAGATCAGCTAAACATATTGACTCCAGCCAGATATTAGAAAGCTTCCAACATCGTCCCATGCTGCCAGCAAACTTGACGAGTGGTTATTAGCATGATAAAAACTCCATGGAGCACCTGATTCAACATATCAGGTCAGGCGATCAAGAAAGCTCGTGGCAAGCTTAGTAATCGCAACAGACGCTTGCTGTGCACTTGGGTTGGTGGCCCTAGTGTGACGACATTTCACCAGCCCTCGCTATCGCAGCGAGGGTTTTTGTATGAAAAAAGTTCTAACGTCATTCCATGCGGCCGAAATAATCTTGTAGCGACAAGTGCGTTAAATTCATTTGAAATACTACATCCCCACGTCTTGTAAAAGAGATAGGGGAATTACTGGTTAGTGGATTAATCATGAAGAAAGATATGAATTCATCAATATTTACGAGGGTCATGGGAGGCTCCGCTGTGGCGGCGGTACTTCTTGTCGGCAGTGTCGCTTCGGCGGCGCAGACCGATATGTGGGGTAGGGGCGCGCATATGCAACCGGGAGTTTTCGGTACGGTCTCCGCGATCAGCGGCACGTCTATCGACGTTACGCAGCAAAAGCTTCAAGAAGAGCGCGACATCGACCATCTATACGGTCGATGCGACCAACGCGACCGTGATGAAAGATCATGCGACCTCGACGCTCTCGGCGATCGCAGTCGGCGATATGGTGATGGTGCAGGGTACGGTGAACGGCACTTCCGTCACCGCTACCAAGATCAACGACGGCATGATGATGAATCACATGGGTAAGGGAGGTGGTGCGCCGATGCAATCGCCGCAGGCCATACAAGGCAACGGTGAACCGGTCGTTGGCGGCACGATCTCCGCGCTCAGCGGCTCGACCATCACTCTTACCAACGCGAGCAATGTGACGTACTCAGTCGACGCTTCTGCTGCGACCGTCTTCAAAGACAACGCGACCTCTTCAATCTCATCGCTTGCGACAGGCGACAAAGTGATCGTGCAAGGTACTGTCAACGGCACTACCGTGACAGCCTCTTCAGTCATTGATCAGGGTGCTTCGAGCACTCCTGCTGCAGGGACGAGTATGCCGCACCAAGCACCGGGTGTCTTCGGCGCGATCGGTGGATTCTTCCACAAGATGTTCGGGTTCTTCTAATTCTTTTCTGGGAAGTATTACGAACGAGAAAGAGGCCGCTCACGCGGCCTCTTTCTGATAATTAATAGAAAAGCCCGGTTGATACCGGGCTTCATTTCCGAGGGCAGAGTTTTTTCTCTGTTGTCTGGCGTGATGAGGCAAAAAACTCTGAAATATTATAAAAGGCTTGTCCTGCAACAATTGCTAGCACGCAAACAAATCCGGAACTTGCAAAAGTAATTGCAAACGGGACGTTTATCGTCCAATTGAATTGCTGAAACAAGAAGTACATCTTCACTATCGCAATTGCCTCGCTGATGATAAGCCGCTCTTGCGACTCTCTCCCGCACCATATCAAGAATATTAATATGGGCACTCCGTAGGTCAACATGAGCATACGCCTCTCCGAGTGTCTGCTTTCTGTAGCCAGTAAATCATGCATGCTATATTTTGCAAATGAGGGCCCGCGTCGTTACGGTGAAGGACAAAATGCAGCGCGGCTACAGCTATGCATGCGTGGCACCGATAGGGAAGCAGTTTGACCCTGCATTCAAGCCCGACCTCACGCCGCAAGAAATGCTGCATCTAGGCGTCTTTGGCGGCAAATATATGACGGACTGTGCAGATGAGTTTCCAAGAGGCTGGTTTGCGCATGCGAAGCTCTCTCCGCAAGGCCATGACAAATCGCTCAACTTCTTCAAAGTGAGCGCAAGCCAGCCGCTCTCCGTGTGGCGGGAAAAAGGCTGGATCTACCATGATGATCCGCGTGGATGGTTCCAATGGTATTGCCGCTACTATATGGGACGAAGGATTCCCGCTGAGGACACACGACAGATCAAGCGCTGGAGAGCCATGGTGCGCCACATCGCGCAGATCAAGCACAGCTGCGAAGCGGGCGACTTCTCCTGCCACACCCGCCAGCGCCAAGCGCTCCTGCAGTGGGCATACGATAGTAGGAGGATGTGATTCATATTCAATAGTATAAAGGACAGTCCTCATTGAGATACGCTCAATGAGGACTGTCCTATGAGAGCCTTCGCGAACTCAAAAAGAGCTTTTCCACAGGCCCGGAATTGACTTAGAACGATCGTTCTAATACTATTCTGCCATGGACTTACGACAAAGCAAAATCCTGTCTTTTTATAAGAAGCACCACCGCATGCCCTCGTACCGCGAGATCATGGAGATCACCGGCTACCGGAGCAAGAGCGCGGTGCATTATTTCGTGGAGAAGCTCGTCGAAGCGGGAATCGTCGATAAGGACAGGAGTGGTCGACTTGTACCCAAACGACTCTCAGCAGGTACGCCGCTTCTCGGCTACGTCGAGGCCGGTTTGCCCTCAGTAGCAGAAGAGGAGGTGCTCGACGTGATGGATTTCGACGAATACCTCGTGCCCAACAAAGAGTCGACCTACATCCTCAAGGTCAAAGGCGATTCGATGATCGACGCGGGAATACAGCCGGGCGACATGGTCGTGGTCGAGCGCAGGGCGACCTACAAGCCGGGGCAGATCGTGATCGCTATGATCGACGGCGACTACACGATGAAGTACCTGCGCAAGCGCGGCGTCGACTTCTTCCTCGAGCCGGGCAACCCCAAATACAAGCCGATCTATCCGCGCGAATCTTTCAGAGTAGAGGCGGTCGTCACTGCTGTCGTGCGCAAATATTAATTCTGATACCAAGAAGACATGTCAATATATGAATGATCACATCATGAAATTTTGATTAATCAAATGAAGTCACTTATACTTGGAGAGTGTTCATAGAGAAAACATCTTTGGTGTTGGTCTTTTGCTCGGCGCTGACATTCTTATCGCTCTCGATTGGGTCATACACACTTGATGCCGCTACACTTATCACGCCGTTACCGATCTATCTCGGCCCGGCGCTTTCTATACCTCCACCCGCTGATGTAGCTGTAGTAAATGCGGCCACCACGACACCAGGCGCAAGTGCGCCGAAGAGCATCATGCCCACGAGCGATGGGAGAGTGCATTTGGTCATTCCTTCGATCATGTTCGACTCATCGATCATAGGTGTCGGTACCAATGCAATTGGTGCGATGGCCGTACCGAGCGGCACGAGCGACAATGTGGGGTGGTACAAGTACGGCACGGTGCCGGGTGCACGAGGAAGTGCCGTGATCGATGCGCATGTCTTCGCAGCTTTCGCGAGCCTACATATGGTCTCAGTGGGGGATAGTATCTATGTCGTCGGTACCGACGGCAGAGATTTGCATTTCTTGGTGACTGATGTCGAGACGTACGCGCTTGCCGACGTGCCGCTGCAGACGATCTTCGCGAAAAAGGACGGACACTATCTCAACCTCATTACGTGTGCCGGCGATCTCACCCCCGACGGTTCCACCTATGACCATCGCTTGGTCGTCTATGCGACGCTTGCGCCGTAGCGATGCACATTCTTTGAGCTTTGTATGTATATTAGAAAAGTTGGAATAGTTAATGGTAATGAGACAGTAGTAAACTAATAGAGAGGATATATCAAAATTAGGTTTCCCCATAGAATGGTTTTGAGACCGAATCCGTTCATGGTAGCTTAAGGGTATATCTAGGATTATTGTGATATATGACTGCTGATCACAACAAAATTGCAGACAAGGCATTAAGAGTCCTTGAGGCCTACAATATCACTGAGCCGGTGGTCGATGTAAGAAAAATAGCGGAAGGAGAGGGCTACGAAATAAAAGAGATTAAAATGCCTTCGGGATATGACGGGGTAGCCGGCTTTCATGACCAATCTAAAAAGATCGTCTATGTGGCCATAGATGACACTCCTCGGAGGAAGCTATTCACCATTGCGCACGAATTAGGGCACATCTTTCTAGAGCACCCGAATTACAGTGTACTGTTTCGAGTCCCTAAAGACGATGCCGAATACAGTGATGAGGAACAACAGGCTAATAGTTTTGCTGCCCACTTGCTCATGCCCGATTTCATGGTTAAAGAATATCTGAATAAGTACAACCTTTCTCGATCCGACTACAAAGTCATGGCTGAAATATTCGGTGTGCCCATGTCCTCAATGCAGCATACATTGGAATATCTAAAATAAGATATGGCAGATTCCGTTGACGTTAAACCAGCGGATGTCATATCGAAGTTGGATGCTGAAAATGCGGGAGACGATTCTGTAGTTAGTAGTACAACCGAATGGTATCAGGTATTGAAAGAGGGTAGTGCGAAGGAGGAGTCGATGGTAGAAAAAGAGAATAGGGGTATCCTCGACAGAAGGGAACGGTGGTCTAATTGGATTCTTATTTTTATAGGAATGATTGTTATATTCGATATAATTCTCGTCGTATTTTATGGAGCTGGTTGGTGGAATTTTGCAAATCCCAATGTTGTAATTGCGGTCATCACAGATAACTTCTTAAAGATCTTTGGTTTGGGTTTTCTTATAACAAGAGAGAGCTTCAAAAAGATCTACAAATAGGGCCTGATTTTTGACCTCGTATACTTTATCTTGAGTATTGTACATGAAATGATTACTCGTATTATTAAATTATATTTATAACGCCCAATACTTATGGCAAACAAGAAGCAGACGCTCGCCGCCAAGAAAAATATCAAGAAGGCGCAAGCTGTGTGGAAGGGTATGAGCAAACGGCAGCACAGCCTCGCGCAGCCCGAAGGCCGCAAGCGTGCGAAGCCCGGCACGACCGGCAAGGGCAATTTCTACCGCATCGAAATACGTCCCAAGTCGGAGTTTGTGACCTTCCGCAATCAGGATGTCGGAGAGAAGGGCGGCCTCGAGCGGCTCGCGGGCAAGCGCTCGAGCGGAAGCTGGGACACGGTGACGTGGCTTGTGAGTAAAGGTGGCGCGAAGGTCGTCAACGGCCATTTGAAGATCACTGAAGTAAAAGCGCAGAGCGTCCTCAGACAGATCAGCGGAAGGATCGTGCATGTGAAGGGCGACATCTTCCGCGCGCATCCGCGCAAGAACATTCCCGAGAGCGCGAAGCCGACCCTCGCCATGCGCCGCGCCGAAGCCGCCAACATCAAGAAAGCGCAGGCTGCTCGTCGGAAGAAGAAGTAAGGTTGAGGCATTGCTTCATGACTGCTCGCTCACCACATGCAAAAGCCTAACAAATTAACCTTGATCGTTATCTTCGGGCCGCCGGGAGTGGGCAAGACGACGCTGGCTGATGTACTGCACGACGAGCTTGCATATACCGCACATATCGGCGTCGATCATATCAAGCGTTTCATCTCGCAATTCAGGGAGATCCCGGCGCATCAAACGGTGAGCAGGGCAGTCATCAATGCAATGGCAGTGGAATATCTCAAGAACGGCATCAACGTGATCATCGAGCAGTCGATGAGCAGAAGCGAGGTTGAAAAGCTCGAAGAAATCGCGAAGCAACACGTTGCGCGATTCCTTGCCTATCGGCTCGATGCGCCTACGGAAGTATTGCGAGAGCGCACGGCGGAGCGCAGTGTGCGGCTCGGGAAGCCCTTGATCGCCGATGAAGAGATGAATGATTTTCTCAAAATGCACGATGAGAATGATTATGCGAATGCGAAGATTCTTAATGCGGTAGAGATGGATACTCGAATGCAAGCTGATACGGTGCTTAGAGATGTATTGGAAAAATAATCTTTTCAAAATATCCCATGACTCAGATCGACGATGCACAAATAGTTAGTCTTGGAAAAGCATCTATTGCCGATATTCCGACGCTCTTGAAATTGGAAGAAAGTGTCGCGGATTTACATACTTATTCGGCAGCGCTTGATGTGGAAGATTGGATTGAAGAATTTGAAAATAACGAGGTGTATCTGATCAAGGTTGGCGAGGAAATTATTGGGAATACGTCTTTCGGGCACAAAGGTGACGGTCACGTCTACTTGAGCGGATTGGTGATAGCCCCAGGTTTCCAGGGCAGGGGATTCGCACGGCAAGCGCTCACACAGGTACTCTCTATGAGTGCAAGCGCAAAACGCATTGATCTCGTCACGCACCCCCACAATCCTGCACTTGGCCTCTACGAATCACTCGGCTTCAAGGTTGAATCCCGCGTCGAAGATTATTACGGCGACGGTCAACCGAGGCTCTTTCTCGCGCTTTTGAAATGATATTTGTTATACAAGCTTGCTTAAACCGCGCTGAAAATGCCGCCGCATCTCCTCCGTATCATAGGGAGCGCCGCGGCCTTCGGCGATCTCTCTTTCAGCTTCGACAAGCGAGGCGATGAGTTCTGCGCGCTCGTCAGCAGTGAGCACTGGAATTTCCTCCATCGTAGTGAGGGGGAGGAGATTGGTGCGCTGCAGTTTATTAGAAACCTTTGTCATGAGCGAATCGTAGCACAAAAGTTGTCAGCATAGGAACGTTTGGTGATATAGTTTCGCCATGGAAAAGCCTTGGAAATACGCAATCTCATAACAAAACATGGAATATCATCCAGTGGTAGAAAAGATAGGGAATCTTCTTCGCGACAATTCAGTCGAGTTTGAATCCTTTGAGCACGAGCCGGTGCGCACCAGCGAAGAAGCTGCAAAGGTAAGAACCGGCTATCGTTTAGAGCAAGGCGCGAAGGCGATCATCGCGAGAGTAAAAGAAGCGGGAAAAGGCAAGCGATTCGTGATGTTTGTTATGCCAGGCAACAAGAAATTTGATGCGGTGAAGATCAAGGTCAATCTTGGTCTTGGTGATATCAGATTTGCGACCGAGCAAGAAGTCTCCGAGATCACGAGCGGCGTCTTGCCCGGCGGCGTGCCGCCCTTTGGCAACATCTTCGGCATCGATGTTTTTGCCGACAAAGGCCTTTTCGACAATGAGCGAATAATCTTCAATGCGGGCGATAGGAGTTATTCGATCGGCATGAAGTCAGCAGACTATATGAGAGTCTTCCATCCGAATGTAAGCGATATTTGCCAATAGATCATTCCACAGAATATTGTAGTAGCTCACCTATTTGCTTTTAGATCGATTTGGAAAAACTTGCTGCATTCTTCATATCGCAATGATAGTATCAAGGTATTAGCATAGGTATATTTATATTTTATATATGATCGAACACACAGGCGTGAAGGTTAAGAATTTTGAGGCTGCAAAGGAATTTTATACGAAGGCGCTCGCGCCGCTCGGGTACACGCTGAGCATGCAGTTCGACGGCGCTGCCGGGTACATGGAAGGCGGGCACACGAGCTTCTGGATCGGCGAGGACAGCAATCCGCAGGGGATGCACATCGCTTTTGCCGCGAAGGACAAGGATGCGGTTGATGCCTTTTACGAGGCGGCGATCGCATCCGGCGGGAAGGATAACGGCAAGCCCGGGTATCGCGATTATTCTCCGGGGTATTATGCGGCGTTCGTGCACGATTGCAGATGGCAATAATATCGAGGCGGTGTGGTTTGATCCTGTAAAAGGGGACTAACAACTGCCATGAAATAAATTCATCACAATAGTGTATTATCGGCATTATATGAAATCACGATATATCTTAGGCGCAGTCTTTATCATTGCGGTCGTCGTTATCGGCTTTGCGGTCTTGGGTACGCAGTCGTCGCAATCGGCATCGCCATCTTCCAGCGGCCAATACACGATCACTGCAAGCTCGACAGGCACCACTACCACAGGCACAAGTACGACCTCCACGACGAGCACGAGCACTGCCGCGCAGTCATACACGATGGCGCAGGTAGCGCAGCATAAGGATGCGACAAGCTGCTGGAGCGCGATCAACGGCAAAGTCTACGACCTTACCAGCTGGATCAACCAACACCCTGGTGGTCCCGAGCATATCCTCTCCATCTGCGGCTCCGACGGCTCATCTGCATTCAACGCCCAGCATGGCGGACAATCCCAGCCCGCGCAAATCTTGCAGCAGTTCTATATAGGCACACTCGCTTCCTAATCCTGTCATGCAGCAGCTCCTTTTCGTCATCCACATCGGCTCGCTCTGCTTTGCAGGCTTGGGCGTATTGTTTGCCGATCATCTCGCCTTCGATTGGGTGCGCGGCAAAAAGGCCACGCTCGATCCGCGCCCGCTCCATATCGCGCACTGGATCGTCACCGTCGGCCTCTCGTGCCTGATCCTGAGCGGCCTCTGCCTCTTCTGGCCGATGCGCGAGTACTTGGTGTCGCAGCCGCTCTTCTGGCTCAAGATGCTCTTCGTCTGCGCGCTCGTCATCAACTCGTTCTTTATAGAACGCTTCATGTCGGCCGTCGAGAAGCCATTTGCGACACTTACGCGCAATGAACGGCTGCCGCTCATGATAAGTGGCGCGGTCTCTACCTGCTCGTGGCTCGGCGCTATCGCCGTAGCGCTCATTCTCTTTTAATAATGTTTAATGATCCCTTCATCTTTGCCGAATTATAGTTACCCATTATCACTATCGAAAAAAATAATATGTTGTGGACCATCGCGGTGATTCTCGTGATCTTGTGGGCACTCGGCTACATCACGTCGTTTACGCTCGGCGGATTTATCAACCTGCTTCTCGTGCTCGCGGTCATCGTCATCCTGATCCGCGTCATACAGGGCCGTAATCCGCTCTAATCTAGTTTGATAGTTTTAGTAATACTGAGTAAGAAGGGGGGCAAGCGCCCGCCGCGTCTCATATGGCGGGCGTTTCTCTTTCCGGCTTTTGTACGGTATTGTCTGCGATTATGACAACTATACACACGTCAAACCGGAAGTGGTGGTCGCTCGTCCTCTTGTGCATGGGAACGCTGATGATCGTGCTCGATACGACGATCGTCAATGTCGCGCTGCCGTCGATCCGCGATAGCCTCGGTTTCTCATGATCCAACCTCGCGTGGGTGATCAACGCCTACACGCTGACCTTCGGCGGCTTCCTGCTTGCTCGGCGGCAGGCTCGGCGATCTGTACGGACAACGCGCGACTTTTTCTCTTCGGCATCGCGCCTCTTCACGCTCGCTCGCTTTCTCCGGCATTTCGACGATCGCAAGAATTGCTTATCGTCGCGCGCGCCGTGCAGGGATCGGGCGGCGCGATCGCATAGGCCGTCGCGCTCTCACTGATGATGAATCTCTTTACGCGAGGAAGAGGAACGGGCCAAAGCGATGGGCGTGTACGGATTCGTCGCCGCAGGCGGCGGATCGCTCGGCGTCTTTCTCGGCGGCGTCTTGACCGCCGCGCTCGACTGGCACTGGATCTTCTTGGTAAATATCCCGATCGGCATCGCGGTCACCATTGCGTCGCTCTACCTGCTTGACGGCGGCAAAGGGGAGACAAAGCACATGCATCTCGATGTGTGGGGCGCGGTCGTCATCACGTCTCGCTCATCGTCGCCACCTATGCGATCGTCAACGGATCCTATGCGGGATGGCTCTCGCTGCAAACGATCGGCCTACTACTCGTCTCGCTTGCAGGCATCGGCCTTTTCGTCTGGATCGAATCGCGCGTGAGCTCTCCCTTGATGCCGCTTTCGCTTTTCCGTATCCCCAACGTCGTGATCGCCAACGGAATCGCCATACTCTGGTCCGCATCGATGTTCGCGTGGTTTTTCCTTTCGGCGCTCTATCTGCAGCAGGTCCTGCATTATTCGCCACTGCAAGTGGGTCTCGCGTTTCTACCGGGCAACATCATCATGGCGATACTCTCCCTCGGTCTCTCGGCGCGCATCGTCATACGCTACGGCATCAAGTATTCGCTTATGTTTGGTCTCGGGCTCGTAGCATGCAGTCTCGCGCTCTTTTCCTTTGCATCCGTCGGCGGGACGTTTCTTTGGAACGTGCTCCCCGGCATGATCGCGCTCGGCTTAGGCTCGGGCATCGCGCTCAACCCGATGCTTCTCGCGGCGCTCGACGGCGTGCCGCAGGACGAGTCGGGCCTTGCTTCCGGCATCGTCAACACCGCGTTTATGATGGGCGGAGCGCTCGGTCTCGCGATCCTTGCGAGTATCGCAGGAGGCTTCACGCAGCACCTCTCTTCGGGTGGTATGGCTCTCGCGCAGTCGCTTGCGGGCGGCTATGACGCAGCATTTCTCGTAGGCGCACTCTTCTCCGTGTGTGCAGCGGCGCTTGCAGTATTTGGCCTACGGTTGTCGGGGAATGGCCAGACACAGGTGATACACTAACGGGATGAAACGTAGCATAGCGCCCGCGAGCATCGCCCTCCTCGCGATCCTCGGGCTTGCCACAATTGCATACACAGATCGCGCGCGAATGGCAGTCCTCAACCCCGCCGGTCCCATAGCGCTCGGCGAGCGCTCGGTGATTCTTGCGACGCTCGCGCTCTGTGCTGTCATCGTAGTGCCAGTATTTTTCCTGCTTTTTCTTTTTGCCTGGAAGTATCGCGCCGGGAGCGAGACCTCGCGGCAGTCGCATCATCCGCGCTGGGACCATTACAGCGCTTTCTCCGAGATCCTCTGGTGGCTGCCGCCTTTGGTAATCGTCTTTTTCTTGAGCGTAATCATGTGGCATTCGACGCACGCGCTCGACCCGTATGCTCCGCTCCCTGGCGAGGCACTCCAAGTAGAAGTGGTCGCGCTCGATTGGAAATGGCTTTTCATATACCCACAGGAGGGGATCGCGACAGTCAATATGCTTGAGATCCCTGAGAATGTCCCCGTGCACTTCGAGCTGACTGCCGATGCGCCGATGAATTCTTTTTGGATACCTAGCTTAGGTGGCCAGATCATGGTGATGCCCGGCATGACGACACAGCTCAGCCTCGAGGCGTCGCGCGCGGGAGATTTCAACGGACTCTCGGGCAACATCAGTGGGCAAGGTTTTGCCGGCATGGCCTTCACTGTGCATTCTGTTTCTCAAGGTGACTTCAATATGTGGGTGCGCTCGCTTCAGTCATCGTCGATACCGCTCTCTCCGGATTCGTACCGTACGCTTGCAGCTCCCAGCACATACAACCCTGTCGTGTATTATTATCCGGTCGACGGAGATCTCTTCGACGGCATCACCATGCAATACATGTCATCTCTCGGTACGCAGGCGCTCGATGTCACGCCGCAAAGCGCATCACTGTCGTCTTCGACTACCATGAATATGCACGATATGCCGATGCAAATGGACATGAATGCACACATGTAATGTCATATGGACTGGACGACGCTCATCCTCGGCACGCTCTCATGGTCGGTTTTCCCGCCCAACCCTATCGCGTGGGGCGGCGCACTTTTTATGCTGTGCGTCGGAGTGATCATCGTCGCCCTGATCACGTACTACCATCGTTGGCACTTCCTTTGGAATGAATGGCTCACCTCGCTCGACCCCAAGAAGATCGGCATCATGTATCATCGCCGTGGCGTTCATCATGCTCGTGCGCGGCGGCGTCGACGCGCTTCTCATGCGCACGCAGCAGGCGACTCTCGGTCGGTGATTCGTATCGGCATCGTGAGCGCGAGCCATTTCCAAGAGATCTTCTCCGCGCACGGCACGATCATGATCTTCTTCGTCGCGATGGGAATCCTTTTCGGCCTCGTGAACCTCGTCGTGCCCTTGCAGATCGGCAGCCGCGACGTCGCGTTTCCGTTTCTCAATTCGCGTCAGCTTCTGGCTCTTTGCCGCAGGTGCAGCTCTGGTCAATCTCTCGCTTCTCATCGGCGATTTCTCGATGGCCGGCTGGCTCTGCGTATCCGCCGCTTTCCGAGATCGCGTACAGTCCGACCGCCGGTGTCGATTATTGGATCTGGAGCTTGCAGATCGCGGGCTTGGGCAGCTTGCTCTCTGGAGTGAATTTCATCACGACGATCGTGCAGCATGCGCGCGAAGGGCATGGACATGGATGCGGCTTCCGATGTTTACTTGGACGGTTTTGGGCTCGATGTCGCTTGTAGTCTTCGCCTTTCCGATTCTCACTGTCACACTCGCACTTGCTCGCACTCGACCGCACGCTCATGACGCACTTCTTCACGGCAGGCGCCGGCGGCAACATGATGATGTACGTCAATCTCATCTGGGCGTGGGGGCACCCGGAAGTCTACATATCTGATCCTGCCGGCCTTCGGCATTTTCTCGGAAGTCGTGCCGGTCTTCTCCGGCAAGAAGCTCGCGGGCTACACCTCGATGGTGGTATCGGTGTGGGCGATCGTCATCCTATCGTTTATCGTCTGGCTGCATCACTTTTTCACGATGGGAGCGGGTGCGGATGTGAACACCTTTTTCGGCATCATGACCGCAGTGATCGCGGTGCCCACCGGCGTCAAGATTTTCAACTGGCTTTTCACGATGTATCGCGGCCGCATCCGCTTCGAGTCTCCGATGCTGTGGTTCATGGGGTTTGTCGTGCTCTTCACGCTCGGCGGTGTGGCAGGCGTGGTCATGGCGCGAGCCGGCCGCCGATTATCAGCTGCACAACAGCCTCTTCTTGGTCGCGCATTTCCACACGATGATCGTCTCGGGCGTACTGTTCGGATTCTTCGCGGGCATCACGTTTTGGTTCCCGAAGTTTTTCGGCTTCAAGCTCGATGAGTATCTCGGGCGCAAGGCCTTCTGGTGCTGGCTCATTGGTTTCATCCTCGCATTCGGCCCGCTCTACATCCTCGGCATGATGGGTGCGACACGACGCATCGATCACTACAGTGCAAGTCTCGGCTGGCAGCCTTTTTTCATCATTGCGGGCATCGGCGCCGCGATCATTACACTCGGATTCATTCTCCAAATCGCACAAATAGTTCGTAGTATCAGGCGCCGCGATACGAACAGGGTGGGCGGAGATCCGTGGGACGCTCGTTCGCTCGAATGGTCCACATCTTCGCCGCCACCAGAGTACAATTACGCCGCGCTGCCCGTGGTGAGCGACCGCGATGCGTGGTGGGAAGAAAAGCATGGCACGACGAAAATACAGTGGCAGTATGCGCCTGAGCAAGGCGAAACCTTGCTCAAAATCCGCATGCCGCGCAACACCGGCATCGGTGTCATGATCGGCGCCTGCGCGTTTGCCGCCGGCTTTGGCATCGTCTGGCACATCTGGTGGCTCGCGATTCTCGGTCTCGTCGGTGCTATCACTTGCATCTTCGTGCGTGCATTTCAAGAAGATACCAAGTATATAATTCCCACATCGGAGATACACTAATTCGACAACTCAATTATCAAAGTCATTTTATGCCACTAAAAGATACACAGACCACACCCGTCTCCTCGGTATCTACACCTGAGGGGATGGATCATATGAATCAAGCGCCACAGAATCATAGTCGACCCAGAAAGTGGCTAAAACGCTTGTTTTTAATTATTGCTCTTGTCCTCATCGTGGTTGCAGCATCTCCGTATCTCTTTGCTTTTGGCTTGCTAATCTCCTTGAAAGATTCAAACCAAGATCATCTTTGGCAAGATGATTTTTGGAATGAGCTTTGGAACCTTCCGCAAGATCACACACTAGCCCCAACGCCTGACCTGGGAAGCGGGGAGATTTTTACTGTTGGTACTCTTACATTTAATTCTCCGCTTGCAAGTACGAGCATTAGTGAGGTGCTCCCCTCGGATGAAGGAACCAAATTTGTCGCCGGAAATAAAGATTTCGGAATATTTTATAATAATCCTCCCAACACCGATGTTGCTTCTACGATAATAATGCTCTCAGACGACGGCACGAGTACCATTATGGATTCCGAAGGTAATCCGGAAAGTGAATACCAACTCTGGTTGGCAGTCAGTTCTATTACGCCTGGAACCGTTTTTAGTTCGCCAACTCAAACCTTTAAGAACATAGGTTTGCTTCAGACAAAGGCATACATCGTAAGTCCCATCCCGCTTCTTGTTTCGCACACGCAATATATCGACTCGATTTCGCAACTTGGAAGCGGTAGTGCTATAGGTAGTGTCAATATCTTCGACAAGAACGGCAATGACATTTTCGAGATCACCTCTAAAGGTCTTACACAGGGAGAGTTGGATGCACTGATCAGTTCTATTCAAGTCGCAACGACATCAGTCTCTTATTGAATATGACAACAGAATCCACAATTTACGATATGAATCTCTCAAGCGAAAGCCGCGAGGCGGATTCAAAGATCATCCTTGGATTTTGGATTTATCTGATGACCGACTTCGTGCTCTTTGCCGGACTTTTCTCGGTCTTTCTTGTGCTGCGGGCAGCCTCATCGAATCCTGCCGGTCTGTCCGACTTGTCATCTGTACTTACCGAGACGATCATCTTGCTCACTAGTAGTTTTGCGCAGGGCTTTCACTCATCGCTGCGCGCGCTGGCAACATCAAGATGGTCGTGGCGTCACTTGTCGCGACGGCGCTTCTGGGTTTTGCATTTCTCACTATGGAAATCTCAGAATTCTCGCGCCTCATCGCTGCAGGCAACGGTCCGCAGACTGACGGCTTTCTCTCATCGTTTTTCACTCTCGTCGCTACGCACGGACTGCATATCACCGTCGGTCTGCTCTGGGTCATAGCACTCATCATCTCAATCTCGATGAAAGGTCTTACGCGCTCCAACATGCGCAAGCTCGCGCTCTGGTCGCTCTTCTGGCACTTCCTCGACATCGTCTGGATTTTCATCTTCACCATCGTGTACCTGATGGGCTCCGTATAACGATATGAACAATTACTTCGAACAAATCGGTTTGTGGCACGGTGGAAAAGTGATCGCGTCGTATGTGATCGGCTTCGTGTTCTCGCTTGCGATCACGCTGCTTGCATACTGGCTCACTGTTACTGGACAGCTCTCGCACAACACTGCGCTCGTCGTACTCATTATTCTCGCGCTCATACAATTCGCGGTGCAGGTAGCGTGCTTCCTGCATCTCGGCGGCAAAGATTCCTCAGGCGAACGGCTCTTCATTCTCGCCGGTGCATGCCTCGTCGTCCTTATTCTCGTCTCCGGCTCGATCTGGATCATGTTCACGCTCAACAGCCGCATGATGCCCGACAGCGCGCAGATGCAGCAATATATGAATGATCAGGAAGGGATATAGACAATCTTTCTTGAGTGTCCTATAGTCATTAAGGAAATTCCTTATCGGAGGTAATCATGACTGATTCACCAGACGCTTCCCGCGTGGAAGTGAATATGAGTCGTCTTATGGACGATGTACGACCCAAAGTGATTCTCCATATTGGGGAATATTTGGATATATCCTCACGTGATGCCGTGAGACTTTTTTCTGACGTGAAGAGATTCTTGTATCTTGCTGCGACAGCGGAAGGCCCGATCGCTCCTCCATGGAGGATCGATGAGGGATGGCACTTATTCATTCTTTATACTCCCGAGTATATATCCTTCTGCGAGACTCATTTCGGGTGTTATATTCATCATTGCCCCATTTTGGGAGGAATTTCTCTAGGGAGTCTGGAATCCGTTCGTTTGACCGTCGCGCTCGCAAAGAAGGAGTTCGGCGTACTGTCTCTTAATTGGGAACCTGTACGGGCAAGTTGTATACCTGGTCTAAATTGTGTGACCGGTTAGTATGCCAAACTATTTTGACGGCCCACCTCGGGCCGTTTCTTTTTTGTATACTGTTGAAATATGTTTAAGGAGTATTATCGTCTCGCCAAGCCAGGCATTGTGTACGGCAATGTTTTCACGACGCTCGCAGCTTTTCTCTATGCATCAAGGTGGCATTTTAATAGTTCTTTTTTTCTTGCGACGATGATCGGCATATCGCTTGTGATCGCCTCTGCCTGCGTATTCAACAACTACATCGATCGCGATATCGATGCCAAGATGTCACGGACCAAAGATCGTGCGCTCGTTGCCAGAAGAATTTCCAAGAGCGATGCGTTGATCTACGGAGTCATTCTTGGAATCCTTGGAATTTTCATTTTGTACGTGTTTGTAAATACGTTGACGACATTGGTTGCGCTCGTCGGATTTGTCTTTTATGTATTCATCTACACTTATTCTAAACGCAAAACTCATTGGAGTACGGTGATAGGCTCGATCCCAGGAGCGACACCGATCCTCGTCGGCTACACTGCCATCACCGATCGTATTGATTTATCAGCACTTATATTATTTCTGATACTCGTGTTCTGGCAGATGCCACATTTCTACGCGATAGCGATCCGCCGCATCGATGAGTATCGCGCGGCCGGCATTCCGACACTGCCGATCGTGAAGGGAATCAGGCGGACTAAGATTGAAATCGTTTTTTACATCGTCGCATTGATCATAGCCACGTGCGCACTCTCTGTTCTTGGTTTTGCAGGGCTCACATATCGCATCGTCATGCTAATTCTCGGGATCGCATGGCTCGTACGATCTATGCGCGGTTTCAATACGGCCGACGATACCGCATGGGCAAAAAACGTCTTTCTTTTTTCACTGATCGTATTGATGGGATTCTCAATCGCACTCGCACTCTCTCCATTCTTGGCCTAGCTTTACATACACGCGCGGGCACGATACGTTGTCCGAGGACATAAAGAAACATGTGGAGCAATCAGGGTTACGAACGCAGTCCTAGGATCTATTCACGACTTAGTCAACATCCAGCAAATCCTGCCCTTTTTCGAGGGGCTACCCTTCAGACTCATAACACTCGCGCAAGCGGGTATAGAGGGAAAACCTGTTGAAAGTGAGGGCGCAAGTCTCGAAGCAAATACGTGGATCAAAGCAAATTTCGCTTGGTGCGGATCTAGGCTATGGTCTATTTCTGAAGATACAGGAATATTCTTCCACACTCTCAACGGAGAACCGGGCGGCAACGCTAGGATTTGGGGGAATACGCCGAAGAAGAAGTTGGCAGACGAAGAGCGTATGCAATACGCGCTCTCACGTCTTGAGAACTATGACGATCGTCGAGCGACATTTCGCACTGTTGTATGCGTCATTTCCCCCGCTGGTCAGGACTATTTCTTCAAAGGCGAGCTGGAAGGTGAGATCTTGAGAGAGCCTGCATGTGAGTGCGTGCCGGAAATGCCGTATAGCGCAATTTTTCAATCCAACCGGCCCGGTCATCATCGCGAAAAAGCGTTCCGACAAGTTCGAGATTTCTTCAAGCAAGAATTAGGCATTGCGTAAATCAAAGGCGTCCTTCGGGGCGCCTTTTGTTATACTACTTAGATGAAAGCGAAGAAGGCGGCTGATGCCAAGAAATTCACAGATATTCCCAATATCGGCTCTGCGATGGAAGTGGATTTCAAGTTGCTTGGTCTCAAGTCGCCGCAGGATCTCACTGGTAAAGATCCGCACGCGCTCTATGTGAAGCTTGCCAAAGTACGCGGCAAGCGCGACGATCCGTGCGTGCTCGACACCTTCATAGCCGCGGTTGATTTTATGAACGGCGCGAAGCCGCGAGAGTGGTGGCGCTATACTGCAGAGCGCAAAAAGAAGTATCCGCACTATTCCAAATAATATGCCCCAAGTTATCACTACATATCACAAAGACTGCATCGACGGCACCGCTGCTGCCGCGGTCGTTTTGCGCAAGTATCCGCAGGCGCAGCTTTTCCCGCTCGCGCACGCGCATACGCAAGAAGATATTGATGCGATCGTCGCGCTCATTGATGAGTACACGCTGTGCTTCACGGTCGATGCGGCTTTCGGCGTCAGGGAGTTTCTTGCGCGAGGCTGTGCCGTTACCACTATCGATCATCACATCGGCGTCAAAGACGAGCTCGAGGCGCTTGCGCTTGAGCAAAAGAATTTCTCGTTCGTTTTCGATAACGACAAATCGGGCTCGTCGCTTGCGTGGTCGTACTTTTTCCCCGGCGAGCCGCTGCCTTCGCTTATCGCCTATGTCGAAGACGCCGATCTCTGGAAGCTGCAGCTCGGCGAAGACACCAAGCACGTCAACAATTACCTTTCGATCTTCAGGAATGACCCCGCTAAGATGCTCGAGCTCTTTTCAGTGGATATCAATGACGTCATCGCGAAGGGGAGGGTACTTTCGCAATACGTCGATCGCGAGATCCAAATGCAGCTCGTGACGCCGTCGATCATGATCAAGATCGGCGAGGATCTCGTGCCGGCGTACAACAACTCCGTCTACGAATCGGCAATCGGCAACGCGCACGCAAGCGAGCAGGGAAAAACATGCGCGACGTTTATCATCCGCGGCGACAAAGTGAAGCTCAGTTTCCGCTCGCTCGACGGCCAAAGCCCCTCCTCGCTCGACCTTGCCACTGTGCTCGGTGGCGGCGGCCATAAGAACGCCGCAGGGGCGACCATTCCCCGCGGGGATTTCCTCGCGATGATTCAAGACAATGGCTGAAGAAAATATCGTTGACGTAATCGTGATTGGTGCGGGTGCCGCAGGCTTGATGGCTGCGCGCAAACTCTCCGAGGCGGGGAAGCGCGTCGTGATACTCGAGGCGCGCGACCGTATCGGCGGCAGGATTTATCCGCTGAGCGCAGAAGAGTTTGGTTACGAAGCCGAAGGCGGCGGGGAATTCGTGCATGGCGATGCGCCGATCACGACTAAATTGGCAGAAGAAGCAGGATTGCATTTCGATAAAGGACTTGATCGTGCGTGGTGGAACACACGTGATGGCCCCGCTGAGAAGTTTATATGGAAGAAGATGCCGTATGAAGACGAACTCATCGCACAGTTGAAAGCGCTGAAGGAAGACATCACAGTACAAGCGTTCTTCGAAATGTACTTTGCCGCAGATGAATATAGCGATTTACGTGATTTCATAGTGAGAAGGCTTGAGGGATATGATGCGGCAGACGTGAACAGAGCAAGTGCGTTTGAATTGCTTGAAGAATTGATGACAACCGGCACTCCCGCTGAACGCGAACGCATTTTCAGGGAGGGGTATGGTCCGCTCATCCGCTTCCTGTCCGATACATGCAAAACGCAAGGCACAGAAATTCATTTTCAGAAAGAAGTCACTGCGATTGATCTGCAAGTTAATTCTGTTAAAGCGACGTGCAAAGATGGTGAAACATACTCGGGGCAACGAATGATAATCACTATTCCACCGCCGGTTGTCCAAACCATTTCCATCTCGCCGCCGATTCCCGATAAATCGCGCGCATTTGAAGCGATTGGCTTTGGCCTTGTTATCAAGATACTGCTGCGCTTCAAGACCAAGTGGTGGTCTGACAAGGAAGAAAAGTTCGACAATCTTTTCTTCATGTTTAGTCGCGAAACAATTCCGAGTTGGTGGACGCAATATCCACAACCATACCTTACCCTCACGGGATGGCTTGCGGGACCAAAAGCAGGACAATTTGCGACTCGAAATGAGTCTGAACTCGTTGAGCTTGGACTCGAATCGCTCTCGAATATTTTTGAAGTGCCGCTCGACCAGCTCAAAGATGAATTGCTCGCCTCAAAGGCGGTGAATTGGATCGCGGACCCGTATGCACGCGGCGCGTACAGCTATGAGACGCCGGAGACAAAATCGGCGCGTGAAGAATTATTGAAGCCGGTCGACGGCAAAATCTTTTTTGCAGGCGAAGCGCTCGGCGAGACCGAGATCGGCGGCACGGTCGAAGCGGCATTTGCAAGCGGCAATACTGTTGCCGAGCAGATTTTGCGAAGACTTTGATTGTGTTGCAACAATCAGATTGTCGCAAGATTATCACAGTTTAGAGATATTTGCGGCCGTACGACTCCATTGCGCGCTCGACTGGCTTCAGGCCACGGCCCTTGGCTGTCGCAGCATACGCGCCGTCCTTGTCCTTGCGGATGATCCCTTGTCGCTCGAGGTTCTTGAGCTTGATCGTGAGCGTGCGCGTGGAGATGCCCTCAAGCGAGCGCTCGAGCTCGCAGAAGCGCTGCGGCTCCTTGAGTATGTCGCGCGCGATGAGCATCGTCCACGGGTCGGAGAGGAGTTGTGCGCATTTGCCGACAGGGCACGGATCGACGGCGTGTACCTTCGCTTTCATAAGTACAGTGGAATATACCACGAATATCCACAGCTTGCTACTTTACAAAGTAAAGCTACAGGAAGTATACTCATAAGCATATAATAATTTCTTTTACACTATGACTCCACTCAAGCTGCAGATCATTATCGGCTCTACTCGTGAAGGACGCTTCGGCGACAAGCCCGCACACTGGATCGCAGATATACTCAAGGAGAATAAAGATTTCCAGACGGAAGTAATCGATCTGCGCGATTGGTCGCTGCCTTTCTTCAACGAGAAGGTCCCACCGAGCATGTCCAACGGCGCATACGAGAGCGAGGTTGGCAAGAAATGGTGGGCGAAAATCGCCGAGGCCGATGCCTATATCATGGTCACGCCCGAGTACAACCATGGTCCGTCTGCAGTCTTGAAAAACGCGATCGATTGGGTCGCCAACCCTTGGCACCAGAAGCCGGTTGCGTTTATTTCATATGGTAGCACCGGCGGAGCACGCGCTGTCGACCAACTCCGCCCGATCCTTACCGAACAGCAGATGGCACCAATGCGCACGGCAGTACACATTATGGCGCCGTGGACGCTCTCAGACGAAGCGGGCAACCTCAAGCCCGGTGTGCTCGACTCGTACGCTGATACTGCCAAAGGCATGCTTGGACAGCTCTCGTGGTGGGGCAAAGCGCTACGCGCCGCACGCTCCCAAGCGTAATTCCACGAGAAGCGCATCATGAGGTATGATGCGCACATGAGTCCTGCCAAGATCCCACATAGGAGACAAGAAAACGACTACTACTGCGGTCCGGCGATCGTGCAGATGATTCTTGCAGAGTACGGCATGGAATTTCTCTCAAATGAATCGCACAGCAACTCGGGACCGACCGAAAAACTCGGCACTTCCTTGAGCTCGATTTCGAAGTGTTGTCCTCGATACGACTTCGGCGCAATATTCGAAAGAACGATCGAGCTTCGACGATCTTGAAGATGCGGCCAGAATCGGCCACATCGTGGTCGTAGGTTATCGCGAGCCTTATGATCGCTGGCCTCATTTTCGATTCTCTCATCGCTCGACAAAGGGGATGTGACACTTGAAGATCCTCTCCGATGGACCTGTTTTAGATCGCGAGGGATGAGTTCGAAAAGTGCGTGGCATGACGATGAGAAGGCATGTATGGCGAGCGTATGATGCTCTCGTCTCACCGTGAATACATTTGAATTGCGCTCAAGCGGAGCCGTCAAGAACGAGATATCCGCAGCTGGTTTCGCTCCGTAGTCTTTCTCAAAGGAATGCTCGCGGTCGTCGAGATCGCGGCCGGCACCGTGACGATGCTCATCAAGCCGCAAACGATACTCAACATCGTCGACATCTTCACCGCCGACGAGCTTGCGGAAAACCCACATGACTTCGTCGCAAGCCATCTCGTCTCCTATGCGCACCAGCTCGCGTTTTCGCCGCACTTTCTCATCGGTGCCTTCGTGCTCGTCGACGGACTCCTCAAATTCACCGTCGTAGTGCTTCTATTGAGAGAGAAGACATGGGCTTATCCTTTTGCGATCGGCGTCCTCGCGCTTTTTGCCTGTTACGAATTTTTCCGCTTCATGCAGACGCATTCGATACTCTTGATCCTGCTAGTGGTCTTCGATGTACTTATCGTGGGCTTCGTATGGCGCGAATATACAGTTGTTCGATTGCGTTTTGCTTCCGCGCGGCGTGTATAATAGTGCGACATGAATGTAAAACGTCGCGAGATAATCGGTATCGTTGCAATACTTGCGGTGATCGCAGGTGCTGGCATCTCAGGCTATCACTTGAGCAGAGCGCATACGCAGGTCGCATCAGCCGCGGCATACAAGACTCCCGCAGAAGACGATCAGTACGTGCGCTTCGACATGGAAGCGTACGATTCGATCGTGACGAATTATTGGGAAGCGCCGACCGATGCCGCCATGTCTCAGCTCTACCAGCAGTCTCTGCAGAAAGCACTTTCGCTTCTCAATGTGAACGCGACGACGACGCTCTCGTCGCAAGATCGCACGGGCACTGCAGACATGCTCGCCACCGCCTTCTCGAGCGCGACTTCTTCAAGCGAGGAAGAACAGCTCGCGGTTATGACGCTCCAAGTGGTGCTCTACAATCTGCCGCCTGCCGGGCGCGACGAGCTCCTCTCGCAGACGCAGCAGACGCAGTTGCGCCAAGAAGTGAGCAACATCAACCCTTCACAAAATCTCTACTCATATATCAACGCGACCTCGAGCGATTCGCAAACACAGATCGATGCTGCATACCAAAGCACCAAACACACTTTGGAGGCATCGACCTCGCCACAGGCCCAGCAGCAACTCGCGCAAGCGACCTACGCACACGAAGTCCTGAGCGATCCCGCAAAACAAAGTGCAATACGATCAAAGCGGCATCCAGCCGACCATCTTTAGCACGACGATCGGCAAAACACTCTATATATACATCTCGCGCATGTCGCCGACGACCCTGGATGAATTTCAAGAAGCGCGTTGCCAATGCTTCCTCGACTCCGGGACTCGATAGTATGATTATCGACCTGCGCGGTAACCTCGGCGGCTCCCTGGCCGACGCCGCGAGCTTCATCGGGTATTTCCAGGGACAGAATCAGTACGCCTTCGACCTCCTGCATCAAGGTTCTTACAATGTCGTACGCACCGACACCGACAAACTGCCGGAGCTCGCGCGCTATGGCGACATTGCGCTTCTTACAGACGGTATGACGCAGTCGACCGCCGAGGTCATTACCGCGGCATTCAAGCGCTTCCACCTGGGACACGTAGTCGGTGCGACGACCCGCGGCTGGGGCACGGTGGAAAACACGTATCCGCTCACCACGACGATCGATGCCTCGACCACGTATGCACTCCTCATCGTCAACAGCATCACGTTGCGCGACGACAACCAGCCCATCCAAGGCAACGGTGTCGCGCCCGATGTCAGTATCTCGGATGCTCATTGGCAATCCGAACTCTCCACATACTTCAGATCGCCGAGCCTGATCGCTGCGCTCAAAAAAGAAGCGACCGCATCGCCGATTCAATAATGTTACATAGCTAGATAAACGTGACGCGTGTAGGCATTTTCCGCGGCAAGTGTTTTGGGGTCTTTGCAGCGCGGCGGCGCGAAACAGAGTTCTTTTTCAGCAGAAAAAGAACGACCCCAAAACACTTGCCGCGGAAAAGGCCTATGACTTCACGCTACTTGCGCGAAAGTATGCTTTGATGCATAGTCAGAGCATTAGCTCCTCGCTCGGTCTGCAAAGACTGATTCGGGGGCATAAAATAAGGCTTTATTCCTCATATGAACATATCAAAAAAGACGGCATTGCTGGTCATCGGACTCTCGGTCTTTGCTATAAGCGCGAGCACAGCGCTTGCGGGCAGTACCTACACCGGCTGCGTAAGCATCGGAGAGAACCTTTCATCCGGATCCCGTGGAGCGGCTGTCTCGCAGTTACAGGCCTTTTTGGTCGACCAAGATTTCCCGGGTAGCGGCACCTGGATGCAGACAGGCATCTATGGTGCGGCGACGGCAGCAGCGGTGCGCGACTTCCAGCAGGTGCAAGGTTTGCAGCAGTCGGGGATCGTTGACGCTGTGACGCGCCAAGCTATCGCGCGCGTAAGCTGCGGCACGAGCTTCGTCTCACCGGCTCAACCGATCAGTCCTATTACTTCTATCATTCCGGTAACGCCTGCCAATCCTATCGCGCCCATTTGGAATCCTTATGGTTACAATAGTGGAAGTGGGTACAGCGGAGGTTACAACGGCAATGGTTATCATTACGGCAACGTCAGCCTCAACCTCACCGGCCTCTCGCAAAACACCGGCGCGGTCGGTCAGCAAATAACGATCGATGGCACTGGCTTCGACGCCTACGACAACACTGTCTACTTCGGCTCGTATGCGCTCTCAAATATCGCCTCATACGACAACGGGACTCAGATCACGTTTACCATTCCTTCTTACGTGACTTCGTACTCGTGGAACGGCACGCAGGTCAATATCTACGTCGTCGACTCGCTCGGTACGAGCAACACCGTTACCTTTACCGTCACGTACAACCCGTACGCTTGCGGCGGCATCTATTCCTACAACACATACAACTCTAGCTCGTGCGGTTGCAATAATTATTACGGCAGCTATCCGTCATTGCTCTACAACGGCGGCACCAATGGCGCGTACTACAACTGCGGCAGTGGCACCAACGGCAACGGTGGCAACACAAACTCACCGACGATCTCGTGGCTCAATCCCAACTACGGCGCGACCGGCACCAGCGTCACCGTCTACGGCTCCGGCTTCACTTCGAGTGGCAACAGCGTGCACTTCGGCGTCGGCATCATTGCCAACATACTCTCCAATGACGGACAGACACTTTCCTTCACGGTGCCGTCGCAGCTCACGGGCTTCGGCAGCCAGAATGTCGGGCTTGGCACGTACAATGTATCCGTCACCAACGGCAACGGTTACTCCACCACCGCGATTCCTTTCACGGTCACTTCGCTCAACGGTAACGGCGGCGTGGGCTACGGCTCACCGACCATCTCCGGCGTCACAGGACCGACCAACCTTACAGCAGGCTCAAGCGGCACGTGGACGGTCGTCGTCAACAACCCGAGCGGCGGTTATGTCACCGTCACGCCGCAGTGGGGCGACGGCACTACCAACACCGCGTCAGCGCAGTCGGTGCAAGCTTCTTCTCAGGCGACACTGACCTTCTCGCACACGTACTCGAGCACAGGCACCTACACGATCACCTTCACTGCCAGCAACACCACTGGATCCAACAGCGCAAGCGCGACGGTCACTGTCTCGGGCTCAAACTACGGCAATGTGCCGACAATCACATCTCTCTGGCCGACCTCCGCGACCATCGGGCAGCAGGTGACGCTCTACGGTACTTTCCCGACAAGCGGCAACACCATCAACTTCGGCACCGGCACTATCCAGAATGTGTACTCACAAAACGGTTCGCAGATCAGCTTCACTATCCCGCAATACATCACACCGTACTGCTCCGGCACGTATACCTGCTATCAGCAGCCGGTCACTTCCGGCACCTACAACATCTCGGTGCGCGGCTATCAAGGCACGAGCAACACCGTCTCGCTCCAAGTCATCTAAATAACATCGAGGCACTGTCTCGATACAGCAAAAATCCGAGGTCAGACCTCGGATTTTTGCTTTTGTAAGTGAGGGCGTATATTCATAGGATGGATCATGAGTGGGATGTTTCGGTTGCCGAAGCGACGCGTATCCAAAACGATTTGCGCAAAGAGATTTGTCTGGAGCCGCTGCAAAGGCAGCCGCGAACGATCGCGGGCGCGGATATTTCTTACAATCGCTTCTCTAACGACTTCTTCGCCTGTATCGTCGTACTCGCTTTGCCATCACTCGAAATTGTCGAGACTGCGCTTGCGATCGGTGTCGCTACGTTTCCATACGTGCCTGGGTATCTTTCACTCCGCGAGATCCCGACGCTTCTTACGGCTTGGGAGCAATTACAGAAGAAGCCCGATGTGGTCATGTGCGACGGGCAGGGGATCGCGCATCCGCGGCGCATGGGAATCGCGACACACTTCGGACAAATCGTAGACGTGCCGACATTCGGCTGCGCGAAACATATCCTGTATGGCTCGGGGAAAGATCCGGCGGACACTGCGGGGAATTTCACATATATTCACGATAAAAGATTGAATGACGAAATTATTGGTGCTTTCGTGCGCACCAAAGACCATGTCGCGCCAGTCATCATATCGCCGGGGCATTTGATTACCTTGCAAGAATCGATCGACCTCACGCTCGCATGCGCGCGGGGATACCGCATTCCCGAACCCACCCGGCGTGCGCACAACCTCGTCAACCAATTCCGCCGCGGTGAAATTAGGGCATAATGTCGGCATGGCTCGCGTGCGCCGCTACGTTCCACTCATTTTTGTTGCAGTTCTCGTCTGCGCGCTTATCGTGATCGGCATCCCCGTGATGATGCGACTCTCCTCGGGGCCGTATATCTATACGTCGGTCGAAGACGTGCCGAGCGCGCAGGTCGCGATAGTGCCTGGTGCTTCGGTCTACGAAGGCGAGCCTTCTCCGATCCTCGAAGAACGCGCCGATACCGCGATCATGCTCTATGAGACCGGCAAGGTCGGGAAGATCCTCGTGAGCGGCGACAATGCGACGAAGGATTACAACGAAGTGAATCCTGTGCAGCGCTATCTCCTCGCAGCAGGCATCCCCGCGCAAGACATCTTCCTCGACCATGCGGGCTTCGACACCTACAGCACGATGTACCGCGCGCAGACCATCTTCAAAGCAGAGTCCGCGATCGTCGTGACCCAAGATTTCCATCTGCCGCGCGCGGTGTACATCGGCCGCCACCTCGGCATGCCGGTCTACGGCGTCGTCGCCGAAGGCGCGCCCGGCTCGCTCTATGATTATTTGCGCGAAGTACCAGCTTCCGACAAAGCGCTCCTCGACCTCATCGTCGGCCGCATCCCGCAATACCTCGGCTCAGCGTTCCCACTCACAGGGAGTGGAACGAGTACGTGGTACTAACTCATTGACTGTTAATCAAAAAGCTCTATAGTTACTGGTACAAATGGCTTCGGCCCGGCCCCTATATAAAGGGGAGAACAAAAGTAACCGCCGTCAGATTAGATGCCTGACGGCTTTTCGTATAATCTCAAATGTGTCTTTATCCATGATCGCAATATGTTTGTCGAGATGACGTGTGTCTATCAAACGAAGCTGTGAGATTATTGCAGCAGCTGATTTACCATCAACTGTTCCGATAGAAATAGTATATTCATTTCGTTTCTTTGAAGTCGTTAAGGGAATTACCAAGCATACTCTCCGACTAAACCCTCTCAGTATCAAAACAGGTCGCGAGAAATCGCTACCGGTGCCGTCTTGTTCAAATCCGACATTTACACCAAGCCTGCACCAACGAATCTCGCGTTCCTGATAAAAAGGCAAATACACATCGAGCGAATCGGTGCGCTTTTTCTGCTCATTCCGTACATCGAAATCTTTTTCCATGACCCCAGAGTCACATTCACTATAGCATGTGATATTCTCCAGATATGAAAGAACCAATGCCGCAGGAAGAATGGTTGGCAAGCCTTCCTCGCAAGCAAATGGGTGTTGGTGTCTTATTTTTAAATGAGACCGGAGAGTTGCTGATCGTTAAGCCGAATTACAGAGATCATTGGCAGGTGGTGGGAGGCGTCATTGATGCAAATGAATCGCCCATGACAGCGGCAATACGCGAAACCAAAGAAGAGATTACTGTTGATATTGATACTCCGAAATTATTGGGAGTCGCATATGTATCAAGGCGCGACTCTCTTCGGTGGGTGTTTTATGGCGGTGTGCTTGGTGCGGATATGATATCGAATATTAAAATCCAGAAGGAAGAATTGGATGAGTTTAAGTTTGTACCAATGCATGAAGCGTTAACGCCTGTTAGTACGGATTTCAGCAAACTCTTACCGGTTTGTTTCGAGGCAATCGAGGCTGGTATTCCAAGGTACCTTGAGATTTGAATTTGGAAAGTTTGAGCATCGGATAAAAATGTAGTACAACATACGGATGCAAGTATCTATCCCGCATAAGGATTCACAAGTCGCCGCTATCACCAAGGTAAAGAAGATCTTGAACGACTCACGCTCCAAGCTCGCTGGGCAGGCGAGCGATATCGAGGAGAGATGGGAGGGCAACGTGCTCAACTTCGCCTTCACGGCGCAGGGCACACACATCAAGGGTACTCTTACCGTCAAAGACAAGGTCTTTGATCTCTACGCCAAATTGCCTTTGACCCTGCGCCTCTTTGAGGGCCGCATCGAGAAAATGATCAAGGAGCAGGCGAGCGCGATGCTCAAATAACCGAGCAATAGAGCCAATATACAACATCACTGCAGAGGTCTGACCTCTGCAGTCGTGTTGCCGTAAGAAGCTGTGTCGCCTTGCGTCTTACTTTTAACAGAGCTGAGGTTTATTTATAGAGTTATACTTATTCAACATATGAACATCACTACTGCAGCAAGCGCTTTACTCGGGACGGTCATGGCTGTCACTGGTGCGGCATCGAGCTCGACTGCCGTCTCGGCGACGCCCGTGCAAGGGCAGTGTGTCGTACCGTCGCACAACCTCATGATCGGTTCGCGAGATTCTGCGAGCACCGACGTGACTGTACTCCAGCAATTCTTGCAAACACAAGGATATCTCAAGGCAAACGCGACCGGCTATTTTGGTGCGCTCACTCTGAAGGCCGTAGAGCAATTCCAGAGCGCCAACGGAATCACACCCACCGGATATGTCGGTGCGCTCACGCGTGCGCGCATTGCGACGCAATGTGGCACGTCTACTACCTCGACCTCCACGGTGAAGATTCTCTCGATCAACCCGACCTCCGGCCCTGTCGGTACGACAGTGAGCATTACCGGCACAGGCTTTACTGCCGACAACATCGTGCATTTCGGTGGCGGCGCGATCGGCAACGTGGCTGTGAGCTCCTCCACCGTCGCTCCGTGCCCGAGTGCTATCAATTGCAACGCAAACGCTACCGAGACGCTCACTATTACGATACCGTCTTCTATCGGACCGTATTGCGCCCCGGGCACCGCATGCCCGATGTATGAGATGCTCGTCACGCCCAATACATACATGATCTCCGTGCAAAACGAAAACGGCACGAGCAATGCAGTCTCATTCACCGTGACTGGTGGCAATCCGCTTCCGACTCCGACGCCGCCTAGCGCAAACTCCTCGGTCTCGATCACCGGCATTGATGCACCGACGACCCTCGCGCTCGGCTCGATAGGTGTATGGACGGTCCATGCGACTGAGGCAAACTTCAGCGGCAACTTAAGCTACAACGTCAGCTGGGGCGATCAAGAGGCAGCGCCGATGATCGCCGCGCAGAGCGCGATCCAGACGCAGTCTTCGGCGACTTTCACGCACGTGTACAACCAAGCAGGCACCTACCAACCGACCTTCACCGTAAGCGACAGCAACGGCAACTCGGCGACCGCAAGCGCGTCCGTCGTCGTTACGCCGCTCTACTAGCATTCAACTTTCAGCAGGAACTCGAACGCGGCCGCCCCAGAGGGGCGGCCGCTTATCGCGGGAATTTCTTTTTCGGGGTCTTTGCAGCGCGGCGGCGCGAAACAGAGGGCCAAATTATTTACTTGGCTAGCAAGAAAATCCCGACCCCGAAAAAGAAATTCCCGCGATAAGCGGTTATCCACCCCCGTCTTTATTGAAATTTCATCTGAGTTCTGGTATGAAAGGATCAATAAGAACATTAATGGGATTCAATAACATTTTCATGGCAAAAGACAGCAACACGACGATCGATCATGATGAGATCCGGCAGTGGATAGAGGAGAGGGAAGGGACGCCTGCAATGGTGCGTACCGACGGCCGCGGAGAGGGGATACTGCGCGTCGATCTCGGCGACAGCGAAGAAAATCTCATGGAGATCTCTTGGGAAGATTTCTTCAAGATGTTTGAGGTACAGAACCTTGCCTTCGTCTATCAAGACACGGGCGCAGACGGCGAAGTCAGTATGTTTCATGCATTTGTCGCCCGCGACGGCGAAGAAGGCGACAGTCCCATTGCAGGTTTTGGCGACGACGAGGACGAAGAAGATGAGGACGAGGATGATGTGCCCGAGGGTTTCGCAGAAGCAGAGTACTAGTCTGCTGTAAGAACTGATATACTTTCTGCGTCATGAGATTCATGCGATATACAGGAGTGCTTGCGTTTGCATTGCTTATCTCTTTGCCCGCGGCTGCTTCCGCGGCCTCGACCTTCGAGGTCTCGGGTTGGATGCCGTATTGGAGCGTCGCGAGCGACACGCAGGACGTCGCGCCGCATCTGAGTGAAATGACCGACGTGAGTCCTTTTGTCTATTCCGTAGCAAACGACGGCTCGATCGTCGACAACGGCGACATGGCGAGCTCGACGTGGGTCTCTTTTCTCGCCGCAGCCAAAGCACAGAAGGTCCTCGTCATACCGACGGTGATGTGGTCCAACGCATCGGCCGAGACTACGATCCTCTCAAGCGCTACAGAGCGCGTAGCACTTGAGACTTCGATCGCCAACCTCGCGAAGACCGATCATTACGACGGCATCGACATCGACTTCGAAGGGAAGCCCGCAAACCTCGAGAATGATTTCTCATTGTTCCTCAAGGGTTTGTACGCGCGCATGGGCACGAAGCTCGTCACTTGCGATATCGAGGCGCGCACGCCGATCGATGCTGCTTACTACGGCAGCGAGGTCCCGGCGGATGCCGGAGAATACGCCAACGATTATACGCAGATCAACAAATATTGTGATCGCGTGCGCCTGATGACCTACGACCAGCAGGGCGTCGACAGCTTGCTTGCAAGCGAAGCGGCCTCGTCCTCCCAGCTCTACGCGCCGGTTGCGGATCCCGCGTGGGTCGAATCAGTAGTCTCGCTTGCTGAGAAAACGATCAAGCCGAGCAAGATCGAGATCGGCGTGCCGACCTACGGCTACGAATACGACGTGACAGCATATGCCGGCAGCCAGTACACGTACGACATTCTCTGGACCTTCAACCCGCGCTATGCGACACAGCTCGCCACGCAATACGGCATCACTCCCCAGAGGAACGCCGCGGGCGAGCTTGATTTCAGCTACACTCCCAATTCCAACATCACCGCAAGTACGAGTGCCATGGCGCTCACACCCAACTCCGCCTACCTAGCAGCAACCGCCGCTGCGCTCTATGCGACAACCTACAACTCGCATCTGGGCTTCCGTTATGTCGACTGGCCGGACGCGCAGTCGCTCCAAGATAAGATCGATCTCGCCCGTGAGCTCGGCGTGCGCGGTGTCGCTATCTTCGAGCTCAACGGCGGCGAAGACCCCAACATCTGGAACGTCTTGCAAGGAGTGAAAAAATGATTCGCAATGCGCATGTGCGTTTGCGTTTCGGCCACATGATGTAAAATGAATGAACTCTATGCCTGAGCAAACGCATCAACACACCGATACAACGACGCACCCGCACACGAGCCATGTGCATGCCCATGTTCATCATGCTGCAGAAGCCCATGAGCATTCCGCAGGCAAGCTCCGTACCAAGCGCGATTGGTCGGCTCTGTACACCCCACTCTCGATCGTCTTCGCGGGTCTTCTCATCGCAGTGGGACTTTTCCTCGGACTCTCGCATGGTGCCGCCTCAAACGCGGCTTCGGCAGGCGCAGGCACTGCCGCTACGGCCGCGGTCAACATCAAAAACGTGAAGACCGACGGCGAGCCGTACATCGGCAGCGCGAACGCTCCTGTGGTCATGGCTTTCTGGTCAGACTACCAGTGCCCCTTCTGCAAGGCGTGGGAGACCGGCGGGGTGCAGGGGATCCCGACTCCGCCCGTGATGCCCACGCTCGTCACGCAGTATGTAAACACCGGCAAGCTCAAGATCGTCTTCAAGGATTTCCAATTCCTCGGTGCTGACTCCACGCAAGACGGCGAGTGGGCGCGCGCCGTCTGGAGCCTCTACCCGGGCCAGTTCTTTGCATGGCGCACGGCGATCTATTCTACTGACCCCGAAGAAAACAGCCTGACAGCCGCCCAAAACCTCGCGCGCCTTGAGAAGGTCACTGGCGGCATCCAAGGCATCAGCGTTTCCGCCATTGAGACCAACGTCGCGACCAATAAATCCACCTACGATTCCGAGATGGCCGCCGACGAGCAAGAAGGCGAGAGCTACGGCATCCAAGGCACCCCTGGCTTCATCACCGGCACACAGCTCATCTCCGGCGACGAAGCACTCGCCACCTTCACCGCCGCGATCGACGCGCAACTGAAGTAATCTTTGTCTCGCATTCGCTGAGCAAGGCGAAACCTTGCTCAAGGTAAATCGATAGAACGTCTATTCTCGAAAAATAAGCCACTCAAAAGTTTCTTCTTGAAAATCATCTCGTTCTGGAAAATAGTCTGGAAGGGCGGTCTTATTGATGATGGCATTTTCATCGCGAACAACACCGCAATAATCAAGATAGCTTGAGTATGTATACCGGGACAGGTATTGCTTAGCTCGGACAAGATCTCTAATTCCGGTCTCTTTCCACATAGGTTCTATCATTTTGATCGGGTTGAGGTGAATGTAGGAGGGAAGATATTTGAGGTATGTATCTTCTGAAATATGAACGGATTTAAATACTCCTTGAAATAAGGCACCCGAACGTTCGTATTTCTTATTGAAGTACATCGTATAAGCGGTCGTAAGTTTTTGCATGAACTTGCTGATACCATTGTCTGATTTTTCTCGCAGGAGCATATGAAAATGGTTTGGCATCGGGCAATGTACGCATATATCTATTAAAGTATCCCCACGATCTACACCTTTTGACAAAATCTTTTTGAGCAAGGTTTCGCCTTGCTCACGGCGCTCGATATTGCTTAGGTGCACGTACTTTGTCCCGTTACAAACGTACATGAGAGCGAGAAAGCGCTCATAATCAGCATCATCCAAAAAGACGATACGCTTCTCCGTACCGCGATTGTACACATGATAAAACTCACCTGGTGCGAATGACCCCTTTCGCATACGCTCTACAGTATAACTCATTAATTCGCGTAACTTTCCATGAGCAAGGTTTCGCCTTGCTCATCAGCACTCGCGACCTTCACCGCCGCCATCGACGCTCAGCTGAAATAAGAGTAATTTAATTGCGCATTTGGAAATAAAGAGTATTTTGAAATAGTTCCTCTGCCGCAGTGTAGAAGAGCGCGGACTTCGACTATCCCACCCTTTTCCTGGTCGAAGTTTCGGCTCATAGGAGCGAAGGTTGCTGCGCACTCTGCTGGGTATGCAGCAAAAAGGAAACGGCCTACGTGCCGTTAAGGAGGGTGGGAGCTCTTTCAGGGGAATAAGCAATGCCCAAACTGACGCATGACTATTACTGCAAGGTAAATGACCTCGGGTGGGATATTGTACTTCCGAAACTAGGGTGGACTCTTCCCGAAATCGTTTGCTCAAGACTCGGAAACGCTCACTGCGAGTTTAAGATTCGTACGATCTTTAATGAGGAGAATCATCCATCGCTCTGTCTGGTCACGTCGCGATGGGGCCAACGATTCTTCCATTGCTTTAGTAGTGGAATTTCCGGTGACGTTTTTGATTTCGTGCACATCTGCCTGCATATGGGGTCGCAGAGACCGACTGGCTCGGTTACTCCATGCTGGAATGCGCGAGCACTTGCTCATAAAACGGTACGACGGGTCTCATACGCAAGGACAATCAAGTTCTTTCGCCAAAACTTTGACATCAAGCCTTGAAAGCCGCGCTTAATATCGCGGCTTTGTTTTTTAGGTTTTAAACCAGAAAGCGACACTTTCATGTTTTGGGTTGTGGTGTAATGTTTTGATGTCGATAGCGTGAATTGCTAAAGGAGAGCTTAAATGTTAGTATTTTCGAGTAAGGCCTTTCGGCCTTTTATTTATGGAAATCCGCAACATCGCAATCATCGCGCACGTCGACCACGGGAAGACCACGCTTACCGACGCTCTGCTTAAACAGACCGGTGTCGGCGAGGAGGGTGTCTCGATGGACACCAACACGCTCGAGAAGGAGCGCGGGATCACTATCTATGCCAAAAACGCCGCGATTTTCTATAAAGACACCAAGATCAACATCGTCGACACGCCCGGCCACGCCGACTTCGGCTCCGAGGTCGAGCGCGTGCTGCGCTCGATCGACTCCGTGCTTGCTCGTCGTCGACGCGCAGGAAGGCCCGATGCCGCAGACGCGTTTCGTGCTCAAGAAGTCGCTCGAGCTCGGCCTCAAGCCGATCGTCGTCATCAACAAGATCGACAAGCCTGCCGCCGACCCGAAGCGCGCAGAAGACCAGGTGCTCGAACTCTTCCTCGAGCTCGGCGCAAGCGATGAGCAGTCAGACTTCCCGGTCGTCTACGCGATCGGCACGTCAGGGTATCGCCAAGCTCAAGCTCACTGACGAATCGACAGACCTCACGCCGCTTCTCGATACGATCCTCAAGCACGTCCCGCTGCCGCCTCGCGCGATGACGACGCAGCAAAAGCCGGCGCGCGCCCAGCCCTTCAACCTCGGCTACGACAACTTCCTCGGCCGCCTCGCGATCGTGCGCGTCTACGAGGGCGTCCTCAAGATCAGGTACACCGATGTTCGTCAAGAAGCCGACAGGCGAGACGCGCACGGGCAAGATCATCAAGATGTTCACCTTCAAAGGCCTGCAGAAAGTCGAAGCGAACGAAGTCGCATGCCGGCGACATCGCGATGGTCGCGGGCTTCCCCGACATCTTCATCGGCGAGACGATCACTGACCGACGAGAAGGCCGAACCGCTCCCCGCGATCTCGATCGACGAGCCGACCATCACCCTCAACTTCCTCGTCAACAACTCGCCCTTTGCCGGCCGCGAAGGCAAGTTCGTCACCTCGCGCCAGATCCGCGACCGGCTCGAGAAAGAGCTCGAGATCAACGTCGGCCTCAAGGTCGACTTCTCATCGGCAGACTCGGGCTTCAAGGTCTCCGGCCGCGGCGAGCTGCACATCGCGATCCTCCTCGAGAACATGCGCCGCGAAGGCTACGAGATGCAGGTCTCGCAGCCGCAGGTCATCTTCCACGAAGAAGACGGCAAGAAGCTCGAACCGTTCGAAGAGGTCATCATCGACACGCCGGCAGACTACCAGGGCGCGATCATCGAGCGCCTCGGCACGCGCAAATTCGTCATGAAGGACCTCAAGGTGCACGAAAACCAAGTGCGCCTGATCTTCGAAGGACCGACGCGCGGATTGCTCGGCTATCGCAACCAATTCGTCCTCGACACCAAGGGCGAGGGCATCCTGTCCTCGCGCTTCGTCGGCTTCCAGCCGTACGCAGGCGAGATCAAGCAGCGCGCAGGTCGGCTCGATGATCTCGATGGCGAGCGGCAAAGCGCTCGGCTTCTCGCTCTGGAACCTGCAGGAGCGCGGCGTTCTCTACATCAGCCCGCGCACCGAAGTCTACGAAGGCATGGTCATCGGCAACACCTCGCAAGGGCGAGGAAATGTCGGTCAACCCGACCAAGGGCAAACAGCTCACCAACATGCGCGCCTCGGGCACCGACGAAGCGATCAACCTCGTGCCGCCGTACACGCTCACGATCGAGCGCGGCCTTGAGGTCATGGCCGAAGACGAATATCTCGAGATCACGCCGGAGAGCGTGCGCCTGCGCAAGCAGTTTCTCACCGACCTCGAACGCACCCGCGCACGACGGTAGTGGTTTCAATTTGACAAATAATAATATTCGTCATATTATAAGGCCCTGCTCTTAAAGGGAGTTCCTTGAGATGAGTGAAGACATGAGAGAATCGAGGTTCGAGGTTTCCGCACTTGAAGGGGAAGAATGGAGAATCTTTCAGGTAGAAAAAATGCTTAGTCAGGCGTGTGGGGCAAACGCGTATCTGGTTAGCGATGCAAAAGGGGTTCCCATCAAGGCAAATGACGGAATGTACACGTTAATCACAAAGGGTGAAAAGGCAAAAGGAATGGCATTAACAATTCTCGGCGGAATGCGTCTCAGTTTGGAATTCGTCGAAGTTGATAATTCCTGAATCCTGGACTGCGTCTTCTGAGAAGGTGAGCCCAAAAAGGCGCGGAGAAACACCGCGCTTTTTATATTGAGCCAACGGTGCATATCTTCCTTGACGAATTTACGATAAGGAGGATAATCCTCAATCAGGTGCACGCTGTGTGCATCCAAAATGAAGTCCTTCCTTGGGAGGAAGTGGGAATGTCAACGAAGATGAACTACATGGAATTACCAAGTGTTCGTCATGCTAATGCGAGGAGGCATTGGCAACAAAACGTATGGAATAACTGTAGAGAGCTTCTGGTTGGTGCTTTTTGGGCATGTATATTAGTACTGTTTGGGTTTTTGACCTGGTACGCACATACTCACCTTCATCCGCATTGATCGGATATGACGAAAAGAGGCGCGGAGATTTCCGCGCCTTTTCATTTGGAATGCGGTATACTACTGACATATGACCACACGACCAATGCCTGAGAACGAGGAGGAATGGAAGAAGACGCTCACGCCTGAACAATACAAGGTACTGCGCGAGAAGGGGACCGAAGCGCCTTTTACGGGCGAATACGTGCACGAGAAGGCCGATGGCACCTATGCTTGTATGGCCTGCGGCAATCCGCTCTTCTCATCGGATGCGAAGTTCGACTCCGGCACGGGCTGGCCGTCTTTTGACCAAGCGCTTCCGGGCGCGATCGAGACGCATTCGGATAATTCGCACGGCATGCGCCGCACCGAGATCACCTGCGCGCGCTGCGGCAGCCACTTGGGCCACGTCTTCGACGACGGCCCGACGGAGACCGGCAAGCGCTATTGCATCAATTCCGTCTGCCTCGACTTGGAGGAGAAATAAAAGAGTTGCCCTCGGCTTTTGGCCGAGGGCATACGTGAGAATCATTTGCGCACTTTGATGAGCACGGCAGTGGCGATGGTCAACAAGGCAAGACCTCCCGCCAATTTGAATATTCGGTGCCATGCTTCGGCACCGTTGAGCGGTGCAAAGAAGCAAATAATCGGCGGAGCGGGCTCGTTGCGAGGATTCCAAAACGCCCAATAACTGCCATCAAGAGAAGGGAGCGTTTTGTCAATCGCAATAACCGTCTGGATACCGTCGACATGATATCCGTCCGGCCTGATATGCACTGCACCTGCTCGGATGTGATGTGCGTCGCCTTTGCCGCAGCACTCCGCCTTGACCCAAGCCGGCACCTCTTCCCCGTTCGACCAGAAGTCGTGTGCGAGTGCCGGTGTGGATATGAGCAACCCTATGACTGGAAAGACCAAGACTGATTTCCCCAACATCACGAACCCCTTTTTGATATTGACGTATTTGGAATATACTACTTCATCATTCTCGCGCAAGTGGTGGCGTATCGTGTATCCTACAAGCATGGGATTCAGATACACGCTCAAGCGAAGTAAGAGAAGTAGAAGTATGCGCGTGCGCGTGAAGCCCGACGGCACAGTCGCGGTGAGTGCCGCGATGCGCTACAGCGCTCATGACATCGAGGATTTCCTCAAGAAGCACTCCGTATGGATCGCCCGCGAGATCGAACGCACCAAAAGTTACAACGTGATCAAGCTGCAGCGCGCCGAGATCAGCCTGCTGAAGGCGCGCGCCTACGAGATGGCACAGGAGCGCCTCGCGTCTTTCAACAACGTCTATGGATACGCCTACACTACGGTCAAGATCGGCGCGCAGAAGAGCCGGTGGGGAAGCTGTAGTACGCGCGGTTCGATCAGGTTCAATTACAAGATCGCGGCCTTGCCGGCGCACTTGCGCGACTACATCATCGTCCACGAGCTCTGCCACCTCGGCGCCATGAACCATTCCAAAGCTTTTTGGCAGCTGGTGGCGCGTACCGTGCCCGACCACAAAGCGAGGCGGCAGGAGCTGCGCAATACCGTCCTGCTTTTTTCATGATCCCTACTCCGGCGATATAGTATACTGTTGTCATATGAACCAATTCCTGCAGATGGACGTCTTCTTCGTAGTGACGACCGTCGTGGTGATCCTTCTCGGAATTCTCGCCTGTTTCATCCTCTGGAGAGTACTGCGCATCCTCGGATACGTCGAGGACATCTCGCGCGACGTGTCCGAAGAAAGCGCTCTCATGCGCTCCGACATCGCGCGCGTACGTGCGCGTGTACGGGAGGAAGGTTTCAAATGGCGTCATATATCGACGCTCGCCAATTCAGCGCTCAAGCGGTTTCAGACACGCCGTAAGAAATCAGAATGAGCGCGAATCATTGATCTTTATTTACTAGATTAACCATATCCATATGGCAAATCAAAAGAAATCGTCAGGTGTAGGAGGTAAGGCAGCACTCGCTGCAGCAGCTGCTGCGGCAGCTGGAGCTGCAGCAATGGGGTATTATTTCTACGCGAGCCCGAAGGCCACGAAGAACCGCAAGGTCGCAGCTAAGTGGGCAACCGACATGAAATCACAGGTCATGAAGGCGGCCAAGCAGGCCAAGAAGGTCGATCGTGCAACGATCGAGAAGATCGTCATGAGCACCGCCAAGACCTTCGAGGGTATGCGCGTTCAGAACCAAGCTGAGGTGCAGCGCGCAGCCAAGGAGCTCAAGGCCAACTGGCAGGAGCTCGTGAAGGAGCTCGGCAAAGACACGGCTCACGCCAAGAAGGCTGTGAAAAAGGCCGTCAAAACGACCACGAAGGTCGCCAAAAAAGCAGTCAAAAAGATGGCCTAGCCCTCATCAAACTTTCATGAGGCGAGGTATCTAATGATGTCTTGAACACTCGAACCTCGGTAACGTTCGCACTGATCATCGCCCTTGTGGCGATGATCGTGTTTGGCGCGACGCTCGTGCACGCGCTCTGGTACGATCCCGACACCGGGCCGGCCGTCTTGAGCTACGTCGCGACCTCGACTCCGTCTACGCTCGTCGCTACGTCGTCCGAGCCCGCGCGCCTGCGCATCCCTTCGATAGGGGTCAACGCCGCCGTGCAATACGTGGGCGTGAACGCGCAGGGCAATATGCGCGCGCCCGACAATTTCACCGACGTCGCGTGGTACCAGCCTGGCACGGTGCCCGGTACTCTCGGCAGCGCAGTCATCGACGGGCATGTCGACAACGGCCTCGGGCTCGACGGCGTCTTCAAGCATCTCGACAGCGTAAAAGTGGGCGACAGCATCTATGTCGATACCAACGGGGGAAAGAAGCTGCACTTCGTCGTGACCGATATCGAGCTGTATCCGTACCAATCGGTGCCGACCCAGAAGCTCTTCGGGGAGCGTGACGAGGCGCGACTCAACCTGATCACTTGCGGCGGCAGCTGGGTCAATGGGGGCGACACCTACGACCACCGGCTCGTGATCTATAGCGTGCTTCAGTCCTCATGATAGAGTGGACCGATGACCTCTGCCGCCAAACACACCGAACGCGTCGCGCGAGCGAAGAAAATCGTCGCCTATCTCAAGAAGGCGTACCCCGAGCCCAAGACAGAGCTGCATTACAAGACTCCGATACAGCTTCTCATAGCCGTAATGCTCTCCGCGCAGACGACCGACAAGCAGGTCAACAAAGTGACCGAGTCGCTCTACAAGAAATACAAGACACCGAAGGATTTTGCCGCCGCTCAATACACGACTTTCGACAAAGAGATCGGCTCGGTCTCATTTCACCGCAACAAAGCCAAGGCGATCATCGCTTCCGCGCAGATGATAGAAAAAGATTTTGGCGGCAAGATCCCCAAGACAGTCAAAGACTTGGTGACACTTCCTGGTGTCGCATACAAGACTGCAAATGTAGTGCTTGGCGAGCTCTACGACACTTGGGAGGGAATACCTACCGACACTCATGTGCGGCGCTTCGCACTGCGTTTCGATCTCACCGACCAGACTGATCTCACCAAGATCTCAAAAGATTTGGAGGCGCTCATCCCCAAGAAAGATTGGAAATATGTAAACAACGGCCTCGTCCTCTACGGCCGCTATGTCTGCCCGGCACGCAAGCACGACTGCCACATCCACGCGCTCACCAAGCTCTATCCTGAAGCCGAGAAACGCTGGCCGAAATCGAAATAAAAAAACAGCCGCCGGGTTTACCGGCGGCAAGGATGAACTATTTTTCCAGTGAACGGCGGAAAACCTTCTCTGAAATTATATGCCCAATGATTGATTTATCATTAAGAATCGCCTGAACGATATCGGCAGGGCTTTGTCTCTTTTTATCCGCAATTGCGATAATGAAGAGTCGTATCCAATATTTTGGGTCGGTATCACGAGCGCCAGCAGCAACCTCGACGCATGACAATAGAACTCTTTTATGATCATCAGGAATACATTGAAGAACACTAGTTGCGTGGTCGTTCGAAAGTTGCCCTGACTCTAAGAGTTCTAGTGCAGTTTCTTGTAGCCTTCGGAGACTGCGTCTCCCGTGTTCAGAGCCATCTGGGAACGTGACGAGAACTTTATCTTTATTACGAATAGCCAATGCCGCCATTATCCTGCTTCCTCTTTAGGATTCCTATCCAGTCTTGTTTAGAACAAAACCTTGTGAAATATAGTCCCATTTATATGCTCATGCAATAGATTTCGCATCTTTGTTGAATTGTGTACCATAGAGTCATGGCGACCCCTGCCAAAAGGAAAGTAGCGGTTTTTGACGTGGACGGCACGATCTTCCGTTCGTCGCTTCTGGTGCAAGTGGTCGATCAGCTGATCCGCGACGGGGTATTCCCCGAAGACATCCAGAAGGTCTATGCCCGGCAGCACGAGAAATGGCTTAACCGCGAAGGGGATTACGACGCGTATATCCAAGCGGTCACCAAAGCTTTTACCGAGCATCTGAAGGGCGTGCACTACGGTGCGCTCGCTGACGCTTCCAAGAAGGTCGTCGCAGCGCAATGGAAGCGCACGTATCGCTATCCGCGCGCACTCATCAAGGAGCTCAAGGATCGCGGCTATTTTCTCTTGGCCATTTCACATTCACCCAAGACTATTCTCGACAAGTTTTGCCCGCGGCTCGGCTTCGATAAATCATACGGCCTGCTCTACGAGATCGACGCCGAAGAGAAGTTCACGGGCAAAATAATGGAAGAGCAGGCACTCGACAAGGCATACATTATCCGCCGCGCTATCGACAAGGAATCCCTAATGCTCACGAACTCTATCGGAGTGGGTGACACCGAGAGCGACATACCGTTTCTCGAGATCGTCGCCAAGCCGATCTGCTTCAACCCCAACGCGAAGCTCTATGCGCATGCCAAGAAGGCCAAGTGGAAAGTCGTCGTGGAGCGCAAGGACGTCGTCTACGAACTATGAAGAAAAGTAGCAAGTCGGACTTCTCACAAAAACACATAAAAGAATTCAGAAAAAAAGTTTGGAATTATTACGAAGATCACGGGCGGCATGATTTGCGGTGGAGAAAGACCAAAGACCCGTACAAGATACTCGTCTCCGAGGTGATGCTGCAGCAGACGCAGGTGCCACGCGTCCTCGTGAAGTACAAGGAATTCCTCGAAGCGTTCCCCACCATGCAAGATTTGGCAAGGTCGAACCTTACCATGGTGCTCAAAGTATGGAATGGCTTGGGATACAACCGGCGCGGCAAATACTTGCATGATGTCGCAAAGGTACTTGTTGAAAAGTATCAGGGCAGAGTGCCCAAAGAACTATCCGATCTACGATCATTACCAGGGATTGGGGAGTAGCAATACATTG